>NZ_JBGCCD010000021.1:0-81140 GCF_041262405.1 Lysinibacillus sp. RC79
AAAGCTACTAAACGAAAATGAATAAGGAATAGAGACAGAAATAAGGCACTTCCTGTTCAAAATTGAACAAGAAGTGCCTTATTTTTATCTGAAAAGGGTTCGCTTTTATGAAAACGTAAGTTTTTCAGTGCCCTCATTATGAGTGGTGGCTTTTTATTATGACATGACATCCGATTGATGTATCGAATGGACTTCGTAAATAGAACAATTAACCGATGTGGAAGTGTCTTACATGCGCCAACGCTTGCATACAGTGTTTGGAAGCGTATATTTGAAAGGTTGTGAGGGTAAATGAAAGTAACGGTTAAAGAATGGCGTGCAATGTCTGATCGCAACAAACAATTACTTTTAAATGCGGTAGCAACTAAATAAAACATAGATGAAAAGTGGAGTGAGAACATGCAGCAACAAACACAACACATATTAAAAACGATTGTACAAAAAAATAGCTACATTGGTTATGGATGGTTATACAAGGGGCAGTAGGGAGATTATAAGAACGCATTGACGGTATTGTTCACAAAGGTTGGGGTAAAAGAGAAATAAAAAAGGACTAGGGTATTATTCCCAATCCAAATTAATAAAATATAAACTTGCCCCCAGCAACGTCATGTTAGATAAAACCGTACTCATTCAATGTTAAAAATAGCTGAATAGCTTGATAAACCTTGGTATTACTGCACTATAAAAATAAAGAAGCCAGACTAAACAATGTCTGACTCCATGCGTGCATAACCTTTTAAATCATCAAAAAGCTCTAATGCAAATGAATTGGAATCTGCTTGAGGGCTAACACCCTTTTGAACAAATACTAAAAATTCATCTATCGCTTTTTTTGAACCTTCTACTTCAACCTCAATTTGATCTTGACCATTTAGTTTACAGTAACCTTTTAATCCTAGCTCAATCGCTTTTTGTTTAATGAAAAAACGGTAACCAGTTCCATAAACATCTCCGAAAAATTTAATTAGCGCTCGCTTGTTCAAGCTAACACCTCCTACTAGTTAAGAGGGGAGAGCCCTCCTTTTTGCTTAGTGCATTACACGTTCTTTTTCTAAATATGCAATTAAATTATTGATATAGTAGAGAACCTGCTTCGAAGCTTGATCTACTTCTTTTAAATGAACTTCAGCCTGTTGAATATTCCCAACCTTATAAGCCTCAGCTGCTAACTTCGCCGATTCATGAACACGTAAATGATAGGCGTCTAATTCACGATACTCCTGCAAGTGTCCGAAACGTTCTACAGAGCGAGCAGATGTATACCATTTACCGAGACGACAATCTTTATGCGAAGAAACATCACTTGGCTCGACATTTTCAAGTCCAAGGAACATATTATAAATTCGCCATTTCCATAAAATATGATCGGCCTTTGATAATTGTAAAAGTGCTATAGACGATAGCTGAACATTATTATTCGAAATAATATCATTGCGGAAACGATTAATTTCTTTCCCTAATGCGTGAATATCTCTAGATGTGTTATGGCTATATTCACGAATATCATCTTGAAGGTTAGAAATTTCAATCATTCTTGCTGATACTTCATCAATAGCTGCTGCCTGCTCCTGTGAGATTGCAGCTGTATTTGTAACATCCAGATTAATACCCTCAATGGCACTTACAATCGCATTTAATAATGGTAACGATTCTTTTGCTTCCACTGTTGCATCTTTTATAATCTCTGTCGTTTCCGTAATTGATACTGATACATCATTTGAATAGCTCTTTAAATGATGTACATTTGTAGATACTTCACTAAGTGCTGATACCGTGCCCTCAGCGAGCTTTCGAACTTCCTGTGCAACTACGGCAAAACCTTTACCATGTTCACCTGCACGTGCAGCCTCAATAGATGCGTTCAAAGCAAGTAAATTCGTTTGATCGGCAATTTGGTTTATTAACGTTACAACATTTTCGATATCATTTACCCGTTTTTGTAATTCTGCAAAGGACTCAACAATCGTTGTAAATGTCTCTTCTGTTTTAAAGATTTCAGAAAGGGCATGCTCAATTGCATTTTTTCCTTGTACAGCGTGATCAACAGATTCAGTTGTTTTTTCAGAAATTCGGGAAGACATTCGAGCAACCTCATTAATAGAAGCGGCAATTTCTTCAGTTGCTGCGGTAGAGGATTGGATTTCTTCGTTTTGTTTATCTAAGCTAAATACTAAATCTTTCATGTACATGATTTTTGCGTTGACATCCATTAAAGAAGAAATTTCAGCGACCACATTTTCAATTGTACGTTCTGTTAATACTTCAACGAGTAATTCCTGATCAACATTGACTGCAGATTGGAAAGATTTCATATATTCAAATGCCTTCTTAGGTTTTAAACCAAAATTATGTAATATGTATGTTGTAATATAAAATGCGAATTGATTGAAGATGACGATTAACTTACCAGGCTCATATTGATTCTTTCTGAATAAATTGAAAAATTTAACGGTTTCATCCACATATTCATCATCACGAGTAGCTAAGAAAAACTGAGTTAAGTATCGATTAATATTGTCTTCACTAATCGTTAGCTGAGAGGAGAGAGAGATCTCACTTAAATAGCTATTAAAAATAGCGTTCATTGAAGGCGTGATATCTTTTAATTTATTGAAGAGAGTTTTTAAATTCTCTTCATCTTGAGAATTGAAATGGTTAAATGCAAGTGTTTTATGAAAACGGCCTGTTGCATTTAAATTTGTACCACGCTTTAATAGTTCGTCGAGTTCGGCCTTAGGTCGAATACTTGAAAACATAAAAAAAATACCTCCCAAAAATAATGAATAATAAGGTAATAATAGCATATTACAGAGTGTTTTAATAGACATTTCAAATGTGTTTGCTAAAATGAAAATATCTTATTACAGCAGGGAATGTGGCAAATATGTATACAATCATTTACATGAAAGCTGATTATGAGCCTTGGTGGAAGTTTGAAGGCTGGGAGGCTTTTATTCAAACAAATGAAATCTTTGAAACGGAGGAGCAATTTGAGTCAGCGTTGCAAAGAAAACTGCAGCACTTCCGATTAACATATGACAATGAGGTAACGAAAGAAGGGGGATTTTGGGCCTTCTGGTCAGACGATGAAAGTGTTTTTTGCGAAGCCTGTGATGATGATGTACAAATTTATCACGGTATTATCGCTTTGAAATCTGAGTCATAGAAATAAAATTTTGACATTTTAAAAAAAACAATTTTCTTTATTTGACAAAATTATGAATGCCGGTTATACTTAGGTTAACAATTTAATTGCTTCACCGGAAACATGAATTCACATATTACAAAAAGTGATCGCGTTAGTTCGGTACTCTTTGTAATATGTGAATTTTTTCATACGCTGAAGAAATTACATATTGTTCACTTTTATTTTTTTGGAGGTTTTCTTAAATGAAACAAGGTACAGTAAAATGGTTTAACTCAGAAAAAGGTTTTGGATTCATCGAAGTAGAAGGCGAAAACGACGTATTCGTACACTTCTCAGCTATCGGTGGCGAAGGTTTCAAAACTCTTGACGAAGGTCAAAAAGTGGAATTCGAAGTTGTAGATGGCAACCGCGGACCACAAGCTGCTAACGTAACTAAACTTTAATTCTCAGTAATTAAAAATACTTCGTTAAACTTAAGGCATCCTATTGATATAGGATGTCTTTTTTTGTATTCAAATAGATTTAGGTGATAGGGAATAAACAAAACGCTATGAGCTAGTTTTACGAATAAAATATAATATAATTTTATTATGTAAACTGAATAAACCCATTTAAAGAATGTTGTTTTCGAGCCATTTAATGTAATTAAGTGTATTTATAAAATACTTTCACAATTGAGGGAAAAGAAGAGGAGCTGTCTTACACAAAATATATTATGGTCAAAGAAATTCTGTGATATAATTTTTTTGATATAAAGCATAGATCCTACGGGAAGCAAGAGCACGAGCAGGGAGCGTTAGCGAAACTGTGTTTTATTGAAGTTTGAGTGAACGCAGTGTCAGGAACACAGTGATGTGGCTCGTGTCTTGTCCGCAGAATGCGAAGCGGATTTTTATCATATACAATTATGCTAGAATTCTTATATAGGACTTTTCAAGCCCTTTTTCATTAATTTAGGATGGACAATTTTATTCTTTTTGTTTTATCTCCATATATTTTTTACCCCATTCTCCCATAGTGTTCAATACTGGTATAAAGCTTTTCCCTTGTATTGTTAGCGAGTATTCAACTTTAGGAGGAACTTGTTTATACACTTCTCTGTGAACCATTCCGTCCTCTTCTAACTCTCTCAGTTGTCTTGTCAATATTCCTTTTGAAATGCCTGGTAACAACCTTTGAAGTTCGTTAAATCTTCTTGTTCGCCGACTTAGATACCATAAAATAATAATTTTCCATCTTCCAGCGATTACATTTTGGGTAAGTGTCAAAGAACATACTTCTTCTTGTTCTTCGCTAGGTGGTTCTCCTTGAAAATTAAATCGAGCCATTGATTGTATGATTCCTCTCTCATAAGGTATCTTTTTTGTGACTATGTCATAAAAAAATGCCTACTTTTATTATTGTGACTGTGGATATAGTATATACCTAGATTTCATTTTTCAAAATGAAAATTTAATTGGAGGTAAAAAAATATGAAAATACTAGTTACAGGTGCAACGGGAAAATTAGGGTCAAAGGTAGTAGAAGCATTATTAAAAGTTATACCGGCGAGTGATTTGGTCGTTAGTGTTCGAAATCCAGAGAAAGCAGAAGGATTGCGAGCTCTCGGAGTAGAAGTTCGACACGGAAATTTTGATCAACCAAAAACGTTAGATTCTGCTTTTTCAGGAATCGATCGACTATTAATTATATCTACGTTTGGGGATTATGAAATAATAATGAGACAGCATACGAATGCCGTAGCCGCTGCTGAACGTGCTCAAGTGAAATTTATTGCTTATACTAGTGTAACAAATGCGAGTGAAAGCAAATTTTTCCTCGCTTCATCTCATAGAGCCAGAGAAGAAGCTATTTTGAAAACAGGTATTCCTTACTCATTTTTACGAAACAATTGGTATTTTGAAAATGAAATTGGGAGCATTCAGGGCGCGATGCTAGGGGCACCTTGGGTTACATCCGCAGGGAAAGGAAAAGTAGGCTGGGTACTTCGACAAGATTTAGCGGAGGCAGCAGCGAATGTATTGACTGGGAAAGGACACGAGAATACAGTTTACGAGCTTTCTGGTAAGCTAATGACTCAAGAGAAATTAGTATCTGCTCTTGGAGATGTATTAGGGAAAGAAGTCCATGTACAACAAGTCGATGATACTATTTATGTCGACATTATGAAAGGTGCTGGAGTACCAGAAGCCTACCTCCCTATGCTCGTAAACACGCAAAAAGGTATTCGAGACGGTGGTTTAGAGATTGAAAGTAACGATTTAGAAAAAATACTAGATCGTCCTTCTACACCAATAAACGAAGCGCTTAGCCAAATTATTAGCCAAATCTCTCAAACAGGAAATTAAATTTAATCAATAAAATGACCTTCTCACATGTAATGGAGGTCATTTTTATGTAGAAGGACTAGATGGCTTTACTTCTGATAATGTATGGAATAAGTTTATTCGCATCGTGTATAGCAGTTAAATATCAAAAATTAACCAACTATATTTTCTACCCGCCCTAAATGACGGGATAATATTTGTTTGAGCCTAAAATTTAAATAACTAATAGTCATTTTACAGTTGAATACACGGCTGTATTGGAGTAGCCATAGGTATTATTTATTTAATATACGCTCTAGCACTTGAACGGGTATAAATAAACCGACACGACCATATGGATCCTTTTTCGCCGTTGCAAAGAGAATCCCGATAACCTCACCATCAGCATTTATGACAGGGCTCCCACTATTACCTCGATAAACAGGGGCATCCATCATCATAACAGGCTCCTGCCAATCCTCAAGGTATGTTGATTCCAGTAAAGTACCTTCATTTGCAATGCCCGTAAACGCTAGTGGATTACCAATGAAATAGACATGCTCATTTTTGCTATAGCTAGGATTTTCAGAAAGTGAGAGGGAAGGTAACTCATCACCAGTAACTTGCAATAATGCTAAATCTACGTCTGGGAAACTTTGTAGTAATTTGGCACCCATTAAACCTTCCTCAGGGAAAATGACGAATAATGATTGAGCATCTTCTACAACATGTGCATTGGTTACGATAAGTCCATCTGAAGAAATTGCAAAACCAGTGCCTTTACTTGACCCTGTTGAGATCTCTACAACGGCCTTTTTGTATGTTTTTATATCGTCTTGCGCTGATAGCCGAGCAGAAACCTTCAAAAATTCGAGAGCTGGAATGGAGTAAATTTGAAAGATAAGTGCAAATGTATTCAAAAACAACACAAATGCCATACTCCAGACAATCCATTTGACAATTGTTTTTTGTTTTTTAGGCTTTTTTCCTTGCTGACGTTCTTCTTGTGCTAGTGTTAACGCCTTTTGCTGTTCAGCGAGGACAAGCTCAATCAATTCTTCTTCCGTCAATTCCTCATCTGTTGTTGGCCTATGTATATCATTCATAAAACCCCTCCTTACTCAAAATGAAAGCGCCCAAGCAGGACGCCTGTAAAATAACTCTTATACAATTTTTGTAGGGTAGAGGTAATGACAAACGATTTCTTATTAGTTGTCACCATTGTGTCTTCTACATGAAATATTTCGTTGTCGTCATCATTATACCCTCTGAGCGTAAAAGCTAAATAACATCATGATAGACAGTTACTTCAGTAGTGATAGAAGTCGGATTCGATTGAATTTTTCAAGAATAAGAGCTACTTCCTATTAAGTCTCATACCAGACTCCTTCAGCTATTTTCCTTCATTATACGCGAAGTATATAGGTTATACGAATGTTATGAAAACCAGTTATCTAGAAAGGTAATCTCTTTGCTAGTCGTATTGACGCGTACACGTAAGCCGATGGGCATGGCATGCAGGGGATGAGTGTGACAGCAATCGACATCCGCGATGATAGGTATAGTACGCCCATCTAGCTGCTCTAGCAATACATCATAAGGCTTTCTCCCGGTTCCCAAATCATCATACTGTTCATGTTTACCTAAAATAATCGCCGAAGCTTTGTCGAAAATGCCGTGTAGTTTTAGCATAGCAAAGTTTTTCTCAACAACCGCAATTGTTTTAGAAGTATCTTCAAGAAGTAAAATATCTCCTTCATTTACGTGAGGGAAGTAAGGTGTTCCAATGAAGCCGTACATCGTATTTATATTTCCACCTATTAAACGGCCTTCAGCAATGCCAGGTTGAACTGTAATCCATGAATTATGATGCTGAGTTTTCTCCGTCGTCTTTTCTAACCAGTTTAGTCGATCATCTGTCCAAATAGGTGGGATTGGCATGTTATAGGGAATCGATAATGAATGTAAAAACAAATCTTTAAAATATTGCTCTGTATATTGGACAAAAGGTGGAAATTCACCAAATGTTGAAGCAACAGAAGGTCCATAAAAGACCGGAACACCAGTCTTTGCATACATTGCAAGAAGTATGGCGGTAACATCAGACAATCCTATAAGTATTTTGGGATTCTGCTTAAATGCTTCGTAGTCTAGATAGGGCAGCATACTATTGGCGTTAGTACCACCCATAGTTGGTAAAATCATTTTGATGTGGGGATCATGAAGTAGGGTATTCAGCTCTTCTGCTCGTTCTTTCGGTGTACCGGAGCGATAAAAATCTTCTTTTCCAGTTAAAGAGCCTTCTTTAATAGTAAAGCCGAGTACTTGCAGACGTTCCTTGCCTCGTTCATAGCGAGCCTTTGCAATAGTTGTAGCTGGTTTGGAGGGCGAGTAAATGCCAATGGTATCGCCTTTTTTTAATGGGGAAAACATAAAATACCTCTTTCAATTTAAGATAAAAGCTATTATACATGATTTTACAATTTAAAGAGTCGTATACTTGTTTTGACGAAAGTCATGTAAAAAGTAACTGAATTGAATAGTTATAGCAGATTAAGAAATAATAATATTATGTAAACCTGATGTTAGAAACTTGTAAGAAAGTCTCTTATTTAATAAGATAGAAATGTACTTACGAAAATGGGGGGCGTTATTATGTATCGACAAGTAGATGATTTTTTAAATGAGTGGTCAGCATCAGCACAAGGGACTATTCAAGTATTAAAAGCAATAACAGATGACAAGCTAGAGCAAAGCATCGTGGAAAGTCATAGCACACTAGGTTGGTTAGGTTGGCATTTAGTTGGTGCTACTGGTTATTTCAGTTACTTGGCAGGTTTAAAGGTGCCAATGACTCGACAAGACGATCCAATACCATCTACAGCTGCTGAAATTGTAGCTGCTTACGAAAATGTAGCAAATAGTGTGAAAGAGGAAGCGGCAAAGCTATCAAATGAAGACTTGCTAGAGGAAGTTAAGGGTTTCACTGGACCAATAGCTAGAGGTGCATTATTACGTGTAATGGTCGATCATCAAACGCATCATCGTGGACAAATGACAGTCCTCTTACGTCAAGCGGGTTTACCGGTACCAGGCGTATTGGGACCAACGAAGGAAATGCAAAAATAAGACGTATTAGGCAGATACTCAGTGTATCTGTCTTTTTTGATTAAATATAAAGAGAAAATAGGCAATTCTTATTTTAAAGTTAATAGGAAGTGCCTATTTTTGTTTAACTTCTTTCATAAAGCCTCCGGCGGATGTCACGCAATTATTCCGAGGCATAATGATAGTAAATGAAGGATATAGAATAGGGACTTTTTTATAAGTTTTTAATTCCCTTTATTTAATAATAATCCATCTAAAAATATGGCAATAAAGCCTTTGCTTTCTTCTAATAAATCAAAATCCCTTCCAAAGACTAACCAATCATATAATGAACCTCGCATACAACGAGTAATGTAAATCACAGTTTCCTGCACATTTATTTGCACAGATAATTCACCATCCTTAATTGCTTTTTGTATAAATGAATGCAAGATTTTATACAATTTGCGTTCAGAATTTGAAAAGAAATTTCTTTCATTTTCAATTAAGCCACTTTTGTAAACAGACCGCATTAAATCCATTCCTAAATCATCTTTTAAATATTTCATTTGTGCTTCAATTAATGAGATTACCTTTTCCTTGAAGGAAAGATTTACGGGTAGTGTAGTTGTAAATTCTTCATAAAAATGATCAATTTCGTTAAATTTCTCTAGGAAAATATCGTACTTTGAAGTGAAATGACCATAAAATGCACCTTTTGAGCTTTTACTTTTCGTCACAATTTCATCAACCGTTACTTGATCAAAGCCTTTCGTTTGGAACAATGTAAGTGCTGTTAAATATATATGTTTTTTCGTTTCTTGAGCCTGTTGTTTTCGTGTCTTTTTCATTTCTACATCACCTAATTTCCACGAGATTTTCTACTTAACTTTAGCATAATACTCGGTCATGTAATTAACTTATTTTCTGAATTATTAGAAAAAACATTGACAAATAATTGTCACGCCGATTAATATACAGACTATAGTCTATGAAACTATTTCAAAGGGGTGTAGATCATGGATCTAATTGGTAATAGAACGTTGCGTTCTGTTTTAAGGGAGAGAGTTGCGCAACAGCCTGAAAAAAGTTTTATTCGTTTTGAGGATAGTAAGGGAATCTATTTTGAAAAAAATTATGGGGATTTTTATCAGGAGGTTATGCGCTTCAGTAATGCACTTCTTAAGCTGGGCATTAAAAAAGGGGATCATGTTGTGTTGCATTTACCAAACAATATGGAGTTTTTTACAGCATGGTTCGCACTTGCTGAAATTGGAGGCATTATGGTGCCAACTAACATTTTATCTCCAGCAGATGAGATGACATATATTATCTCTCATTCTGAAGCTGTTCTTATTATTACGGAAGAGGACTATATCGAAAAGTTTGTCAGTATTCAGTCTAACACACCAACTATACAAAATATTATTATTACGAGACAACAAGATAACGCTGATGGTGTCTTATATTTCTCTGAGCTCATTAAAAATGAGAGCGATAATAATGTGCATTTCCCAACAGTTTCGTCAGAAGATATTGTGGCATTGCTTTATACATCTGGGACTACATCCAAACCAAAAGGCATTCAAGTGACACATGCTAATTATATTTACACAGGTGAGTTAATGGCGCGTTCAATCGCTTTAACACCTGAAGATCGAACATTTATTGTTTTACCGCTTTTCCATGGCAATGCGCAATATTACTCCACGATGTCTGCCATCATGGTAGGGGCAGGCATTGCAGTTACGGAGAAATTTAGTGCTTCGCGTTATTTTAGACAAGCAAAGGCATTAGGCGGAACAGTTGGTTCTTTATTTGCCGCACCTATTCGTATGATTTTAGCGAAAGATTATGAAAAAGAGGCAAAGGATAATCCGATACGACTTGTCCTTTTTGCACAGTCAGTGGCAGAGCACCAATTAGTACAATTTGAAGAACAATTTGATGTGAAGTTATTGCAACTATATGGTTTGACCGAAACAGTTGGAATTCCACTGATAAATCCTCTATTTGGAATACGGAAAAATATGAGTATTGGTAGACCAAGCATTGGTTATGAGGTTCAGCTTGTAGATGAACATGGGGTCCCAGTAAATCAAGGGGAGATTGGTCAAATTGCCGTTAAAGGCATACCAGGAAGAAGCCTGATGAAAAGCTACTTTAAAAACGAGCAAGCGACAAACGACACTCTTAAAGATAACTGGTTACTGACGGGGGATAACGCACGAATAGCTGAAGATGGTTATTTTTATTTCGTTGATCGGATAAAAGATATGATCAAACGTTCAGGTGAAAATGTAGCAGCGAATGAAGTGGAGCGTGTATTAACAGAGCATCCATTAGTATTTGAAGCAGCAGTCATCGGTGTTCCAGATGAGATGCGTGATGAAGCTATTAAAGCTTATGTTATTTTACAGGCCGGCGCTGCTGTAAGTGAAGAGGTATTAATTGCGCATTGTCGGGAACG
The DNA here is from genome assembly GCF_041262405.1 of Lysinibacillus sp. RC79. Classification (NCBI taxonomy): domain Bacteria; kingdom Bacillati; phylum Bacillota; class Bacilli; order Caryophanales; family Bacillaceae; genus Lysinibacillus; species Lysinibacillus sp. RC79. The sequence continues at coordinate 11,015 of NZ_JBGCCD010000021.1, forward strand.
TCTTGCAAAATTTAAAGTGCCAGATAGTATTGAATTTGTGACAGATTTCCCTCGTACACCAGTCGGGAAAATTCAAAAGCATGTTTTACGTAATGCTATTTTTAGTTGAAACGAATAACATAAAAATTTGACTGTAGAAAGAAGGGGCTATATGAAAAATGTGAAGATATTATTAGCAAGTTTAGCAGGCTCAATCATTGAATGGTACGATTTTTATTTGTATGGTACGGCAACGGGATTAGTTTTTACAACCCTATTTTTCCCTTCGACTAATCCGGCTGTGTCGATTTTAATTGCGTTTGCTACTTTTGGAGCTGGGTATGCGGCACGTCCAATTGGAAGTATAATTTTTGGACATATGGGTGATCGTGTCGGAAGGAAAGCCTCGCTTATGCTTACGTTAATAGGAATGGGCGGTAGTTCTTTTTTGATCGGTTTATTACCTACGTATGCACAAGTGGGGTTACTCGCGCCAACGCTATTAGTAATTTTGCGACTTATTCAAGGGATTGCGCTTGGTGGTGAATGGGGAGGTGCTGTGTTACTAGCAACAGAATCAGCTACGAAAGGTGTACGCGGTTTCTTTGGTTCCATTCCACAGCTTGGTGTACCTATCGGCTTAGTGTTAGGAACATTTAGTTTTACGCTTATTTCTTCATTAACGACAGAAGCACAATTTATGGCCTGGGGTTGGCGTTTACCATTTCTTTTTAGCGCAGTTTTAATAGTATTAGCGATATGGATTCGAAGCGGGATCGAAGAAACACCTGAATTTAAACGAAAAAAAGACAATGGTGAATTAGCTAAGTTACCAATTGTCCAAGTATTTAAATATAACAAAAAAGATATTTTCCGAATTATTGGATTAAAAATAGGAGACGGATTCTTTAATGTATTTTTAATGTCATTTATTTTAGTGTATGCGACGACGTATATTGGCTATACAAGGGATGTCGCATTATTTGCTTTAACAGTAAGCTGTGCAACAATGATTGTAACAATTCCACTTGTTGGCTATTTTTCAGATTTTATAGGTCGTAAGAAAATTTATATATGTGGTCTAATCACAATGTTACTGCTAGCTATTCCATATTTCGTCATGATTCCGATCAATTCAACTTATTTCTTTACGTTGCAAGTTATTTTACTTGGTATCGTATGGGCAGCCATTTTCGCGACGCAAGGTACATTCTTCTCTGAATTATTCCCAGCGAATGTTCGCTATACGGGGTTATCCTTTGGCTATCAAATCGCTGCGGCGATTGTCGGTTTTGGACCAATGCTATGGACATCTTTAGCAACAGAATATGGGGCATCACCGTATTTATTTGGTGGTTTGATGATGGCGGGGCTCCTGATATCACTGCTACTTGCCGTATTTTCGCCGGATACACGATTGATCACTCAATATGAAGAAACTGTCGAGAAAGTACAAGAAAATGAACGCATGTCAGACGCTCAAGTGGAAGTGGCAATGACAACTACGACAAAGTAATATTGTATATTACTTTTACAAGGAAAGATAATAGCTAGACTCATTTATAAAAAAACAGGGTTCTCCTTTTTGAATAGGAGAACCCTGTTTTGTTCATTAGTTTAATCCTTGGCTATCTTTCCACTCTAGGAATTCATCATAAGTTAATAGTTTATCTAAAATTGTGCCGTCTTCACGGATTTCGATGACACGGTTCGCAATTGTTTGGATGAACTGATGGTCATGAGATGTGAAAATCATTGCACCTTTGAAGCGGATTAAGCCTTCATTTAGTGCTTGGATTGACTCGAGGTCAAGGTGGTTCGTAGGCTCATCCAGTAAAATAACGTTTGCAGTTGCAAGCATCATTTTTGACAGCATACAACGAACTTTTTCGCCCCCTGATAAAACTGAAGGAGATTTTTTCACTTCTTCACCAGAGAATAGCATACGACCTAAGAAGCCGCGTAAGAAGCTTTCTGTTTCATCATCAGGAGAATATTGGCGTAACCATTCCACTAATGATTTCTCTGAACCTTCGAAGTATTTATCGTGATCATTTTCAAAGTAGCTTTGAGAGGTTGTTACGCCCCATTTGATTGTACCAGCATCTGCTTTTCTTTCGTCCATTAGAATATCAAGAAGAGCCGTTTTTGCCATTGGATTACCAAGTAAAATGATTTTATCCTCTTTGTTCATCGAAAAGCGAATATCTTTAAATAGTGTTTCGCCTTCATTGCTTGCTGTAAGGCCATCCACTGTTAACACATCATTACCGATTTCACGTCCAGTTTGGAAGTTGATAAATGGATATTTTCGGCTAGAAGGTTTAATGTCGTCAAGCTCGATTTTATCCAACATTTTCTTACGAGAAGTTGCTTGGCTTGATTTCGAAGCGTTCGCAGAGAAACGAGCAACGAATGCTTGTAGCTCTTTAATCTTTTCTTCTTTCTTCTTGTTTTGGTCTGCCATCATTTTTTGTGCTAATTGGCTAGACTCATACCAGAAGTCATAGTTCCCAACATATAATTGGATTTTAGAGAAGTCTAAATCCGCGATATGCGTACACACTTTATTTAAGAAGTGACGGTCATGGGATACGACAATAACTGTATTTTCAAAGTTAATTAAGAATTCTTCTAACCATTGGATTGCTTTTAAGTCAAGGTGGTTGGTAGGCTCATCTAGTAATAGAACGTCTGGTTTACCAAATAGAGCTTGTGCTAATAATACTTTGACTTTGTCAGAACCTTCAAGGTCAGCCATTAGCATATAGTGAAGCTCGTCGCCAATCCCTAACCCGTTTAATAATGTTGCTGCTTCTGAGTCAGCTTCCCAACCATTTAGGTCAGCGAATTCACCTTCTAATTCAGCAGCACGCATGCCATCCTCATCAGAAAAGTCTTCTTTTGCGTAGATAGCGTCTTTTTCAGCTTTTACTTCCCAAAGACGTTTGTTCCCCATAACAACTGTATCTAATACATTGAATTCATCGTATTCAAAGTGGTTTTGTTTAAGGACAGATAAACGTTCGTCCTTGCCCATTGATACGTTACCTTCCTGGGCTTCAATTTCACCAGAAAGGATTTTTAAAAATGTTGATTTACCAGCACCATTCGCTCCGATTAAACCGTAGCAATTCCCCGGTGTGAATTTTATATTTACGTCTTCAAATAGTTTACGATCGCCATAGCGAAGACCTACATTACTTACTTGAATCATGCAAGTTCCTCCTTTTTTCACAATGGCACTAGTATATCATGAAATATGTTCCATAGTCTATAAACATTATTAAATCAAGGTTTATTGTCATGTACACTACTTATTAGCCCCAGTTTCTGCCCCAACTACCTGCAAACTGTGACTGAATAAAGAAACAGCTTCCACTTCCATTTCTTTTAAAACATGCCCATAAACTTTAAAAACCATATCAGGCGTATTTCCTAGTCTTTCCGAAATTACTTTAACATTCATTCCTCGATTTAATAAGATGGTGCAATGAGTATGTCGTAAGCCATGCAAAGTTATTTTAGGTAGAGAAGTTCTCTTTGTAATTCTATCAACCATTCTTTTTGTTCTCTCTGCTGATAACGGTTCAAACGAGTTTACCGAGAGAAAGACAAATGTACTTTCAGTTAATTTTTTGCCACAGGAAAATAATAAAGCCCTACACCATTTTTGGTAGACTTCTAGTTGCTTCATCACAATATTATCGACTAAAATGGTTCTATAACTGTTTTTTGTTTTAGGTGAGCGTACTCCTTTATCGTCTCGGGTGCGCTCAATAGTAATTGTATTGTTCGTAAAGTTGATATTTTGCCATTGAAGCCCCAACGCTTCACCTCTACGAATGCCAGTATAGGCAACTGTCAGTAGAAGGCTATAATTTGTAATATTTTCGTGCTTTTTTGCATCATCCAGAAATGTAACCAATTGTTCTGGAGATAGGAAATTGAAATCCTCATTATTGTATTCGTCAGGTTCAGTTAGTTTAACTTTTGTAAAGCGATTTCGAGGAATTAGTTCATTTTCCACAGCTGCATTAATAGCTATTTTGAAGATACTATGTCGTAAACGGACAGTACCTGGACTGTAGCGACCTTCAAGTTTTGCAATGAATTCACGCTCATATGTCAATTTATCTAATTGTTGTAATTTGTAATGACCTAAAAGTGGTTTTATATCCACTCGGATAATCATTTCTCTTTGTGTACTTGTGCTGATCTTCCATTTTTTATGGTTTATTTCGTACCAAGTATCTATCCATTCACCAACAGTCAGGCGATCATTTTCTATCTGTTTAGTTTCTCCACGTAACGTTGCAGCCTTTACTTCCAATAGGGCTTTCAATGCTGTTTTTTCAGTTTTAAAACCACTTTTTTTCTTCTCACGGCGTTTTCCAGAAGCATCATAATACTTATGTCGAAACATCCATAGTTTTTCTTTATTTGCATTGAAATAGTGATATATTTCAGGTTCTTTTACTGATTTATATAACTTCAAACTTGTATCATTCCTTTCATGCGGCAGCGTAAATGGGAATCAAAAATAAAGTAATGAAGTTATGTAGCACCAATTTTTGATATGCTACTCAAATAATTATAGATGAAAAAGAAAACTTAAGAAATGATTTTGGCTATCCTTTTCTTAAATTTTGTGATGAACTCAATATATTTTTATTTTGAAAAGTGGAGTATTATCGTGTTAGTTACTTAACTGTGAGTTGTTAACATGAAACGGTTATTAAATTGATACTAGAGGAATAGTAAATTAAACATTCTTCTAAATTTATAAGCAGGGGGAGAATATGGATTTAAAAGATGAAAAAAGATTTTTAAGATCCCTTATACCAATTGGAAATGATACTTTTGATAAGGAACTTTCGAGTTATACAATAAAAGAGTAAGTTCGTTGGCTCCAAATATTCCTCAATGTGTTTTGGAAAATTGGATTTATAGGCACTATTCTTGTGTAATGGTGAATTATTCCTTTTTGAAATTTGAAAAGATGCATTTTTTAAAAGAAAATTGGTCTATAGAAAAAATTTATCATGAAATCAACTCTTACGAAAAAGGTATGATTAATGAATTAGGATATCAAATATATCGAAACAATGAGAAAAGCTGGCTGCAAAAATATATGTTGGAGAATATGACATGGCCTATACCTATCATTGTAATTGAAAATAAAGAAAGCCAACTTATAAATTCACAAATCGTATTGTTAGGTTGTCCGTTCCATTTAGTGGAAGGGCATTTACGGTTAAATTATTTTAGAGAGATGTATCGTACTGAAAAAGAAAACCTAAAAAAAATACATCAAATTTGGAGAATAGCTATCGAAATTTAGAAATATTCACTCCATAATATTTTACTAAGATTAAAAGGGACTCACCATTTTTGGCGAGTCCTTTATTGTTTCAATTTACAACATACTTTAAGATATAATTAGAAGGTATGGTATAATATGGGGAATAAAATTAACGCTGTGCTGAAATAATGGTATTAACTTGAATCAATTCAGCCCAAAGAATTACCAAAATTAGGGGGAGTACATTGATACGAAATCTGTTTGTTAAACAGTATCCAGAATCAGTGATATTTGATCAATCTTCTATTCAGGGTAGTAATTGGTCAAATCTGCTAAGTTACCTTGGAGTTTTCGAAAAAATTCGACAGAAATATTCTGAGATTTCAGGAAAAAACACTTCGTTATTTAGTTTTAATGGGAAAGGTGCGTGTCCCGAATGTAAAGGAAAAGGAGTTATCAAGTATGATCTTGCATATATGGGAGACTTTATGTAGCTTTGTAAAAAAGATTGATCGTTTATAATAACGATTGATAATTTGTAATAAAGTTTGATAAAAATCATCTCTTTAGTTATCCTTTGAGATGATTTTTTATTGGACATTTATGTTAAAACTGATGTTTAACTTGTGAAGAATTTCTTCCAATCCTTCCACCGTATGGTCCACTTTATCAAACGAACTTAACAATTGACCAAATGATTGCTATTCAACGCTCTCATAAAATTGGCGTCAAGAATATTAAACAAATGGAAATTACCGGAGAAGGGAGAACAATTGGGTATTTGTGGTATTATATAGTGAGCGAAGAAACAAGAATAAAATTTTCCAACGAGCTTCGCAAACAATTGAAATTACCAATAGAGGGTCCTGCCGACAAAATGCTACAGACCTAATTACTGTAAGACACTTTTTGGAAGGATTAAATCAGTTCCTACTTTTATAGAATAGGCTGATATGGTATTTACTTAGGTTATAGTAACAGCTAGGTTTTAATAGCCGAGAATTAAAAGGAGAGATTTCATTATTTATGTTTAAAATTTTTTTTGGAAAGTGCTTAGTAACTTTTTTTGTTTTACTTTTACTTATCCCTGTTTTTACAAATCAAAAGGCTACAGCTAATTCACTACCTCAAAATGAAATGCGTGCAGCCTGGATTGCAACAGTATCTAATATTGATATGAAGGCAGGTATGAGTAAAACCCAATATACTCAATGGGTTCAAAGTACCTTAGACAAATTAAAAGCTGATAACTTTAATACAGTTATTTTTCAAGTTAAGCCATTAAATGATGCACTGTACCCGTCTAAGCTTGCTCCATGGTCATCGTATATAACAGGCAATACACAAGGGACCAATCCGGGTTTTGATCCATTGCAAATAATGCTGTACGAAGCACATAAGCGAGGATTAGAACTTCATGCTTGGGTAAACCCATATAGGGTCACTATGCCTTCTCAATCTTTGACTAATCTTGCTGCCGATAATGTAGCCCGTAAAAATTCTAATTGGGTAGTGAAATACGGTAAACAATACTATTTAGATCCTGGTTTGCCGGAAGTTCAAAATTACTTATTATCAACCATAGAAGAATTAGTAAGCAACTATGATATCGACGCTGTACATATGGATGATTACTTCTATCCTTATAAAATAAAAGGAGAGACTTTTCAAGATCAACAAACTTTTAAAAAGTATGGTGGCTCATTCAATAATATTGAAGACTGGCGCAGAAATAATGTTAATCAATTAGTAAAAAAGGTTTATGCAAGCATTAAGGCAATTAAACCTCATGTTCAATATGGAATATCTCCGTTTGGAATTTGGCGAAACAAAGGGCAAGATTCTACTGGTAGTAACACGAATGGAATGAGTAACTACGATGATCTTTATGCTGATACAAGACAGTGGATTAAAGATGGAAGTATCGATTATATTGCTCCTCAAATCTATTGGTCCAGAAATCATAAAGCAGCAAATTACTCTGTTTTATTAGATTGGTGGGGAAGAGAAGTTCAAACGTACGCAAAAGTCCATCCTGTTAATCTATATATTGGCATGGCCAATCATAAAGTTGGAAATGATTCTGATACTGCATGGAATAATAAGACGGAACTTATCAGCCAAGTAATCGCCAACAGAGCAAATAAAAATGCTCAAGGACAAATGCATTTTTCTCTAAGAAGTATTAACAATAACGCTCTTGGATATGCTTCTTATCTAAATCAGCAACTATACAATTATAAAGCTTTAACACCTACAATTTATTGGAAAGGCTCTGCAATACCTTTATGTCCAACTGATGTTAAATTGAGTAAAGAGTCTTTCGGCATGAAGCTTACTATTACAGATGAAAATAGTACTCAACCAAGGAAATATGTAATATACCGATTTGATGGAACAAAAGAAGGATCATATGAAGACGTTAAAAATATAGTAGACGTGGTTTATAACACACAAGGTAATACTATTTATGTAGATACTATTGCAAATAATAGTAAAGTATACACATATGGTATAAAGTCTATATCTACTACAGGTGTGGAAAGTAAAACTGCTTTTGTTCTAAAAGACGGAAATCCTTACTGAAGGGCCAGAGCAACCAGAAAAACCTGTAGTAAGTGGCGAAGAAGTAAACCGCTTATTGAATTTCATCATTGAACGAATAGAATGGCGTAATCCTAAAGGTACAGATGAAAAACCAAGTATTCATATTGTTTATAAACAATGATTGAATAATAATTTCAAAAAAGGTTCGTATTTCATTACGGATCTTTTTTGTTTTGTTAATATATAGGGGAGGGGGTTGTTATATGGATATAGAGAGTATGCTCGGAGATTCAGATATAAATATATTAGTTAAATTTGTAGAACCTCAATTTGTTGAGACCACTATGGATGGAAACTTCTATTTTGCTAGAAATAAGTTTTTTATTGAGCTTGAAGAACAAGAAGTAAATAAAGGAATAGCAGACAAACATGAAGGTAGTTGGAGTAGAGTTTTAGACGATAGTCATAAAATGTTTATTGAAGTAGATGGGGAAATGATACCATTACATTTTAATACAGCTGTGGTCCATAACAGATATGAAGAAATATCACAACTACCAATATGTTGTTTTGTATTTCTTTCATTGAAGAAAGATTTTGAAATTATACCTAATACGAATAAGGTTAAAATGAAGTCAGAAATTGAAAAAAGCCTTAGAAAACAATTTTTTGGTAGACATTTAATTTTATTTAGAGATATATCAGCTACTTTAGATCGTTTTGATAAATCAATAGAAAAAATGGAATATACATTTTCAAGAAAATTAGTGAAATATTATGATGATAAAACAAGTCCACATCCATTGCCAAAAGAAGAATATGAAGCAAATCCAACCAAGGCTTTGTTTTATAAAAGCAGATTCTTTGAATATCAAAAAGAGTACCGCATAGTTATTACTAAACTTTTAGATAATGATGTTATAGTGCCTTTGGGTGATATTAAAGATATTGCTGCTGATTTAGGAATTGTAGAAATTGATAAAGAATTACCACTTGAAGTAATATTCAAAGAAGAAGTAAATAATTAACAAATTACCAGTGAGATAATTATGAACGGAGGTTTCTAATGGGGAGAGTAAAAAATGAACATTATGTGCCACAATCATATTTAAGATCATTTGCAAATAAAAAAGAGCAGATTTTTGTTTACGACAAAGTGAAAAAGGCTAGCTACATAAATAAAGTTAGCCAAGTTGCTTCGGAAGGAAAGTATTTTGACATTCCTTTACATGATGGACATAATGTCCCTGAAATAGAGCAAATGAATGAAGAACAAACAATTGAAAAATATTTTTCGGAAGATATTGAAGGTCCTTATAAAAAATATTTGGATATGATAAGAACAAGGTATATTATGACTTTCAATCCTGATGGAAAAGTCGCAATAACCAAGGAAGAAAAAAACATCTCTCTTATTTAATAGCTATTCAAATGTTAAGAACAAAAAAATATAGAGAAGATGTAGGTGCGATGGAAAGTAAAATTTCGCAAATGTTCGTGGATCTAATTGGGGAACAAGAAATTCCTGATTATGAAAGCGGTGATGTTACAGTTGATGTTCCAGAAGTAAACAAAAAACTCATGCAAGTCTCGATGTTATTTAATCCAGAAACTATTAGCTCATTTGCAAAGGAGCTTTATAAACATTGTTGGTTTGTACTGGTGAATAATACCGAACAGCCTTTCTATACATCTGATAACCCAATAGTGAAATACGCTCACAAAGAAGACCAATTTAGGAGCTACGCTGGACTTGCTTCAGAAGGTATAGAGATTGCTTTGCCTTTGACATCAAAATTAATTCTCGTAATGCTAGAAAGAAGTTTTCACTCAGAACTTTTACCACTTGAAAATAAATTTGCATATATTTCTTCCGAAGAACATGTGGATTTTTATAATTATTTACAAGTCTCGCAATCAAATTAAATTTATTGTTTAACTAATAAATTTAATTTGATTGAACAAATAAAAAAAGAACAACCAGAAACCTTAGAAGTTCGTGACAATCTAGAAATTTATCATAATGGAAAAGTATACTAATATTTTGATTCGCTTGAAAGACATTGAATAAATAATTTAATGTCTTTTTTATGTGAGATAACAAAAAACACCAGCTCGTTAACAGCTAAAGGCGAATAAAACAACACTGATTTCAATATTTTATATGTTAAAGTATAGTGAATAGGGGGGTGACTTGTCGCAATGAATTGGCAAAAATTAATTGATATAATAAGCAATATTTTTAGTAACAGTTTGGTAGCTTCTCTTTCAGGGGTAGTTGTGGGTGGATTCATTACATATTATGTTCAAAAGCACACTGTAGAAAAACAACAGCAATTTGAACGTGAAAAAATGGAAAAAGAAGAAATGAAAAAGAATGAAAATACTAAAATAAAAGCTTACAGTAATATCTTATATTTAAGTAGCACTCATAATGTAAGTGAATGGGAACATCATACAGGCGAAACTGAATTGTATAGTGATAAATTTATTGAACATATTCAACCTATCCTTTATGAGGTATATCATTTGTTGAATGATGAAATTGCTAAAGAATTTGATTTCATTGAAGGTAAACATGCAGAAATGCGCACAATGGGACCTGAAGATGATGAAGAATGGTTTTTAGGAGCAGCTTATGAAAGAATGGTTAATGAAATAAAAAAGGAACTTGAAGAAATAAGAAATAGCCGTTCATCCTTGTGATGAACGTTTTTTATTTTGAAAGGTATTAACAAATATAAAAAATCGTCACTACAATTAAGCAGTGACGATTGGTGATGTATTAATCTTCATTACAGTTGTTTAAGTAGTTTTGAAACTTTGGTGAGTCGCCATAAAGAGTTTCAAATACTTCTTCCCAGCTACCACGTTGGTGGTTTACGTGAGCTAAATCTTCTGCAAAATGGTAATTTCCATATTTATGTGGGACTGCATTATAAATTTTTTGTTCATAAGTAGCACTAATCCCTGCATCTTCGCCAGCGTCAATTTTTTTGCGATAATCGCTAAAAATATCAGCAATAGCATCACGTTGTTCTCTTGTTACGTCATGGTCGAATAACAATCTTGCATAGGGACTATTGTCAAACAGCAATTCTTGTCGGAACTCGATAAAATCCAGACGCTCTTCTAAAGTCATTTCTCTAGTAGTCATATGTATCACCTCCTTATTTTACATGATATGACATTGGCATTAATTATCCAACTAAATGGCAGTAATATTTAACCAAATAAAAAACGTACCAAGCGGAAAGCTGGCACGTTTAGCGATGTATTATTCACGATGTTCATAATCATACAGTTCTACATCAACAAGATACTCTAAATATTCTTTCAAGTTTTCATTTTTCATAAAAATACGAATTATTTGATCTGAAAATTCATTATTTCCTATAGGCATTAATTTTACTTCATGTAAAACGATATTCCTAAAATATGACACATAAATAGCTATATTATCGACTACAGCTTCATACCAAAATGTATTGTTTGGCGTATCATCTTCATTGATTAAATGACGTTTAAAAAGTATTCCATCGACTTCAATTTCGTCAATCGCTTCGCGGTCATTTGGAATATACATTTGTTCTTCTTCAAATTTTTTAAATATTCTTTTCCTAAATTCCCTTAAATCTTCCAGCATTTTTCCATATGAAATTCCTCCAATAAGGTTTAATTTAATTGTTATATGATTATTGTATTGAACAACAAACAAATTGTAAGGGAGCAAAACGAAGATATTTCAGAAAAAAATCAAAAGAAGTTTTTCATATATAAATAAAACACCGCTAGCTAAGACAGACAACGGTGTTTGATGATTAGCGATTATAAAGTTTTAATACATTATTCACAACCGAATTAATTTGCTTTAACTTTTTTGGTTTTTTGTTTGGAGTAACAATCTCAAATGTTAAGTCCTCATTTATGACAACAATAATTTGAACTTTCATTTCATCATCGTGAACACGCACTTGAGCGCCACCTTCATCAAATTGGTAAACCGATAACAACATGCCCTTATTATCGAACATGTGAGTGAGCTGTTCTGCTAACTCATGTTCTCGTCTAATACCGAATCCATAACTCATCGGACAGCCCAACCTTCTTCAACGTTTTCAGGCAGATTTTGGAAATAATTATGAACTTTATGACCAACGTCTTGAGCAGTATGACATAATGTTGATGGTAATTCGATTAGCTCGCCAATCCAAGGATTAATTACAGATGCATCAATTAACCAATAGCTTCTTTCTTCTTCATGATGTAGTGAAACACTAATACATAAAACATCTTCCCAAGTTTTGCTGCATGGTTCTAGCGATATTTTCCCAGCATCTTCTGCAACGTAATAATCAATATTTCCACGTTTTAATGACCATTCAGCTTCAGTGAACATTACATGTTCCTTCATATACTTGTTTTTTAATGTTTTTTTTATTGTTAATTTCATAATATAATTCCTCCGAATGTGTTGTTTTATGTTATAAAGGTATTATATTGAGAAATTTCCGCCTGACAGTCAATAAATGAAAATAATTTAAAAAGTTGAGGTTCTTCATATATAAATGAAAAAAGAACGCACCACGTTTGGTACGTTCCATTTAAATATTCATTTGTGTATACACATACATAATCATTTAAAACACGTTAAATCAACAGCAAATGACGTTTAGTGATGTTATTGATCTCGTGATTTATTTGTGGTCAATTCTATTAAGTCTGCGATGAACTCAGGTGTCTCAGTGAACGTAAAAACTTGGAACCTCGGATTATGCTTGTTTCGCATTGTGTGGTCCAAATTGTGTCCTCGTTTTATCAATTCAAAAGCGAGCGTTTTTTTGTAAACGTTCTTCAATCCATAGGCTTTCGCATTTAAAGCGATATTTAAGAGAAAAAGTTCTTTGTCTGTTAGCGGTTTTTCTTCCATATATAAAACCTCCACCGATAATTTTTTTGTATCTTAGTAATTGGTGGATTTTGTGTAATTAATATTTATGATAACAGACTGGTAAATGGCTTACAAATAGAAAAATAGCACTCATCGCTGAGCGCCATCGAATGTTTCATTTTGATTGTCAGGTTTATTTTCGAAATATTCTTTTATATAGTATCCTTCCTCCTCTGGAGTGGACAAACGAGTTGCTTTTCCTGGAGCGTCTTCATCTCCTCCTTGTTGTAATTTCCAAATTTTGTTATGGTCGTCAACGGCGTTTGAAAAATCACCTTTCGACCATCTTTCCAATATTGGAATGTAAAGATCGTTATGTTCATAATCGTTCATTTTACATACAGCCAACAATCGGTCAACTTTTTCTTGTGTTATTTGCTCGTGACCCCATTGGGCACCAGATTGAACCTTTTGGTGAGACATGCTGTGAATGGCTTCATTTACTTTGTCTTCTATTAAGTTGTCAGGATAAAGCAATTCTTCTTTTGTAACAATTTTATCTTCAAGCGGTACTCCAGCAACTTCAACAGTTGCTTTTTCTTTTTCTTTTTGTGGCGTAGGTTTCTCCATTTGTTCGGTGAATTTGAAGTAACCAAAAATCCCTCCAAAAGTGACCATTATTACAATGATGACGATAGTCGCCTTTGTTTTTCTCTGCATATTATCAAACCTCACTTATAATTTGTATGTATTATGTAATTTGGTTTATATTATGTAATTTGTTTAATAATAACAGAACATTGAAACGAGGTACAATAGGTGTTCTATAAAACGGAGAGTACCTACACAACTGCATTTAATAAAACGAGACATGGGTGAGGTACGTTTCTAGCTTCTACACAAAAGCATCAGCTTAGAAATATTGCCGATGTTTATATTAGATGATGAAAAATCAAAAAAGAATGTCGAATTAACGCGACAAATTCATGAAAAGGAAGCCATTCGCGTTATAAGTTGGGGAGATTTAAAAAGATTTAGTCGAAAAAACTACTATGATAAAATTGTTCAATATATTGACATGTACAAAAATAGTTCTTTAGATTAAGTCATATAGAAAATACAAGAGGACTCACCGATTCTGGTGAGTCCTCTTGTATTTTTTAGTAGAATGAATCATCTCTATTTTTTATCTTTTAACCTGGTTCTTTTTGTTTTAGCTCTTGTAAGGCTGAAAATGTTTGCCCTTTTTTCTCTGCCTCTAACTGATGTCGATAATTAGCTAGTTCAGCTTCAATTTCTTCATCAACAGTTGCTACTGTTTCATTATTTACTGGTTTAAAAATAGCTTCTAGTTCATTCATTAACTTTTCACGAACAACACGATCTAAATTCATATAACTACGCATTATCGCAATTTCCAATTCAGAAAGATACGGTTATCACCGACTTTTTGATATTGGTTTATTAAATATTGACCGTATAAATGGTCGTACATATATTCAATTGCCAGCAGTGACTGCTTATGTGCCAACTGCAAAAAATCCTAAGATACCTGGTTATTTTCTTGTGCCTAAAGCTATTTTTAGCTGTGGCTTTTTAAGAGATTTTATTAAAGCACGTGATGTACGTGGGTTATTAGGGTTACTGGACCTTATAAATGGTCTTTATAGAGAGCCTAAACGTAAGGGTAAATGGTTAAAACGTAAGAAAATCACGTTATTCAATAAATATAAGCAGTCTAAGCAGGTGTTTAACAAATGGCTGCAACGTGTATTCTATGGTAAGAATAGTTTGATTCAGGTCGAACAGGAACTAGAAGGTTTGTACGAATTGAAGTTTATAGATAAAGTCTATAGAGAAAGAAAGCACGATGCGAAGTTTGAGCAATTCCAAGCATCTTCGCACAATACATTGTCATCTCTATTAAGATCGAGTAGTGTACACTATACAAACGATGATTTACAAGACATGCAGTTTGCTTGTAAGCAAGAGATCATTACGCCAATGTATTATGCTGTGGAGTCGAATGAAAACGCAATGTCTACAGTGAAAGCTGTCATGGCCGACATTTTAAGTGTGAGCGTGCGAGAAATTGAACGACAAACTGGTAACATTCAGGTACTAGGGGCGTATTTCCGAAAGACCCTACGGCTTCAGACAAAACGTATTTTGCAGGAGGAGCAGTCGTTACGCTATCTCATCGCCAGCTCGTACAAAGATGCTCATTGGGATGTACCGGAGCAGTTTCAATAAGAGCCTTTTCTGAAAAAAGTATTCAGAAAGGGCTATTTGTCATACAGGCATATATGTATCAGTACTATGTATGCCTAAAAAAATCAGAGAAATAGAGAAATTGTCGGTAGCACCAGGAGAATGATCAGGTGCTGCTTTTTTTAATGGCGTACTAATCCAATTCGGGCTGTGGAATAGTCGACTTTTGAAAATGAAATCCATTTAGTTATGTGGACGATTTTTCTCGTAGGTTGCTTATTTCGTGGATAATTGAAGTGATTGTGTGAATGAACCATTTCTTTTCGTCATTTTTAGCGGATAAACCATTTCTTAAAAAGAATAAGTCGTGAAAGCCTTGCTATCACTGGCTTTGCCAGCTTAGTAATTGCTCTCTATTAATATATGAATACTATATTGATTACTATGCGCTGTTTTTTTTCTATTATTTTTTCTATTATACTTTCCTCATCGATGATGATGATGTTGAAGTTGGTTATGTTTTTCTTTCTATCAACTAAAGAGTGAAAATCTTTAAGTAATAAATAATGTCTACTATTTCTTATAAGAAATACAAATATAAACACAAAAAAAATACAGATCCTCCATCTTAAACGAACAGAACAAAGCATAATGTATTTGTTATAATGTAAGTAATATATATAAAAGAAGTAATAATATGGATAAACCTGAACTGGTTCTACATAGTCACAGTTATTCGTTCCATTTTTAAGCTAAAGAAAGTAGGGGATGTATATGTATGAAAGGCTTTCAGCAGATGAAAGAGAGAAACGATTATCGGTACTAACCGCAGAACAACGGAATTATTTAGAGAACGAAATGAAACGTAGTAGAAAGACGGTGTTTGAACGTTTCATGAGAGATGAAAAAATAACAGCACTTAAGTCTGTAGATATAACACTTGAGGATAATGAAAGAAATGTCATAGACTGGATGATAACTGATTATGATGATTTTGGTCCAGGGAATTACATTGGTCGCTGTGCTTGTAATCGAAGGCTGCGGTATATGTTTACAGTAGAACATCAAAAAACGCATAAAAAGCTTCATTATGGTAAGGATCATTTAAGCATATTTTTAAATATAGAAGTGAAAGACGTAAATGGAATAATAAATGAATTAGATGACATTGATTATGAACTAAATGAACTCTTATTTAAAACAAAGAATAATCAGTACTACCACGAATACTATGAAAGAATCCCTGATAAAACAGTAGTTTCTGAAAGCATTAAAAAGCATATTGAATTAAATCTTCCGTTTTTAGACCCACAAATTAATAGGTTGAATAAATATTTTGAAAAACAAATGGAAGCATTAGAGGAAGAAAAACGTAAAATTCAGCGTGAGGTTGAACTCGAAAAACGTAAGGAAGAAAGAAGACGAATTGAAGAATTACTTAAAAAAAAGAAAAAAATTGAGGCTACTTTAGAAGCTGGAAGAAAGGCTCAACGAGAAACTGAATTTAAAAGACAACAACAGGAAAATGAACGTATAGAAAAATTGTCACAAGAGCAACGGGTGAGAGACGCTAAACTAATTGAGTCAGTAAAAGCACAGCTCGGCTATCATGCTACCTTCGATGAAGTAGCATATTCACTTGTATTGAACGGTCTACATAGTGCCGTAGCGATTAGCCGTATTATGGCCAATGATTTTGGGTTTGATAAACATCTGTCTGTAGGCACAATGCACAGGCCGTTCATATATTTTGATGTATTACTGGCTTTGAAGAAACAAGTGGATAAAGGAAATTTAATTATGGATGAATCATCAAACATAGTGGATTGTATTTTCTATGTGAATCCTTACCATGAGGAAGATAGAAGGAATGAAACTGAGGAGTTGCAACAACAAACGTTATCTCTGTTTTAATTTAAGTGTAGTGGAGAAAATCACGAGTTTTGGAACAAATATTGAGTTTAAGAAATATTGACAGGATGCTTTTTTTTGATAAAATGCGCTTTTTTAATTTTGTTCCGCAATCGGGCCAGATTGTAGAGGAACATTTTCAATAAAATTGGATATTTATGTTGAAATATAAAGTAGAGATCGTGATTTTTTTCACTTAAAATAACGGAGCAGGTTAGTGCAAGAAGGATTCTCTGATAAATGGAGTATTTTGTTTGTTATATTGGCTCTAAGAGCATATAAAAAAGGATTTACTCCATCCTAAATAGGTATATAAATTATATGTTGCTCTGGCGGACCTTTCCAAGTCGCTTCATCTAACTCGCTCTTTTGTAACTCCGTATAGAGTGTCCTACAACCCCAAGAGGCAAGCCTCTTGGTTTGGGCTCTTCCCGTTTCGCTCGCCGCTACAATTACGTTAAAAGAAGCGATTAATATTGGATTACAGAGAGCAAAAGAATGGAATGAAAAAGCAACACTTATAAGTGTAAACAGTGTGGATGAAAAGATGGGAGGCTCGAGAGGAGAAAAAGGGAAACGCTTTAATTGGTTTATGTTCTTTATGGTTCCAGGTACAGAGGATTATGTACTAATTGGTATCTCAGAAAAGAAAATTACCGTGTGTAGACCGAGCAAGCAATCTCAGGTTCCAACAATACCCTACGATGAGATTAAGTTCGATAGCTCTGATGTTATCCAACTGGCAAAGGATAAATTCAGACTGAAACAAGGAAAAGATTGGGCAACAGGATATCATTTTACACTTGATAGTATCGATGGTATGCCTATTCTAACAGTGTTTGGAAATGATCGAGATAACCGTTTTACTCGAATTTCATTCAATGCCCAAAACGGTGATGTGGTTAGTGCCATTCATAAATTACCATACGGTGGAGGATTAATATCCAAACGTATTGGCATCGATAACCTAACAAAAAAAGGGATGGCTATTACGGGGGTTGTCGCTGGAAACAACAATTTAGTGGTATGGGGAGACAAAAAGCCAACACAATTTAGTACAACCAAGCAACCTTTTATTGAATGGAGCCATAACAATGGAGAAACATGGACAGAACTCCAAGCTAATAATTATGTAACACACGCGTGGTTTGATATAAACGATCAATTATATGTAGCTACGGAAAAAGAATTATGGGCAGGTATTACATCAAAAAGTAAAGGAACGAAAATTCTTTCATTAGACCAATCAATCGAGAAAATTGATTATTCAATCAACAACCATATAGCTGTGCTATCAAATGGAAAGGTTTACTATACGACCAATCAAGGGGAGAATTGGGCACAAGCTATAGTACCTAAACCATTTTATGTGATTCAAATATCGGATGATGGTGATTTGGTAGGACTTACAGAGGAAAGGAAGATTCTTCAAAAGACAAATGATAAGTGGAACGAGATAACTATGCCGAATAGAAATGATGAACCTCTAGATATGAAAGTAATTAATAATAGGCTATTTATTACCACACAAAGTGGAATTTGGATCCGAGATCTTCAAGAGGGAAATTGGAGAAAAATTAAAGTTGATGAAGAGATAGTTATATTCGTTAAAAAAGGAGAGAAATTATTCGGAACTACACATAGAGGTGAAGCTAATTATTCCATCAACACGAAAGATAAAAGAAAATCTGAAAAAGTGTTTGATGCGAGGGATTTCATCGTTTGGGATGTGGATATCATGGGAGATACTTTATGGATTGCAACTATACCCGATTATTCGTGGGAAGAAATGACGATTCCGCAGAGACGGTAAAAGTTTGAAGTATATATCCATGAAAAAAACAATGTGAAGCATTTCACTTAAACTCCCATGAAAGAACTTAATCATCTTTCATTATCTGTGGTGAAGTGCTGATTTTAGCGATTCATGGATGGCTAACGGGGAGCTTTACTTGAAGACCATTGAGCTGCTAAGTCAGCTCTTTTTTCTTATTGTACTAACGGTGCAGTTTAGTTGAAGAGTGTTTTTTAACTTGTTGTTCAACAATCGGGCCAGATTGTGGAGCTAACCTTTATTTTATTCCCGTATTATCAAGGAAGCTAAACAGATGAAAGCGAATCGTTTGATAGCGGTCGAACAATATGTTGCAGAAAATCAAAAAAGGTGGCTAATTGACCAATTTAACCAGTTTAAATAAAGTCTTAGCTAAACTTGAAATCTAATTATTTACAACACCCTCAACAATTACAGTTGAGGGTGAAAAAGTTTAAAAGTATTAGATGTAGATTTGAAATAAAGATATACCGTTTATAAAAAAGGGTATAGTTTTTAATTATAGTAGTTTATTTTCAGTTTATATTTCTCCTTTACAGTAAGAGAAGAAGGAGGAATGAAATTTGTTAGAGTTAGTCAATGTACGAAAAGTTTATAAAACAGAAAGCTTTGAACAAGTTGCTTTAGAAGAAGTAAATATTGCATTTCGCAAAAGTGAATTTGTTTCTATTTTAGGTCCTAGCGGATCGGGAAAAACAACTTGTTTAAATATAATTGGAGGTTTAGACCGATACACTTCTGGTGACTTGAAAATAAATGGGCGCTCAAGTACTTCTTTTAAAGCCGAAGATTGGGATGCTTATCGAAATAATACTGTTGGTTTTATTTTTCAAAACTATAATCTTATTTCTCATTTATCAGTCATGGATAATGTTGAAATGGGGATGACTTTAAGCGGTGTTGACTCCGCTGAGCGACGCAATAGAGCTAAAGAGGTATTAATTAAGGTGGGGCTGGAGGAACATCTATACAAAAAGCCCAATCAATTATCTGGTGGTCAAATGCAACGTGTTGCAATTGCACGAGCGCTCGTAAATAATCCCGAAATAATCTTAGCTGATGAGCCAACAGGAGCATTGGATACTGAAACAAGTGTTCAAATTATGGAATTGATTAAGGAAATAGCAAAAGAAAAATTGGTTATTATGGTTACGCATAATCCTGAACTAGCTGAAGAGTATTCTGATCGTATTATTCAATTCTCAGATGGTCAAATAAAGAATGACTCGCATCCTTATCGAGAGGTAGAAGGTTCGAGTGACTACCAATTAAAAAAGACAAGCATGAGTTTTTTGACTGCTTTAAAAAGCTCCGGTAGAAATGTGATTACAAAGAAATGGCGTACAGGATTAACTGCATTTGCATCCAGTGTGGGAATCATAGGAGTGGCTCTAGTACTTGCACTTTCCAATGGTTTCAGTGAAAAAATTTCAGAATATGAATCTGAAATGTTGTCAGGTTTTCCAATTACAGTAAGTAACGGTGTAGTGAACTCGATTCCTACACAGCCAGTGGTAGTAGGCAACGAGGAAATCAAAGCATATTCAAACAATGAATCAATAATTGCATACAATTCCAAGGAAGAAACAGTGGAGCAGAAAAGACATGAGAATATACTATCTTCTGAATATATTAATTATGTGAATAAAATTGATGAGAAATATATAAATGGAATTTCTAAAACAAGATCTGTTTCACTACCTATTCTAAAAACAGAAGACAATGTAGCAACGAAGTTAAATATGAATAATTTAATGTTTACAACTTATCCAGTGTCAGATCATGATTCTGATTCAACTGCATATCTAGAAAAGAATTTTGACTTGTTAGAAGGATCGTTCCCCTCAAAGGAAACAGACTTATTGTTAGTAGTAGATGAATATAACCGTATAGAAGAAACTGCCTTAAAAGAACTAGGGTTCAATAGAAAAGAAACATCACTAAAAGACGTGATTGGTACTGTATATAAGTTACTTCCCAATGACCTATATTATGTAAAATCAGGAGATACCTTTGCGGTAAACGGGAACCCATCAGACTTGTCAAATCTTTATAAAAATGAAAAAGGAAAAACATTAAAAATTTCTGGTGTCATTCGATTAAAAGAGGATGCAACTGTTTCTAAATTACCTAGTGGTATTGCCTATTCAGATAAATTAGCACAAGACTTTATTGCAGAGGCCCAAGAGTCTGAAATCGTTAAAGTACAGGAATCGGTAGATTATAATGTCCTAACAGGTGAATTGTTAAGTGAAGAAACAGGAACAAATCAAATAACTAAAGATAATATGTTAAGTATGCTTGGAGCATCTTCTATTCCTACATCTATTTCCATTTATCCTATGAATTTGGATGCGAAAGATTCAATAAAGTCTTATTTGGATAAATGGAATGAAAAAGTCACTGAGGATAAGAAAATAGAATACTCTGATATGGCTAGCATGATGACAGGTATGCTCGGTTCAATCGTGGATATGATTAGTTACGTATTGATCGCATTTGCCTCTATTTCGCTAGTTGTTTCGATGATTATGATCGGAATTATTGTCTATGTTTCAGTTCTAGAAAGAACAAAGGAAATAGGTATTTTGCGTGCGCTTGGGGCAAGAACAAAAGATATCACTAGATTATTTAATGCCGAAACATTTATTATTGGTGCTGCTTCTGGCATCATTGGTGTAGGTATAACGTATTTATTGACAATCCCGATAAATAAGATTATTTATCATCTGACTGATTTTGATAAAGTAGCACATTTAAATCCGTTACATGCTGTTACTCTAATTGCATTAAGTATTGTTTTGACACTGATTGGCGGACTTTTACCTTCTAAAATGGCAGCCAAAAAAGACCCAGTGACAGCTTTAAGAAGCGAATAATGCGTTAAAAGCCCAAATTCTTTATAAATACTGAGAATTTGGGCTTTACGTTATTTTAAGGTAACGGAAAATGTACTGCCATTTTCTATTTCACTTTGAACATGAACATCCCCATCGCATAGTTCCACTATACGTTTTACAATTGAAAGTCCTAAGCCACTACCAGCTTTGGAATGAGATGTATCACCTTGATAAAATTTATCAAAAATATGAGCTTTTGTCAGCTCATCCATGCCAGGGCCGTTATCTTGAATTACAAACAGAATACTGCTATTTATTTTTGTAAGACTAATATTTATTAGTCCACCCTGTTCAGAAAATTTAATAGCGTTGTCTAAGAGGTTATACCAAATTTGCTGTGTCAAATCTTCATTTCCAATATAAATTACATTATCTAACTTTACATTTACTGTAAGCACTTTTGCAGACCATTTGGGTTCCATTAAAACGATTGTCCTTCTTATCTGTTCATCCATCCTGAATGTGGCTTTATCAGTAATGATTCCAAGATTTTCATACTTGGAGAGAGTGAGAACACTGGTGGAAAGATCAGCTAAACGTTCTGATTCCTTAATGATAATATCAAGATACTCCTGTCTATCTTCCTCACTAAGATTATTTTCCTTGAGAAGCTTTGCAAACCCGCGTAGAGATACAATAGGTGTTTTAAATTCATGAGAAAAATTGTTAACAAAATCACTCCTCAATGTTTCAATGCTTGAAAGCTCTTGAGTCATTTTATTAAAGCTCTGAGACAGCTCTTCCAATTCTCCAATGCCTTTTATATCTACCTTAACATTAAAGTCACCACTGGCCACTTTATGAATGGCATCTATTACTTTACGGATAGGATTTAGCGCTTTTTTACTAAGAAATGCAGTAAATGCTGTTCCGAGTAAAATGCAAAAGCCCAAAAAGTAAATTAGCGGAAGTACGTGAAATCCGGGGTTTTGACTTTTATTTTGAGCAGTTTGGCTAGAAGAAGATATAATGTCCATGTACTGTAGTAGTATGGTAATTCCACCGGCCACCAGAAATGTTATCATCAAAACTCCGAACACAAAGAGTACCAAAGTAATAGTAAGGCTCAGACGCTTTTTAACAAATTCTTTCATGCTTTTTTCACAGCCTTATAACCAAGGCCACGTACCGTTAGAATTTCAAACTCTGGCCATTCACGAAATTTGTCTCGTAAGCGATTAACATGAACATTGAGTGTTCTGTCATCGGTTTGAGATTCTACTCCCCATATCTCATCCATGAGCTGTAAACGGGTAAAAATTATGTTTGGATATGAAAGCAACTTAAATAAAAGGTTAAACTCTTTTTGTGGCAGCGTTATAACCTTATCTTCACGGGAGACGGTAAGGGCATCATAATCGAGAACGACTTGTCCGACTGATAGTCGATGTTCACTTGCAATCTTTGATCTGCGGAGAAGCGCCTTAATACGAAGTATCATTTCCTGTTCGTCTATTGGCTTTGTCATATAATCATCTGTTCCTACAAGGAATCCTTTTCTTTTGTCTTCTGGCTCCTGCTTAGCTGTAACCATTAATATAGGTAAATGTTCCCATGAAAGTCTGAGTAGACGGGTTAGTTCATAACCGTCCATATTTGGCATCATTAAATCAACCACTACTAAATCAATGTGCTGCTTATCCATTATTTTAAGCGCTACGAAAGCGTCTTCTGCACCGTATGTTTCAAAACCATTCTGCTTTAATACTGCGCACATTAGCTTTCGAGTATTTGTATCATCTTCAACAACCAATATTTTAAACATATAAAATGCCTCCATATAGTTAGTATTACATAATAAACTATACATATAAAATATAAACTGAAAATCAACTATTTAGCTCTATTCTTATTCTTTCTTTATCATGTATACACTCATAAGTATGGAAAAAAACAAATTTAAGAAAGGATTTAATATTTTTAATGTCTGAGAATGGGTTTTCTTTATTTAGACATATCATATAGTAAGACTAGAAGTTAGTCTTTTGACAGTCAAGTCTGTATATAAACGATAGATTAAAATGAATGACCTTCAATAAACCAACTAATAAAAGCTGATTGTTATTCCAGAATCGGGCGCGATTGTGGAAGAAGCGTCGCTGTTCTTATTAAACTAACGGGGTGCTTTAGTTCAATAAGAATTAAACAACTTTACTATCGCTATAAATCAGAAAAATGCGGATTTACAACGTTACGCACTTTATGTTACCAAACGACGCTTTGGGTGCTTTTTCATTATTCAACAATCGGGCCAGATAGAAGATAGCCAAACCCGAAGCAACAATATAGTTGAATAAAAGTAATGTACAGTTTGGCCTCGTTGTGTGTATCACTAAGGCTTAAGACGGATATTAATTTAGACTCAAGGCGTATGGAAATATTAATCAAATAATGTTAATTTTTTCTTATATTGAGTTTTAAAGTTCCACCCTGGGGAAAGAATGAGGTAAAATGCGTGAGTTCAGTTTATTTGGCATCTTAATGGTGAATTTACTGGTTTTCCAGTTTGACATGGCTGGGCGAAAAATAATTTTAAAGAAAACTGTTCGATCCACTTGTTCTGAATGACGGTAACATATAAATAGAATCTCAATGAAATGTTCAAAAGACGCTTTGGGTGCTTTTTCATTATTCAACAATCGGGCCAGATTGTTGAGGTGCTATATGTAAAGTGAACTTACCAAAAATTATTCTTATGGAGGTTGTAGAATGAGAAATGGTGTTATCTTAATGACCACAATTTCGGGGCTACTTTTCTGTTTTATAATGATTGCAGCTTCGCTATCTCCCTTTCCGGATCCTGGTGGATTCAATTCTTTAGGTATGTGGCTGAATATTATAATGTTTCTTGTCTTTTATATTCTGTCTTTAATTTTGTATTGGGTAGGAGTTAAAGGAATGAAATATGTTATGGCAGTTTTTTGCGGAGTAGGGTTACTTATATCACTTTCAATAATTGGACTGGCATTTGTAAAGGGAATGGTTACTTATAATGTTTCTGATTTTCTATATGTGATCGTTCTTTGCGTTATGTCACTAATTGCCAATATCGTTTGGTATATTGTTGCATTTAAACAATCGGGCGTAATTGTTTAAGAAGCGTTTTTATTTTTATTAAATTCAAGATTACTTTAGTTCATTAAAGATTTATAAAGTATACAAAACAAACCCAATAAACGTTCCCAAATGAAAGTTTGGAAAGAAACCGAAATCCAAGAAATGCTGTTAAACCAACATTTCTTGGATTTTCCTTTGAATATTGTCTATACAGCTTTTTATGCAAATATATAAACATGTCTACTATAGTACTTTTCAAAATTATTCAGAGTGTGTTATTTGAATAAAAACCTGTAAATTTAACGCTTTAAAAAATGCATTATTAATCGTTCCTATACTTCAATTACATGGGCTTTAGTTGAAAACAATCCTCAACGATCGGGCGCAATTCTAGAGTAGGGATTGCGCTTCTTCTTTATGAATCGGGCCATTTAATTGAATAACGCCTTTGGTAAAATTAATGAATTTATGTTAGAATTTAGGTTAAATTATAAACTGATGTACATAAACTAATGACGCAATTTAGTGGAGGAGGGATTATATGTATGAGTGAAATATCTTTTAATGAGTTAGAGAAGAAAGTGAAGAAGATTAAAATTGAAGGTTTTGTCATTTATAAAGGAAATACACAGATCTTTGAATATTTAAAGAATAAAAAAGTCGTACAAAATCCGACAAAGGTTTATTCGATTACAAAGAGTATTATTTCTATATTAATTGGAATTATGGTCGATAAAGGGCTAATAAAAAATATTCATGAACCTCTTCATCGCTACTTCCCAGAAATATTAGAGTTCAATGACCCAATGAAGGAGGAAATTACACTATTTCATTTGCTAACGATGACTTCGGGGTTACAGGTAGGTAGATACCAAAGTTCAAAAAACTGGGTTAAATTCATACTAGAACAACCAGTTATACATAAACCAGGTTCAACCTTAGAATATAATAGCGGAAACTCTCATTTACTAAGCGCGATCATTCAAAAAATTTCTGGACGTTCTACCGCCTCATTTGCAGAAGAATTTTTATTCCATCCATTAGGGATAAAAAAATACATCTGGGTAAAGGACCCTCAATGTGTTTACGAGGGTGGCTTTAGTCTTTCATTAAATTTAGAGGACATGGTGAAGTTTGGGTTTTTATTATTAAACGAAGGGCAATTTAGATCAAAACAAGTCGTTTCATCTAACTGGATCCACGAGGCAAGAAAACCATATAAACAATTTGAACCAGAAGAGGACAGAACATTTGGTTATGGTTATCAGCTATGGACTTGTGAAATTGCTAATAGTAACAAGAAAATTGAATATTACTATGCAAATGGATTATACGGGCAATATATATTTATTGTTCCGAAGCTAAATATTATGGCTGTGGCAAAAAGCTATCTACAAGATGACCAGTCCTCTGCGCCGAAACTCTTTTTCGAAGAACTTTTACGTAGTTGGATGGATGAGTGAGACATTTAAACAAATGAAAAGGGGTTTTTCTCCTCTTCCGAGATCATAAAAGTATCTTGTAAAAAGGAGAAATCACTATCTTGATATTAAACAATCGGGCGCGATTGTTGAAGTACATAGGAAGAAAATAATCAATTTTTTTTATAAAAATCAATCTAAGTATTACAATATAAGACTCCATTTTGATCAATCTCAAAATGAAGTCTTTTTATTTATAGAAAAATGCTGGTTAGTGAGATATTTTTGATCAAACTTTATTACAAAGCTACACTCTGCAGCATCCGATCCAGTCAACGGTTGTTGTAGCTTTGAAATAAAGTTGCGATGTTTATAAAAAAGATACGATGTCTAAAATAAAATCGCGACGATTATAAAAAAGTTACGATTAATAACCCTGGGTATTGGTTCAATGGGCCACGTCCGGACGTGGCCGGGTGCGTGCATTACTGTAGGTCGCCGGTTACAAATGGCCTTTATTCAACTTCAGGATGAGTTTGGAACGGTATCTGAAATCTTATTCTCGCAAGTTTTCATCTTGTTCAAGAGCTGTTACTAAAAGATGAATTGCTTTACATTGAGAGAACGCTTGAAAAGAGACCTCAAGAAGTAAAACATGCACAAACGACGAAAAGAATATGAAATTGAAGGAATTTTAGAAATTGCATAAATTTTTATGCAGTTTTTTCTTTACTTTTAAATAATTATTTTGTAAGATAAAGCCAACTTCAAAAGTGGCCAGACCACTTTTGTATTCATTCAGTAAGAGACGCCATCATCTGAAGGTGGTGGATTTTGTTTCTTTATAGTAGGTATCCAAACACCTACTGAATGAAGATAAAGCCTTTGGATGCATTGTTTATCTGCGCGAAAGGAAAGTGACAGCAATAATTATTCCAAGGCGAATAGATTGACCGAGGAGTTGATCGTATGGATAAAAAAACCGAACAAAAGAAAGTGTTTTTAGATATCGTCCAACAATTACGACAACTTATTAAAATGGAAAAAATACAGGCTGGTGAAAAGTAACCTTCCGAACGAGTCCTTTCAGAACGTCTAGGTGTCGGGCGATCCTCTGTGAGAGAGGCATTGCGAAGTTTAGAGTTGTTAGGTCTTATTGAAACGAGACATGGGGAGGTACATTCCTAGCTTCAACACAAAAGCATCAGCTCGTAGAAATATTGTCGATGTTTATATTAGAAGATGAAAAATCAAAAAAGATGTCGAATTAACGCGACAAATTCATGAAAAGGAAGCCATTCGCGTTATAAGTTGTACAGAGACTCTGCGAACACTACCAGTGTGGGACAGTTTTTTTGTAAAGCTAGAGATAGAAAGTACGATTAATTGTCGGGATGTTTTACGAGAAATAATCATCACGTCAGGAAATCGTCTATCACTAAAAATCTGGTTTCAGTTAGCTGCTTATGACGGTGACCGTTTAAATCGAAACTCAACAGAAGAAGAAAAATTAATCATTCAAACTATGTTGAAATCGATGCAGCTTGGCTATGAAAAAGAAGCATTAAAAGCTTACGAACAGTGGATGAATACTGAACAAGGCATTTAGACAACAAAGGGGGAGTCAAACATGGCAATACGTAGCTTATTTAGTAAAAAGAAAGAGGACGGACAGGAAAAGGGATTTCCAGAAGGACTTATGACAAAATGTCCAGAATGCCGTCACATTCAGTTAACAAAGGAAATAGAAAAAAATCATAAAGTGTGTACAAAATGCGACCATCATTTCAAAATGACTGCACAGGAGCGCGTAGCATATTTCTTAGATGAAGGTTCATTTGTTTCAATGGATGATCATTTACAAACAAGTAATCCACTTAATTTCCCTGATTATGTAGAAAAAATTTCAGTGGCTAAACAACAAACGGGATTAAGCGAAGCTGTACTGACTGGGTTAGGTACTCTTGATGGAGAAGAAATTGTTGTAGCAATTATGGATTCTCATTTCCGTATGGGCTCAATGGGCTCCGTTGTAGGAGAAAAAATCACACGTGCCGTTGAAAAAGCTATTGAATTACGTGTGCCGGTTATTATCTTTACTGCTAGTGGTGGAGCGCGCATGCAAGAAGGTATTCTATCATTAATGCAAATGGTAAAAACGAGTGTTGCATTAAAACGTCATAGTGAAGAAGGACTATTATTTATTTCGATCATGACGCATCCTACATACGGTGGCGTTTCAGCAAGCTTTGCTTCTGTTGGAGATATTAATATTGCTGAGCCACAAGCATTGATTGGCTTTGCTGGTCGCCGTGTAATCGAAGAAACATTAAGAGAAAAATTACCAAATGATTTCCAAAAGTCAGAGTTTTTACTAGCGCATGGTCAGCTTGATGCAGTTTTCCATCGGAAGGATTTACGAAATCAAGTAGCAATGCTTGTAAAAATGCATACAAAAGGCGGTGTGCAACATGTCTAAAAATTTAGCTTTTGAAGAACCAGTAGTACAATTACGAGAAAAAATTGATGAATTAAAAACGATTGCTACAAAGGCAGATGTAGACATGACAGGCGAAATCGAAAAGCTTGAAACACGTCTAACACAGCTAGAACAATCCATTTATGCCAATATGAAGCCATGGGATCGTGTACAGGTTGCTAGACATCCAGAACGACCAACAACTTTACAATATATAGAAGCTATGTGTGAAAACTTTATTGAGTTACATGGAGATCGTACATTTGGTGATGATGCAGCTATTCTTGGAGGAATTGCTCTCTTTGAAGGACAGCCAGTAACAATTGTTGGACACCAGCGCGGAAAATCAACTAAAGAAAATATTCGACGAAATTTTGGTATGCCACACCCCGAAGGATATCGTAAGGCATTACGCTTAATGAAGCAAGCTGAGAAATTTAAGCGCCCAATTATTTGTTTTATTGATACGAAAGGAGCCTATCCGGGTAAGGCAGCCGAGGAACGCGGCCCAAGTGAAGCAATTGCTAGAACTCTCTCTGAAATGGCGATTCTAACAGTACCAGTTATTAGTATTGTTATTGGGGAAGGCGGAAGTGGGGGTGCAATTGCATTAGGGGTAGCTAATCGCGTCTTTATGTTAGAGAACTCAACGTATTCGGTTATCTCGCCTGAAGGGGCTGCATCGATCTTATGGCGAGATGGTAGCCTAGGGAAGCAAGCAGCAGAAGCAATGCGTATAACAGCACCTGACTTAAAAGAGCTTGACGTTATTGATGGAATAATCCCTGAAATAACTGGTGGAGCACACCGCAATGTTGCGAAGCAAGCATTTTATATAAAAGAATGTATAAGCGTCACACTAAAAGCATTGAATTCTCTAAATGGCGAACAATTAATTGAAGATCGCTATGAGAAATTTAGAAAGATTGGACAATATACAGAAGCTTAACTGTCACTACTGGTTTATTAATAGAAAGCAAAGATAGTTATGGTATTTATGATGTGATGACAAAAGAAGCATTTAGAGGTAAAGGACATGGTAGTGAAATGTTTCAATTTCTTCTAAATCAAACAAAGGATAAACAAAAATCAGTTGTATTACAGGCTTCGGATGATGGGAAAAATATCTATAAGCGATTTGGATTTATAGATGTCGGAGAAATGGTTGTATTTGAATAAGGGGTTTTCTTATTAAGCTAAAGGGCACGATTGTTGGGCAACATAGATAGGAAATGATCAAACTTTTTTTAAAAAGAGTGACCATTTGAAAATATTAAGGGCGTGTTTTGATCAAACTTTTTTCAAAACACGCTCTTTCTTTTTGTTCGTTTATCAAGGTTATTTACAGTAATTTGAACAAACTTTATTCTAAAACAACAGTTGTATTTCTTTTCGATATTCCTTTGATTACACTAGGGAGCATCGTAGTATCGCGATGCCAACGGCAAGCGATACTCTGGACTTTTTCTGGACTTTTTCTGGACTTTTTCTGGACTTTTTCTGGACTTTTTCTGGACTTTTTCTGGACTTTTCTTGGACTTTTTTTGCGAAAATCTGTGCTAAAGTATTAGTATCAGAAGATTTGATATTACGAATAAACAACTACATCTATGATAAATCAGGATCTTTCCTAAATATAGGGAAGGTCCTTTTCTCTTCTGATCTATTTTAAGTGAATGGGAGGTGAATAGAAAATGAAGGATCTTACGAAGCAACAGATTTATGGTTATGGTGCTGAACCTGTAGAAATTTCTGACGTGTTATCCTATGTAGAAAGTAGAAACGAAGCATATGGGAATAAACCAAACGTTAAAATTTTTATGTATGGTGATGCTGGAAAGTGGCGTGTGGATGCAGGTGTTCACTTTATAGGCCATAATGGAAGGGATGAGTATCAACCTTTTCTATTAAAGGCATATAAGCAGTATGGACGCGCTGAAAATTATGCAAAGGCACTTGCTGAGGAACATGATTTTTCATTTGAAGGGCTTAAGCCGGAACTAACGAATGAAAGTATGTTATTACAGTATCAGAAACGGAAATTTGGAAAAGATGCATTTACAGACAGCCTAGAAAATGAAATGGCCAAGCATGGTACAGAATTGATGCAGACGATTGAACAGTATGCGGTTGGCGATGAAAATGAGAAAGCGTTCTTGTCCAAACAAGAGTTTGAACAAATGTTAAATAATCACTTTATGCGCATCGAAGACAGCATGGCAAGTTTACTTAAATCAAATGAGTCACAACAGAATAAAAATTCATTCAGTGATTATTTAATTGAAATGAAGAAGCAACTCAAGGACCATAGCCAACATTTCAAGGGAAGTGTCATTGAACGTACTGTAGCAGCCAAACAAAAAATGAATGACAATGTAAATGGATTACTGAATAATGTTCGAGATAGTATCACAGATGTAAAAGAATCAGCTAAAAACACTGTGAAACAGACCATCCTCAGTATGAATGAACGCTTAAAAGATTTTTCTACAGCCATTGATCAGAAATTACATGAGCATGAACCTGTACAACTTGATAGAAAAAGTAATAAAGCTATGGCTGCACAGGAGCTTGAAAGATAGGGATTCACCAAAAATGGGGAGTCCTTTTTTTGTGTAAAAAAATGAAAGGAGGTTGTTTAATTTATGGGGTCACAAGTTGTTGTAGTAAATGGAAAATTATTGGATTTAGCCATACTAGCAGAATATATGAATGATGAACTTCGTGAAAGGATACATGATGAAATGATTGTACCAAGCGATCAATTATATATCGATTGTTACATTCTGCTTGTGAAATATAATAAATTAGCTACCTGTAATTGGTAGCTTTTTTTGATAAATTCTCACTTATTCTGCACATACATTTACATACTTATTTAACCCTTTATTATGCGTTTATCCTCATGTTACATTTATTATTCAAAGCATATATAGAATATATTAACTTTATCAGAATAGATCCTTTTAATTTTATAATAGTGGAAAGGGAGCGGATTTTGAAAAGATTTTTATTTATTTTGATAATCATCATAATGATTTGCATTGTCTTTAGTAAAAAAATATTTTCAATTGAGGATCATAATGCTTCTGAATCTAAGCTTTACATCAATGTGTTTGATCTTAAAAGTTTGAAGTTTACATTCTATCAATTTGACCAGTTTCAAAATAAAAGTAAATTTTTATTAAGTAAGGAAACGGCGGATTATACTGCTTTCGCTTATTCTGAACTTAATAATAAATTGTATTTTGCTGATGGCATATCAGATCATACAATACAATTATTTGAAAATGACCTAAACACGAATCAAATGAAACAATTAACCACTGTATTTAATAACGTTGATTTTATGCAAATAGACAAATAGCAAAAAATCATCTTTATGAGAGTGCTATTAAGAGATGCATTTAGAAATTTTAATATAGCTACGTATAATCTTCAAACTAAGAAAATAAAAATATGGGAAGAAGGAAACAACGATAGAAGTGTTTTAGTTTTTAATTATAACCCGAATAATAATCAATTAATTGTAGTCTCTTTCTCCGAGAACGAAGATCAGAAGAAACTCACAGAGGCTAATAAAAATCAAACGAAATTACAGCCAATCAAACACAGTTTAGATATTTATGATATTGAAGGACAAAAAAAAGAAACATATAGCCGATGTTGAGAGATTTATAAGTGGAGCATCATTGGCACCAGATGCTAGCTCAGTAATAATCAGCTATGATGAAGCCGTAGACAGTCCTATTTCGCATGTTGTAGAAATAGATATCCAATCAAAAAAGGTAAAGCCTTTACTAGATAGTGCTGGTATTTATTCAAAAATTCGCTCCGTTAAATTCGATGAAAACAAAGACGGATTTTATTTTTTATCTAGTATAATTGATGGAAATAAACGTTATAGTATTTTAGAAATGCCTAAAGAGAGCGTACTCTCATACTATGACATCACGAAAAATAAGGTGCGAAATGTATGGAGGGCTGAAAAAAGTGTTATTGTTAATTATTCAGCAGAACATTTTTAATGTACAATTTACTTCTTAATAATTCTGAAAAGACTGTTGACTTAAAATGGTGGCTCGTGTAGAATATTTTGAAATTACAGTTAAATTCAGTGAAAAAGAGAGTAGTTTATGGAGTTACTGGAAAGCGAATTAGGGATGGTGTGAGCCTAATGCAGAACCCATAAATGAAACGCACTTTGGAGAAGGTTCTCGAATTAGTAGTAGAGAATATCGGGGAGTCACCTCGTTAACAATGGAAAGTGGTCATATTATATGGCAACTAGAGTGGTACCACGGGATAACTATGCTCTCGTCTCTATATTTAGAGACGGGGGCTTTTTTTATCTTCATTCAGTAGAAATCTCTTACCTCTATTGGTACGAGATGAAAAGGAGATGTGGTCCCTTTTCAGTGAATGTACAAACACCTACCGAAAATAGAGGAACTCAGTCTAAGAACGCCACGTCCTGTGGCAACGACTGAGTGACCAACATCATGTTGGCCTAAAGCCTCCGGCGGATGTCACGGATTTTCAAAGGAATGAATTGTGCTGGCACAATTCAAAATCCGGACGCAATTACGCCAAGGCGAAATTGATTTTAAATTGAGAGGAGAATGAACATGAATACACAAATCGCGAAAAGAATCGCTGTGGCATTAAATAACGAGCTGTCTGTCAATGAAATTCAAAATTTACTAGAAAAACCGAAAAATTTGGACTTAGGGGATGTGGCATTTCCATGCTTTACGCTCGCAAAAAAATTTAGAAAATCCCCACACACAATCGCTATCGAAATTCAAAACAATTTAAGCAGTGATTTAATACAAGAGGTTCAAGTAGTAGGAGGTTATGTCAATTTATTTTACCATCAGCCAACGATTACACATCAAGTGCTTAGCCAAATAGTAAAAGAAAAAAATTTATACGGGACTCAGCAGGAATCGAAGGGGAATATAGTGTTGGATTTTTCTTCACCTAATATAGCGAAGCCTTTTTCCATGGGTCATTTACGTTCTACAGTGATCGGCAATGCATTGGCCAATATTGTGGAAAAAAATGGATATCGAGCAATTCGCATTAATCATCTAGGTGATTGGGGAACACAGTTCGGTAAATTGATTGTTGCTTACCGAAAATGGGGTGATCAAAAAACAATTGAAGCTGCTCCAATAGAGGAACTGTTAAAAATTTATGTGAAGTTCCATGAAGAAGCGGAGCAGGATGAAACACTCAATGAACAGGCACGTACCGCTTTTAAAGCATTAGAAGATGGAGATGAAGAGGCGTTAGCTCTTTGGCAATGGTTTAGAGATGCATCACTAGAAGAATTCAAGACCATTTATCAACTGCTTGGAATTAACTTTGATTCTTTCGCTGGGGAAGCGTTCTACAATGACAAAATGGCTGCTGTTGTTAAGGAATTGGAAGAAAAAGAGCTGCTTGTGAAATCTGAGGGTGCTTATGTCGTTGAATTAGATAATATGCTTCCATGCTTAATTACGAAAACAGACGGTGCTACGCTCTATGCTACACGTGATTTAGCAGCTGCTTTTTATCGTAAACAACTATATGACCCTAAAAAAATATTTTATGTTGTAGGGCATGAACAATCTCTTCATTTTAACCAACTATTTAACGTTATTGAGAAGATGGGGTATGATTGGGCAAAAGATTTACAGCATGTGCCTTTTGGAATGATACTAAAAGAGGGTAAAAAAATGTCGACGCGTAAAGGAAAGATCGTTTTATTAGCAGATGTATTAACAGAAGCGATTGCCACTGCGAAGCGAAATATCGAGGAAAAAAATCCAAATCTAGTGGATAAAGAGAACATTGCACTTCAGGTTGGTGTAGGAGCGGTTATTTTTAATGATTTAAAAAATGATCGTCTTCATGATATTGAGTTTTCGATTGAGCACATGATGCATTTCGAAGGTGAGACAGGGCCATATATTCAATATACGTATGCACGTATTTCATCTCTTTTGGAAAAAGCAAATAAACATAGTTACGAAGTATCGTTTGAAGCATTAGGGGAGCAAGCATGGCCGGTTATTTTATTGTTGGAATAGTTTCCGAAAGTAATTGCCAACGCTTTTGAGCAAGCAGACCCATCGCAAATTGCTAAATATGCCTTACAATTAGCGCGTCAATTTAATAAATATTATGCGCACAATAAAGTATTGGTCGATGACAGCCAAAGAACATCACGATTAGCATTTTGTCATTGTGTAGCTGTTGTTTTAAAAGAATCGCTAGCATTATTGGGAATGGCTGCGCCTAAAAAAATGTAAGGACTATTCATTAATTGCCATGAAATTGACCGATACTAGAAAAAATGGTAAAAGGAAATAGTGAGAATTCAGAGGTCTGACAATAATGTTAGATTTCAGTTGATTTTTAACTGTATTAATAGAGAGAAGGTTTTTAGAAAGTATGGAGAAAAAGCAATGGCGTGTTTCCATGGTAATTGTGGTTGTTAGTATTTTCTTCGTTGCGCTCAATATGCGCCCAGCAGTCACAGGAATAGGGCCACTATTTAATGTACTTTTGGAATCACTCCATATATCAAATACCAAAATGAGCTTTTTAACATCTATTCCGGTGTTTTGTATGGGACTCTTTGCACCATTCGCAGTACCATTACAAAGGAAACTCGGAACAAAAACAGCTATTACGCTCTTAATAATTATCCTAGCATTAGCAAATGGGCTACGATTTTTAAACGAAAGTTATGTACTACTTGTAGTCACAAGCTTTGCTGCAGGATTTGCCATTGCACTTATTGGACCCATATTAAATGCTTATATAAAGAAAAAATTCCCGACCCGTTTTACTACCGTGGTTGGTATTTATTCATTTGGAATAGGAACAGGGGCAACATTGAGTGCGGCACTAACAATAACATTTTATAATCATTTTCATGAGAGCTGGACGATAGCGCTCGGCAGTTGGGCAATTCTTGCTATCATCGCTCTTTGTATATGGATACTAGTAATACAAAATCAAGAGCTGCCAGAGACAGGTGTATTGACAGAAAATGCAGCACGAAACCCTTGGAAAAATGCCCGTGCTTGGACAATTTTAATTTACTTTGGCATACAAACATCTTTGTTCTTCTCCATAATGTCCTGGCTAGTACCGATATTACAGGCTAAGGGCTTTTCCCTTGTCGCTGCAAGCTCTATGCTAACATTTTTGTCTATTGTACAAATGATTGGAAATATTTCGGTCCCCATACTAATGGAAAAATGGTCGAGTCGAATAGGTTGGCTCTTTTCTTTAGGGATCTTAGGTATGGTTGGCTTTGTGTTGCTATGGTTAGGCTCGGGATCTTTGTTGTGGATTGCTGTATTAATCATAGGTATCGTATTAAGCGGCTTATTCCCAATTGGTTTATTATTACCATTGGATGAGGCAAGAAATGACGAGGAGGCAAATAGCTGGTCATCTATGGTGTTTTCAGGTGGCTTTATGATTAGCTCCATTATCCCTATACTTATCGGCTATTGCTATGATGTGACTGGAAACCATACATTTACCTATATGATTTTTATAATATTAATGACTGGCATTATAGCTACTACAATTATGCTAAAGAAAAAATAATGTCGAGACATGCACGAATTTACGAGCATGTCTTTTTTAAATGACATTTTAACCGCAAATTATAAGTCATTTTTCATAGCAAATCTAAAAAAGAGTCGTTTTTTATAGGTATAACGAATTGAGTAAAAGGTGAGAGCAATATTTTTATAACACTTAATCTTAAATAATATTATTATGTAAACTTGAAACGTATAGTAACCTTGTTTATGATAGTAAAGAAAGATGTTTAACTTGCATTCAGCACTGAAAGTCTTCACCTCTATTGGTGATGGATGAATGCGGGTAAGGTTACTTTTTGGCGGGTGTAACAAATATCCGCTGAGATAGAGAAACACAGGCTATGAACTTCACATCCTGTGAGAACGCCTGAGTGAACAACATCGTGTTGGCCTAAGCCTCCGGCGGATGTCACGGAATTATGCAAAGGCAGATTTGATAGAAAGTTTTGGTGAACGTATGCGGAAAAAGATGCTCATTCTTGGAGCAACAGCTTTATTATTAACGGGCTGTGGAAATGAAACATTGGCAGAGGTGTTTCAAACTAAAAAGACCGATGTGAAAACGGAAAAGGCTGTGACGAAGCAGCAAGAAAAAATTGTACCGGAAGTAAAAGTAATTGGTGAGAACGGAATCGGTGCAGGGATCATTGTTAAAAAAGAGGACGATAAGCTCTATATTGTGACAAATGGTGCGCTCGTATCTTCAAAGCCAACTGCGCTCGTACAATTTAATAATGATAAACTTAAGGAAGCCGATGTGCACTTTATATCTACAGCTTATAATATGGCCATTTTAGAAGTACCTTATAACGCATCGGTAAAGGTGCCGACCGTCTATAACGGTGAATTAAATCAGTTAGCTGTTTATGTTGAAAGCTTACCGCACATCATTAAAAAATATAGTGACAGAGTAGCAGCTTATTACATAGATGCAGATCAAAATACACTTATCGGGAGCCCCGTTCTAGAAGCAGAGAATGGTGAACTTGTGGGCATCTATTTTAAACGCAAACAAAACGGTGTAACACAGCCGTTTATTTTGCCATTTAAAGATATTGCACAGTTATTGGATGAATGGATCGAGGGTAATATGAAGACAAGTGATCGACTAACTCAATCCAAAAACTTATATCCATATATAGAGCAGGGCGATAAAGAAGCAGTCCAGCAAGCTATAGATCAATACGGAAAGAATATTTTTGCTTATAATGTCGATGAGGTAAAGCTGTTTTTAGATACATTTTATAAATATTTAAAAGCTGCTGTTGACATTCATGATGCTAGTGTCATGAAGCCTTTTGTAGGTACAGAAGATTTACAAAGCACACTGGATAATATGGTAGCGAATTATGCATCTAAACAAGCGAAAATCCGTTTTTACAATACGACGATTAAAAACATCAGCATGGAAGGACAAAATATTGTAGTTCGTGCTATAACAGAATATGTACTAACAAATTCTGCTGGTCAAGAGGCACTAGCGAACTCTATGATGGTATATGAAATAAATAAAAATGAACAGGGCGAGTATAAACTTATTCGTCTAACAACTGAGGAGTGAAAAGTTGGATGGAGCAAGCAAGACAAATGCTACAACATCATTTTGGCTATGATTCATTTCGCAATGGACAAGAACCAATTATTGAACAAACATTACGAGGTCAATCAAGTCTTTGTGTGATGCCAACTGGCGGAGGTAAATCAATTTGCTATCAAATTCCGGCACTCATGCTAGATGGCCTCACAGTCGTCATATCTCCTTTAATTTCTCTTATGCAAGATCAGGTAGAAGCATTACGTGCTGCAAATATTCCGGCCGCGTATATAAATAGTACTTTAACCGTGCAAGAAGTGAATGAAACGATACAGCTAGCGAGTGCAGGTTATTTAAAGCTTCTTTATATAGCGCCAGAGCGATTAGAGAGTGCAACATTTTTACAGGTATTATCGAATTTATCTGTACCTTTGCTTGCTGTGGATGAAGCACACTGTATATCCCAGTGGGGTCATGATTTTAGACCAAGTTATCGAGCAATACAAAAATTATTTACATTGTGGCCGCAAAAACCAACTGTCTTAGCACTTACAGCAACAGCTACACCAGCTGTTTGTGAAGATATTAGACAATTATTAGAAATTGATGAGCAATCAACTGTGATTACCGGTTTTTCGCGCGATAATTTAGCATTCTCTGTGTTAATCGGTGAAAACAAAGAGCGCTACATTAAAAATTATTTAGTGAAAAATAAAAATGAAGCGGGCATTATTTATGCAGCGACACGAAAGGCTGTAGACGCAATTTATGAGCTTTTAAGTCGTTCGGGCGAATCTGTGGCAAAATACCATGCGGGCCTGTCAGAGGGCATGCGTATGTCAGAGCAGGAGCGCTTTTTAAAAGACGAGGCGCGCATTATGGTTGCTACCAATGCATTTGGAATGGGTATTGATAAGAGTAATGTACGCTTTGTTATTCACTATCAAATGCCGCGTAATATGGAGAGCTATTATCAGGAAGCGGGACGTGCAGGGCGTGACGGCTTGCCAAGTGCCTGTATTTTGTTGTATGCATCAGGTGATGTTCAAACACAACGCTTTTTAATTGAACAGACGCAGGATGAAACACGAATTGCACAGGAATTAGCGAAGCTGCAAACGATGGTTGATTATTGTCATACAGAAGGCTGCTTACAAAATGCTATCTTAACGTATTTTGCTGAGGTAGCAGGGGCGCCTTGTAGTCGTTGTAGTAATTGTAATGATGGACGGGAAGTCAAAGAAGTGACGGTAGATGCACAAAAAGTGTTAGCTTGTATTGTAAGGATGGGGCAAAAATTTGGTAAGACGATGGTGGCCCAAGTGTTAATTGGCTCCAAAAATCAAAAGGTCACGGAATTTGGCTTTTCAAGGCTGTCTACCTATGGGATTTTAAAAGGACAATATTCCTCAAAGGATGTTGCAACCTTTATTGAGTTTTTAATTGCTGAGGGTGTACTTGCCGTTAAACATGGCACGTTTCCAACCATCTATGTATCAGAAGAAGGCAAAGAAGTTCTACTGGGGAATCGACAGGTCATGAGAAAAGAAGCTGTTACTGTGCGTAAGCTTGTAGACAATGATCCTTTATTTGAGCATTTACGATTATTGCGTAAAGAGATTGCAGATGAAGAAAAGGTACCACCATTTGTTGTATTCTCTGATAAAACATTACGTGAATTATGTGACAAAAAACCGATGGAGCTTGAAGACTTACGACATGTTAGCGGGATTGGTGAAGTAAAATTCGAAAAATATGGTAAGCGTTTCTTCGATGCTCTTCAGTCTTTTTTGAAAACAACAACAAACTAAAGAAAAAAGGGAAGTGCTTAATTCAAAAGAATTAGGCACTTCCTTTATATTTGCAAAGTATTACAAATTACTATTTCTCCCAAAGCTCGACCAGTCGACCATCAGGATCTTTAATCCAAATAAACTTTCCGAATTCACTAATCTCTTTTTCCTTTTCAAGAGGTACACCAATATGTTCAAGATGCTGAATAGTCTCGTTTAGATCATGAACTTGGAAATTTATCATCACTTGTTGTTCTGTTGGAAAATAACTGTCATTTTCGTTGAAGAATGAAAAGATCGTCTCATTTCCTAATTCGGGTTTAATCACAGTACCATTCCAATCTTCTATATCAATCTTCAACACTTCACTGTACCATTTTTTGATAACATCAAGATTGTTCGTTCTCCAAAATATTCCCCCAAAACCTTTTATCATCGTATCTAACTCCTGTCTGTCTTTAAATTTTAAGTTTTTCGATTTTATATTTAGTTCCTTCATCAACTATACCGCTCGAATAGTTTAAGTACAATTTTTTACAAGATAAAAATAACCATAAAAAAATCACCTCAAAGAATATAGAGGTGATTTTACAAAGCTACTGTACAAAAACAAAAAAATAACCCGGAATTTATATTCCGGGCTTGATTCTCACTTACTTATAGTGCTCCATGACACACTGCCTCGCTTCCGCATAGATCTTAAATTTTTAAGACAACTGTGCTTTAGCTGCATTCAGCTTTGATGGTCCTTCTGAGTTACCGGTCAGCCCCACTCATCGGGTTAACCCTCCTTGTCATTGGATTTGAAGTGAAATCTTAAATAGTATAGACCGTTCATTATTTTCTATACACGTTATTAAAAAGGAAAAAATCCAACATACCTTGAGGTCAATTATACTCCGGCATAAATGCGTCCTGAATCGGCTTTGTACTCTGGCCTGCAGATGTTTTTTGCGCGGAAGCGAAGCGTCAGCAGCAGATGTTTTTTTGTGCGAAATCGCAGTGCTAACGTAGCGGCACCAACGTGTTTTTGTCTGTGCGAAAGCGAAGCGACAGCACAACGTGGTTTAGTTAGCCGTTATCGTATGAAGAAAAACTAAAGAGGTGATAAAAACAAAAAAATAACCCGGAATAATTATTATTCCGGGCTTGATTCTCACTTACTTATAGTGCTCCATGACACACTGCCTCGCTTCCGCATTGATCTTAAAATTTTTAAGACAACTGTGCTTTAGCTTCATTCAGCTTTGATGGTCCTTCTGAGTTACCGGTCAGCCCCACTCATCGGGTTAACCCTCCTTGTCATTGGATTTGAAGTGAAATCTTTAATAGTATAGACTGTTCATTATTTTTTATACACGTAATTTTAAAACGTTTTGATTTTAAAGAGATAAACGATAAGCCGCTATTAACCATAAGCTTCAACGTAGAAAAATCCTTTGATTATATAAATAATTGTTTTTTTAAAATGACGATTAATGTAACAAGCGTATAAAAAAATGCCGAATTTTTAGTGTTAGAACTTATTTTTTCTGATTTTGAAAAAATCCATTTCGAACGAGCTCATATCTGTATAAACCCTGTTTTTATCGAGAAATACGTTTTTTTATTTATTTTAATATCATTAAATTTAAGGAGCCAAAATAAAGGCTCCTTAAATTATTTTGTAATACGTTATTCTAACTTGGAGATATTAAATTTGAGGTATTTTAAAAACTCTCGAGCTGCCAAAGAAAAATGCTTTTTCTTTGATCGTACCCATCCAAAAGATCGTTGATGAGATTCGAAATTTATTAATGGAATGGGAATAATATCTCCACTATTAACATAATGATCATCTTTTAGTGCTATATCCATTAAAAAGCTTATCGCTAAACCATTTGCAACAGCCTTTTTAATGACTTCGGTATTGTTAGATGTAAATAAAATATTCATGGGTCCGTATTTATTCATAAATAAAGAAATCGAATCTTTCCATATTACCCCATCATACATCACTATTGTTTCATTTATTAACTCCTCAGGTGTTATATAATCACTGAATGCGAATGGAGAATGTTTGCTGACACATACCATGATCTTGCCCTCTAATAAGGATTCGAAAATCAACTCTTCATGCGCATTCCAATCGATTTCATCGAGCATAGCTAATCCGATGTCAATCCTTCCTTGGATAACATCTTCAATAATATTCGGTGACTTTTTTTCTGTCATAAGAATTCGAAAGTTAGGATAGTCTTTTTTAAAGTTTGTTAACGTTCCCAGTAAAATTGGCAGGAAAAAGCTCGGACTGGCCGATAAATTTAATTCTCCG
Source organism: Lysinibacillus sp. RC79 (assembly GCF_041262405.1). Lineage (NCBI taxonomy): Bacteria > Bacillati > Bacillota > Bacilli > Caryophanales > Bacillaceae > Lysinibacillus > Lysinibacillus sp. RC79. The sequence continues at coordinate 52,807 of NZ_JBGCCD010000021.1, forward strand.
TTTATTAATGATGCTTGCTCGTGCGCTTCTTCTTGTATTTCTTCAAGTTTAATGACAATTTCATACGCTTTTTTAAGAATATTTTTCCCCCCAGCTGTCGGCAGGGCTCCTAACCGTGAACGTGTAAACAATTGAATGCTTAATTCTTGCTCTAAACTGGTAATTGCCTTACTAATGGTAGATTGAGAAACATGAAGATTTTGGGCAGCGACGGAAATCGAACGTGTTTTAGCTACTTCGACAATATATTTTAATTGCTCTAAATGCACAACGTTATCCCCTTTGTATGAATTTAATTCAAGTGTATATGATATATTACCATTTTACTTTACCTACAGCCATATATAAAATAACCATTAAGAATATTATAACTATTCTGAAAATCACTCAAATGAAACCGCTTTCTAATTTAGGGAGAATGTGTTTTGGAAAGGAGTAAAGTATGCATGGAACAGTTCAAATCGAGAATATTCAACATTTAAAAGAGAGGTTACTTGAGTTCATTTACAACGAATTGTTACCGTTTGAAAATGAACATGAAATTGATTCAGAACAAGAGATTCCAATGGAACACATTAAATGGGTCAGAAAGCGATCAAAGGAGCTCGGGTTTTATGGTATCAACCTTCCTAAGGAGGTAGGGGGACAGTCACTTAGCCTAAAAGGGCTATGTATCCTAAAAGAAGAACTGGCAAAATCAGGGGCGGCTTTATGGGGGCATGTTTTAGGTGAAATAGGGGGACCTTTACGCATTGGTCAGATGTTAAAAATATTTACTCCGGATCAAATAATAAGGTATGTAATGCCAGTGATTAATGCTGAAGCGGGATGTTGCTTTGCATTATCAGAACCTGGGGCAGGATCTGACGCCCGTGCCATTCAGACCACGGCAGTTCGCGAAGGTGATAACTATATATTACATGGTAAAAAGCATTTTATTAGCGCTGCTCCATATGCAGATTGGGCTATTGTTTTGGCAAAGGAGATTGTGGAGCCAGCTAGTGAAAGAGTAACTGCTTTTATTGTAGAGAAACAATTAGAGGGAAGACCAGGTTTTGAATTAGGAAACATTCAGGTTCCAATTTCCGGAGAACGGAGCACAGCCGAGCTAATCTTTAATCATTGCCGAGTCCCATCTGCCAATATTCTTGGTCAACCGGGCAAGGGGTTGATGCTCGGACTCGGCAGAATAAATGAAAATCGGGCTTCTTGGGGAGCTACATACCTTGGGGTAGCACAGCGACTACTAGACTTATCTATCGATCATGCCAAACAGCGGATTCAGTTTGGACGACCAATTGGAGATTTTCAAGCAATTCAACATATGTTAGCGGAGATGGCAACTGAAATATACGCGGCACGTTGCATGCTCTACGATGTGATTGAAAAGATTGATCACGGTGAAGATATAAGAGGAAGTGCATCGATGGTTAAATTGTATTCCTCTGAGGTTGCTAATCGAGTTGCTGACAGGGCAGTTCAAATCCTTGGCGGTCAAGGGTTAATGAAAGGGCACCCTGTTGAGAAAATGTACAGAGACGTACGGATGTTTAGGATTCTGACTGGTACTTCTGAAATTCAGAAAAATATGATTGCTAAGGAATTACTGAATAAATAAAAAGAAAGAATGACTCATTCGATTATAAAATCGAGGTTTCAAATTGAAAACAACTATTTTTATATTTTACTAGGGAGAGGAAGTTTTCATGGATACTTTAACTTTTCAGGCTTTTCTATTCAATAGTATAAATAAATTTGATTATCAGCCAGCACTTACTTGTGTTGATACAAATAAAACCATCACTTACAGGGAATTACGGGTTAAAGCTGAGGTGGTAGCGAGCCAGTTGATACGCCTAGGCGTACAAATCGGAAGCCGTGTTGCGGTACTAATTCCGAATAGTATTGAAAATGTCGTTTATAATCTTGGTGTAAGTCGTTGTGGGGCAACCGTCGTCCCATTAAATGATAAGCTGGGCGTTAAAGAGATCGAGTTTATCTTAAGAGATGCCGATCCCAAAGTGGTCATTATGGCAACTCAGAAACATGTAGAAAGTGTCCTTAACTATCAAAAAGAGGTTGGTGAAAACAATATAACAGTTATTGGTCTGCCAGGCTTCGGTGTTGAATACCCAGAAGATTTTTATGCTATTGATTTTAATGCAAATACAGGCGACGTAGCTTTCCCTATTGCCACAATAGATGATTTAGCAATTATTTCGTACACAGGTGGTACAACAGGGACACCAAAAGGGGTCATGCACTCTCAACGGGGGTTTGGTGCATCACTCCTGGCTTCATGTATGGAATATCCTTACGATGACCAAGACAAGGTTTTGTTCTGTACACCAATTATTCATGCTGCAGGAGTGTTACTACAGAGGTCATTAGCATCTGGATGTCATGTATATATCATGAAGGCATTTCATCCAGAAGTATTTATGCAGATTGTACAAACAGAACGGATTACAAGCACTTTTGTGGTTCCAACTATTATTTACCGATTGATCGATGAAGCTAAGCGAAGAAGCTATGATGTCAGCTCATTGCGTAATATAAACTACGGTTCCTCGCCCATCTCTTCAGAACGTCTAAAAGAAGCACTTGAAATCTTTGGACCTATTTTTAGACAGCAATATGGGATGACTGAATGCAGTATTGTCATTGCGAAACTTACAAAAAGCGATCACCTTTTTGCTTATGAGAACAATCTTGATGTATTAAAGAGCTGCGGAAAACCGTGTATGCTCAGCAAAATTCGCTTGGTTGATGATAATGGGCGAGACGTGAAACCATTGCAACCGGGGGAGATTGCTGTCAAAACCCCTTCTGTCTCCGTTGGTTATTACAAAAGACCAGACCTGACAGCAGAAGCTTATCGAGATGGCTGGTTCTTTACGGGGGATATTGGGAAACTGGATGAACACGGATATCTTCATATTGTCGAACGTAAAAAGGATTTGATCATTTCTGGCGGTTTTAATGTATACCCTGCTGAAGTAGAAAGGATCGTGAATCAGCATCCTAAGGTGGCGATGAGCGCTTGCATTGGCATACCGCATAACGATTGGGGTGAAGCGGTCTGTATATTTGTTGTACTACGTAAGGGTGAAACTTGTAAGAAGGAAGAATTAATCGAGTTTTGTAAAGAACGTACTTCAGTTTATATGGTTCCAAAAGAGATCTTTTTTGAGACGTCTTTACCGTTAACAATGGTAGGGAAGATTGATAAGAAAGAGCTGAGAAAACCTTTCTGGGAAGAAACGGCACGTTTGGTGAATTAGGAAAATGCAATATGGTAGCAGTTATACCGATAATAGCTATTATTCAGTTGGTGTTTTTGGTGAAATCGAGAATGAAATGGAGTCATTTATAAATAGTATTTTTAAAATTTTGTTTAGTATGGTGATGATTACGGCCATTAATGGAATGCCGCAAAGGGTACGAATCATATAGCGATACTTTAAAAGGAGTGAATAAAAATGCAAGTATATGCTTCTGATAAAAAGCGTAAATCCATTATTATCATTCTACTATTTATTGGGACGGTATTAAGTTACATTGATAAAACATCAATGAACGTAGCCATCATTCCAATTCAGAAAGCTTTGGACCTTAATTCTTTTGAATCAGGTTTAGTTTTAAGTATCTTCTTTTTCAGCTACGCAGTAATGCACCCAATAGGAGGGTGGCTTACCGATAAGTACGGAGCACGAAATGTGTTGGTCTTTTCCATCTTAGGATTTTCGCTTTTTACGGCACTTACGAGTCTTGCCTGGTCATTTATCTCGTTGCTTTTAATTCGTTTCCTGTTTGGTATAGCTGAAGGCAGTGTCTTTCCTGCCAGTATGAAATCGATTTCTGACAACTTTGGCGAAAATGAAAGAGGGAGGGCCAGTTCATTCTTTCTTTCTGCACAAACGGCAGGTGGTGTGATAGGTTCCGTTGCAATAGGTTTTTTGTTGGTTTCATTTGAGTGGAGATGGATGTTTGTTAGCATTGGGATTTTAGGAGTTTTTATAGCATGGGCCAGTTGGAGTTATCTAAAATCTCCAGAAAATCAGCGAATAAATAATAAAGAACAAAATAAAAAGAAGGTTCCTTACAAAATGGTATTTAAAACCGATAATTTTTGGAAGTTCTTCTTTACGAAATTTTTTTCTAATATCGTGAATTGGGGGATGATTACCTGGATGCCATCTTATTTGGTAAGTAAAGGTTTGGACTTGTTATCTGCAAGTATTTTAATGGCCATCCCCTATGTTGCTTCCTTTATTATGTTTAATGTAAGCGGCTTGATTTTAGATAAATATATGGCTGGAAGAGAAAAATACCTAGCAATGGGAGGATTACTATCTTCCAGTGTCTTTCTATATTTGATGTTTAATGCAACATCTGTCTCTCTTGGGATTGTTTATTTGACCTTCAATGCTATCTCCATCTCGTTTATCGGAACTTCATTATACACGATGATTATTAAGTATTCAGGTAATGAATTAACTGGTTCTGTGACAGGATTTGTTTCCTTTGGTGGACAGATTGCTGGGGGGATCTCACCGATGGTCATTGGGTTTGTTCTTACTATTTTCAACGGATCTTATACGGCTGTTTTTTGGTTTTTAATCGCTTCTGCACTGGTTGGGGCAATTGCAGCATTAACGATTAATAATAAAGGTAAAGAATCAAAAGAAGATGTGCTAATAGGGCCTTCTTTTTAATGAAGGAGAGATTGTCATGCAGAATTTAACAACAAATAAAATGCAAGCTTTTCCGCCAAATTCAGCGGATATCGTGACGAAGGATAATTGGTTTACTTCAAAAAAAAATTTGCAAGGGTATTGTCATAGCGGTGAACTGAGTCCTTGTCGTATTATCTGGAGAGGAAGCCAGAAGCCCTTCCCATTATCATATGCTAATGATTCATTAGATCTGGCAAATATATTCCTGAATAAGGATGAAAGTGTGTTAGCGTATCTTAAAAGAACCAATACAGATGCTTTTTTAGTGTTGCACAAAGGAAAAGTTATGTACGAGAACTATTTTAATGGATATAAATCATATCAGCCGCATGCACTGAACTCTGCTACAAAGTCATTTGTCGGATTGATTGTTAGTTTACTTGCTGATGAAGGGTTATTGGATTTAAATCAAAGGGCATCCTTCTATATTCCTGAATTAGAAGGAACAGGACTTGGTGATGGAACTGTTCAACAATTGCTTGATATGCAAGTTCCTGTGAAGTATATGAATGCTAACACGCCGATGGGAATAGGCCGTGGGACACCAATTTTTATTGCATCAGGGTCAATGCCAAAACCCGATAACTATAATGGACCGGAAAATCTATATGAATTTATGATATCAAGCAAAAAAGATATACAGCCCGGTACTGTATTTAAGTATGAAAATGGGCAAACAGAAACGTTGGGCTGGATTATCAAACGCTTAACAGGAAAAAATTTAGCAGAATTAATTCAAGAATTTATATGGTCTAAATTGGGTGCAGAAGAAAATGCCTTTATGCATTTAGATCAAATCGGTACAGATATAGCAAGTGGCGGTATGCGGGCTACATTGCGTGATTTGGTACGTTTTGGTGAGATGATGTGTAACGATGGTTACTATAATGGCCAACAAATTATTCCGGAGCATATAATTAGAGAAATTCAAAAGGGTGGGAACCCAAAATTTCTTGCGGAAAGTACCCATAATTATCTTTCAGGATTCTCCTATCATAATCAATGGTGGGTTAGCCATGATCAATATGGGGGATATTCTGCTCGAGGCAAGTTTGACCAGCGAATTCATATTACATCAAAAGCTGATACAGTCATTGTAAAATTATCTTCTTATCATTCTCCTAAATCAGAAGGAACAGATGCGTATCAAGCGATAACAGAATATTTAGTAAGGCAATGACATCAGAGCTGTTCAGGATGGCTTGAAGCTTTTAAAGGGACTATCTAACAGTTATGTTCACAGAATACGAGACTTTCAAAAAGGGATAGGGAAGGGTTCGCTTATGGAGGCATTAAATAAATGGAAAGAAGAAACAGATGATAGTGTAAAATATGCACAGCAGCATTTAGCGAATGAAAGAACGTATTTAGCTTGGATACGGACTAGCATATCTATTGTTGGAGTAGGGTTTTTGACCACTTCTTTGCATTTTACGATTAAAGTTAACTCGAATCATTATATTCATATCGTAGCCATATGCCTCGGCATCTTCGCCTGTATCATTGGTTTTATAATAGGAGTGTTGGCTACTTTTCAATATTCAAGGAAAAGGAAAGAAATCCAGGAGGGTATATTTAATCCTTCAAATCGTTGTATTTTTATTATTTCTTGCCTTTTTTCCATCTTAATTTTCATTATTTTTATGTATCTTTCTTTCTTATTATTTCTGTAGGCTATTAATAGCGTGCAGTACGAGGGAAAACGGCTACTTAATCAGGTATTATAAACCACATTAAAAAATCTATTTACCAAAGTTTGTTGAAGTATAGCTAACATTATGAAGCATTAAAGCAACAGCTTGCTAGTAAGTATTTCAATAATAAACATCAATACGATGACGCTAAAACAAATTTTATCTTAGCTGTTCTTCATCAAGGTAATAGTATGAACATAAAAACACGTATTTTGACTAAACATCATTCAAAATACGTGTTTTTTAGTATGTTATTCATTTCAATGAAGGAATTACTCTTTTTCCCAATGCTCAGTAATGAACTGATCTCGGCCAGAAAGCACTCGGTCCTGCTGATAATGCTCCGACTCTTTTTTATAATAGTCTTGGTGATAATCTTCTGCAGGATAGAAGTACTTGGCATCGCGAATTGTGGTTACAATAGGTTTATCAAAGCGACCACTTTTTGCTAGCTTTTCCTTGGATGCTTCTGCAATACGCTTTTGCTCTTCTGAATAAGTAAAGATTGCCGTCGAATATGATTCACCACGGTCGTGGAATTGACCATAAGCATCCGTCGGGTCGATTTGCATCCAGTAGATATCAAGGAGTTGCTCATAACTATAAATGCTAGGGTCGAATTCAATTTCGACTACTTCTAAATGGCCAGAAGTACCTTTTTTGACATCCTCATAAGTAGGGTTGTCTAAATGGCCACCCATGTAGCCCGAAGTGACCTTATGTATTCCATCCCATTCAACAAATGGCTTTACCATACACCAAAAACAACCGCCAGCAAACGTAGCTTTCTCAATCATCTTCATCATCCTTTCTTTCGTGAAAATATTATAGCATTATTTTGTTCATAACTGGTAAATAGGGTGTAAAATAACCTATAAATAATTGTTGATAGAATTCGCAACATCATTTAAAATGAACCTTTCTTTATATGGAATCGTTACATTAACTATAAAAAATAGAGGAGTTAACAGTTATGGAAGAGCAAGATTATACAAGACGCTCGCAACGTCCCCAAAAACGTCGCTTGCGTAAAGGGAGAACTTTCTTCACATTGCTATTACTTTGTGTCATTGTCATTATAGGTTATTCTGTTATGCAATATCGAAGTGGTCTAAAATTGGCAAGTGATACAAAGGTAGCCCAAGAGGATTTCACAGGCGATACAGTAAAGGGCGATATTGAAAACTATTTATTATTAGGAATCGATTCTCGTGGTGAAGAAAAATCACGTACAGATACAATGATGGTATTATCTTGGAATAAGAAAACAAATGATATGAAACTCGTGTCACTCATGCGAGATATTTATGCAGAGATTCCAGGTTATAAATCCTATAAACTTAACACGGCTTATTATTTAGACGGTGTTCAATTGTTAAAAGATACGATTAGCAATATGTTTGGCCTACCGATTCATCATTATGCAATTATTGATTTTAAAAATTTTGAATCACTTGTAGATATTATTGCGCCAAATGGCGTTGAAATCGATGTAGACAAGGATATGTCTGAAAAAATTGGCGTTTCATTAAAACAAGGTGTGCATAACTTAAACGGTAAAGAATTACTTGGCTTTGCCCGTTTCCGTCACGATGAAAAAGGGGATTTTGGTCGAGTGGAACGTCAGCAAAAAGTTATCGAAGCCTTAAAGAATGAAATTTTATCGCCTCAAAATATGTTGAACTTACCAAAATTCGTTGGTGCAGCGCAAGGTTATATTACATCGGACTATTCATCAGCAGGGGAGATTCAACAAGTACTGAAAATGGTGTCGAAAGGTAAAGTCAAATTAGAAAAAGCAACTATTCCAGTTGAAGGTAGTTATAGTTTCAAAAGCTTTAGTGGTGTCGGTGATTCAATTGTAATTGACGTAGAAAAAAACAAAGAATTTTTACGTAATTTTTTAGGCATTTCCCTAGAGTGATTTTTCGCAAAATCCAACATATTCCTGTACTATATGGATATAGGATTTGTATTGGGGTGAGTAGATGGAAAAAGAAAGACCAAAAGAGCGTTCGAACTTCTTTTCAACGAAGTTTATTCGCTTTTTAGGTGGTAAAAACTTATTTTTTACATTAATTATTTTATTATTAGTAGCATGTGTTATTTTTATGTTCCAAAAGGTTTCCTTTATATTTACCCCGCTAAAAGTTTTATTTGAGGTAGTTATTCTACCAGGGGTACTTGCCATTATTGGGTATTATTTATTACGCCCAATAGTAGGGCTATTCGAAAGATGGCGTATCCCAAGAGTTTGGGGTATCTTTCTTCTATATATCATTCTGATTGGTATAATTACGTTATTAGTAGTACTTGTCTATCCGTTTTTACGAGACCAGTTTACTAATTTAGCGCAGGAATTCCCAGGATATTTTATGGCGTTTACACAAAATATTGCTGATTATCTGAATAATGCACGTATCAACGAGTACCTAGATAAAATTAATTTAAACTATGACGCAATGGTGAAAAATTTTACTACGGATATGGTGGAGACGGTAAAAGATACGGCTGCGAATTTAGCACAAGGCGTGGCTTCTGGTATTACTGGCTTCGTTTCGGCCTTAACAGGAATTGTTCTATCATTAGTAACGGTGCCATTTATTTTATTTTACTTACTTAAAGATGGCGAAAAACTACCAAGCTTTATTTTAAAAATGTGCCCGCCACGTATGCGTAAAGAAGTACACGAAATTTTCCATGACATGGACAAGCAAATTAGTTCCTATATCCAAGGACAAATTTTAGTGTCAATGTGCATAGGTTCCATGGTGACTATTGGCTTTTTGATTATCGGTATGAAATATGCCTTATTGCTTGGATTCCTTGCTATGATCACGAGTGTGGTTCCATACTTAGGACCAGTTATCGCCATTACACCAGCGGTCATTATCGCTCTTGTAACATCGCCATTCATGCTTATTAAGCTAGCCATTGTTTGGACGGTCGTGCAGCTCATTGAAGGGAAATTCATTTCTCCACAAATTATGGGTAAATCACTTAGTATCCATCCAATTACAATTATTTTCGTGTTATTAACGGCTGGTTCTTTATTTGGCGTACCAGGTGTCATTTTAGGGATTCCAGGCTATGCCATCATTAAAGTGCTTGTGACACACTTATTCAAGCTATTTAAACACCGGTATAATCGTTACGAGGATGAGAACCATCAAAAATATGATGTGTAATGAAGAGACAGTTACTGCGAACGTGCAGTAGCTGTTTTTTATTAAATTGATCCTTGCATTAACGATAAGACTCTTCCACTTAAGAGGTGTCAATATGTTAACCTTATATTAGGGTCGCAAAGAGGATGGAGGGAACAGAGAATGAATTCTATACCGATTAATTTACAAGAGAAATTAGCTAAATTCCAAGATCACTGGTCTCCAAAGGTTATTGCTGAAATGAATGATTATCAATTTAAGCTAGTCAAAGTACAAGGGGATTTTGTTTGGCATAAACATGAAAATACAGATGAAGTCTTTATCGTCATTGAAGGGAATTTAATCATTGAATTTCGTGATGGAAAAGTTACTTTGAAGGAAGGGGAAATGTTTGTTGTTCCACGAAATGTCGAGCATAAACCTTACGCTGCATCCGAATGTAAAATTATGCTTGTAGAGCCTAAAGGTGTTGTGAATACTGGACAAGAAAAAACGGAGCAAACAGCAGAAAATGATGTTTGGATTTAACTTTTCATTATGAAAAATTAATATACGCAACAGTACCCTTCCAACCATTAAAGTTAGAAGGGTTTATGTTGTTTATAATATTTTTTTTGGTGTAGCTTGCACTTGTGCTAAACGATCACCATCATCTAATCAAATATACTCTAAGAATTACTTAACATCGAAATGGGGGTTACGTATATTGAAACTGGAAAGGCTCTTATCTATTATTATTCTTCTACTGAATCGTCGAAAGGTGCAGGCTAAGGACCTGGCTGAGCAGTTTGAGGTATCTATTCGGACGATATACCGAGATATTGACTCAATTAATGCAGCCGGCATCCCGATCATCACCTATCAAGGAACAAACGGTGGTATTGGTTTGGCAGAAGGTTACCGTTTGGATCGAAATTTGCTAACAAATGACGAGCTTGCTACTATCGTTACCGCTCTTCGCAGTATTTCCACTTCATACGGCAAAGAGCAAAACCAACGACTTGTAGAAAAAATAAATAGTGTCGTACTACCAGCACATGAAGAAGAATTTCAACATAAGACAAATCGCGTACTAATCGATCACTCTCCTTGGGAAGGTATTGAACGTCTCCGTCCGAAACTACAACTATTAGACGAAGCAATAGATAGCAGTATATTAGTGTACTTCACCTATTCGAATGCAGAAGGTGAAGTATCCCAGCGAATAGTAGAGCCACATATGCTTATGCTGAAAGGAAGGCAATGGTATCTACAAGCTTATTGTCTAGAAAAAAAAGAGTTTCGCCTTTTTAAACTAAAAAGAATGAAAGGGCTCGAGGTAGATCGTGAAAGAAACTTCATTCGTCGAGATCCAGCTACTCAGAAGCATGTCGAAGGCAAGCGTAAATTCAAGCCATCCGATGTACCCGAAGTTGTCTTTCGATTCCAGGATGAAGCTCGGCATTTAGCAGAAGAATGGTTTGGTATTGAAGAACTTTTGCCAGTTGAGGATGGCAGTTGGCTAGTAAAAAAGGCGTATCCAGAAAATGAATGGCTCTATAGTTTCATTCTTAGCTTGGGACATCATGTAGAGGTGCTTGAGCCTCAACATTTACGGGAAATCATTGCTAGTCGTGCGGAAAAAATAGCGATCATTTACAAAAATGACAAAGCAACATGACAATCAGTTGTCATGTTTATTGTTTTATAATGGTTTTATTCTATAATAAGGAGAATGATTTAGGATGAAACTAAACGAACAAAAAAGTATGACTGACTGGAATCACGTATCGTCTGAAGATAACATTACTACGAAACGAATTGAACCTAACCGAATTGAGGTATTATCCTCCTTCACGTTAGCTGGAATTAGTACCGTTACAACAAATGAAGCCGAACGAAGCCAAGATGGCAAAATTGGTAAGTTGTTTGAAAATTTCCATTCTCAAAATATTGGTAAGAAGCTAGGAGCTCATATCCAAGAGGATGGTCATTATAGCTGTTACTTCAACTATGAACAAGGAGATGCGGGACTTTATGAAGTAATGGTCAGCGTACATATAAAGGAAGAATTACAACTTCAAAACTTAGATATGATAAAAGCATTTACTGTACCTGCTGCAAAATATGCTGTATTCGTCACAGAACGTGGACCCATTATAGAAGTGGTTCAGCGTACTTGGGCTGATATTTGGCAATGGTCACAGCAGCCAGGCAATAACCGAGCATTCACAGGTGATTTTGAATATTATAGCAAGGATATTAACCCAGAGGACGGACAAGCAGAAATTTATATTTCGATAAAATAGCTTTCGGGTTGTATTAGACAATTTGAATTGCTTTTAGAAATTTATTAATCGTACGATTGAGTATGGATTAGTTTGTTATTTTAAAAAAAGGAATGATGAATATGAGTACAATTGAAAATACCAAGGTGGAGGAAGTATTCAAACAGTATCCTAAACACATTCAGTCGAAACTATTGATTCTTCGCCAGTTAATTTTGGATACGGCTATAGAGACAGAAAGCGTAGATCATGTGGAAGAAACGTTAAAATGGGGAGAACCTAGTTATATCACAAAAAAAGGGAGTACAATTAGATTAGGCTGGAAACAGTCAAGCCCAGATCAATGTGCCATGTACTTCAACTGTAATACGAAGCTAATTGATACGTTTAAAGAGGTTTATAGAGATGTTTTCAACTATGAAGGGAATCGAGCGATTGTATTTGCTGAAAATGATGAAATACCAGTAAATGAAGTAAAACAGTGTATTGCATTGGCACTCACGTATCATACTCGAAAGCATGTACCAATGCTTGGGATATAATAACATAAGTTCTGCTCGATCTAATTGTTAGGCTAATTATGAATAAAAGTGTCCTATAAGAGAGACTTTTTTTAAGTGTCTTTCATATAGGGTACTTATTAATTAAGGTATGCTTTTTATTATAAGGGCTTCCATGATTTAAACATTACTCTAATTTTTCTAGAATGGAATAATTACCTGGTGATTCTTCGATTAGAAATAACTCGTTATCCTCTTTGACATTATATATAACAGTTCCTTCATCGTAATAATTGGAAGTTAAATTTTCCTTTTCGATATCAGAGGATGGTACTCTTCTTTTTATTTCACCAAATACTTCATCCGTTGAATATTTTTCTTGTTTTGTTAAGTCCTAAGAGGCATAAATTGTTCCATTAAAAATACCATGGGTACATACGATTGTTCTTTATCTAACGAAATATCATTTTCTTGATTTGTTGAACAACCGCTCAAGACTATTATTACAGCCACTATACACCCCAAAATATTATACTTCAAAAACTCTCATCTCTTCATTATTTCGCTTTCTATCTTAGACGTCTGATTAACTAAGTAGGTTACCTATTTTGGATATTAGTATAATATGAAATAATGCATGGAATTTTAACGGAAAATTAGTAATATATTATATTGAAAGGAGAGAGTGTCTTATGAAAAAGGTGATAGTAACAATCGGGATCATCATTTTCCTCGTTGGAGCATTCGTATTTTACAACAAACTCTATCTTCCTCCACTCCCAATAGAACATATAAGTAAAAAAACAGTGATAGAAAAAATAAATGATTCCGCGACACGAATGGTTAAATTGTCGAACGAAAACGGTCAAGAATGGTATGTAATAAAGGAACGAAATATATCCGCAGCTGACGAAATGATCAAAGAAATGCTTGATCAAAATGGTTGGGTTTTTAAACAAAAGGAGGGTAATGGCCTCTTCTTTGAAAGACATGGCGAAAGCTTGATTGTGTCGACACAAATGTGGACCGGAGACTATGTGTTAGTGAAAATTCCCGCCAATTTTAACGAGTAAGAGCGTTTTAAAATGAAGGAGGGCTTTATGGGATATATAAAGGATTTACGAAAAGTAGTTGGAACTAAACCATTAATTATGTGTGGTGCTTGTGTATTGGTCATTAATAATCGTCAACAGGTTTTATTGCAGCTTCGGATAGATAATGGATGTTGGGGGTTAATTGGAGGTTCAATGGAGCTAGGTGAAACATTAGAGCAAGTTGCCCATCGAGAATTATTTGAGGAAACAGGACTGAAGGCTAAAAATCTGAAATTGATCAATACATATTTTAGACAAGAATTTTATTATCAATATCCACATGGTGATGAAGTTTATAACGTTGTTACAGCATTTGAATGTAAAGAATATAGTGGCCTCCTTGTTCATGATCAAAATGAGGCAACAATACTACAATTTTTCTCTTTAGATGATTTACCCCAAAATATTAGTCCTCCTGATAGACCGATACTTGAAGATTACATAGAAAGCTATAGCAAAAACCCTTCCAACAATTAATGTTAGAAGGGTTTTTCATGTTGTTTATATGATTATTTTTGTGATGTAACTTGCACTTGTGCTAAACGATCAACAGCTTCCTGTAACAATTCTTTAGGTTGAACTAAGGCTAAACGTAAATAGCCTTGTCCAGCTGAGCCAAATACTGTACCTGGGACTGTCACGATACCAGCTTGTTCAATTAATTTAAAGGCTAGCTCTGTGCAGTCAATATCGTACGGATATTTTGCCCAGACGAACATACCACCGTCAGAAGGAGCTGCATCCCATCCTAACTCACGTAAGCCGTTCATTAATGTTTTATGGCGTTCTGAGAATGTTGCACGTAGGCCTGCTGTAATTTCCTCTGCGTTATCAAGCGCTACGACTGCTGCATCTTGAATTGGCTCGAAAATACCGAAATCTAAATTTGATTTTAATTGTTTTAAGATCGAAATCATCTCAGCGTTACCAGCGATATAAGCGATACGTGTACCAGCAAGGCTGAAGCTTTTCGATAATGAGTTAATTTCCATTCCAACTTCTTTTGCTCCAGGAGCGGCTAAGAAGCTAATTGGGCCTTCACCTGAAAAGTAGAACTCAGAGTATGCCGCATCATGTAGAACGATGATGTTATATTTTTTTGCAAAGGCAATGACTTTTTCAAAATAAGTTAATGAAGGCGTTGCAGGCACCGGATTACCTGGTAAGTTTAAAATTAATAGCTTTGCTTTTTGCGCTATTTCTTCAGGAACAGCATCTAAGTCTGGTAAGTAATCGTTGTCAGCTGTTTGAGGCATATAGTAAGGTGTTGCGCCTGCTAGATGAATCCCTGCATCATAGGCAACGTAAGCTGGGTTAGTGGATAATACGATATCTCCTGGGTCACAAAAGGCGATTGGTAAATGCACTAATCCCTCTTGAGAGCCAATTGTTTGAATGATTTCAGAAGCGGGATCTAAATCTACATTGCTACGACGTTTATAATAACGACTAACAGCTTCATAAAAACGTTGCGTGCCTGTTAATGTATACCCGTAGGATTCAGCTAAGCCTGCTCTATACGATAAATGATCGCGAATTTTAGCGTCAGGGGGTAGGTCTGGACTACCTAAGCTTAAGTCAATCATTTTCATGCCTTTAGCTTCCTGTTGCTTAGCATGATTTTTTAAATCTCCGAAAATTGCTGCTGTAAATAAAGACATTTTTTTAGATGGTACGATTTTCAAACTAGTACACTCCTTATAGTTCTATAACAGAATAGTAGTTCACATTTTATCATACTAAAGCACATAAAGGGAAAGTTATTCTGAATAAAGAATATATTTCTATATTTAAGAAGATGTGTGCGTAGACTAGCGGAAATAATTTAACTTCTTTCAGCAATTTGCTGAAAAAAGTAAAGCCTACGGCGGATGTCACTGAATCGGAAAGGAGTGCTTAGAGGATGTTAGCCTAAGATCATCGCATCCATGCGATAACGGCTAACTGACCTGCATCGTGCAGGCCTAAGCACAAAGCCGATTCCGGACGCAATTATGCCAAGGCATAATTGATAATAATGGAAATAATAATATTTGACGGAAAAAGTGATATGTTTCTGATATCATAAAAGGGAAAGGAGCTGTCAGTCATGAATGTTTATTCTTTAAGTGGTCCAAGTGGGACAGGGAAAAGTACAAGCGCTCTTGTTTTCGCCCATAAAATCGGGGTAGAGGCTCTTATTGATGATGGTCTTCTCATTGTAAATGGTATGAAAGTAGCTGGAATCTCCGCAAAATTTGAGAAAAATACGATAACAGCCGTTCGTCGAGCTATTTTTACAGATGATACACACCGCGATGAAGTGAAAAAAGCACTTGATACATATAAAGTACAATCGATTTTACTGATCGGCACATCCGATAAAATGACAAAGACGATAGCAAGACAGCTAGCGCTTGGTCCTATTGATAACTATTACTATGTTGAAGATGTGCGTTCACAAAAAGAAATTGCCAAAGCTCGCTTTATTCGACAGACTCAAGGGAAACACGTTATGCCAATACCGTACCGTCAAGTCGAACAAAACTTTTTTATACGACTCGTTCAAAGAGGGATGGAGATCTTCTCTTCAAAGCGAGAAAAAATAGGGGAGACGACGATCGTTCGCCCTGATTTTCAACAGGAGTATATTGATATTGGGAAGCATGTTTACGTGCAGCTACTAACGTATTGCTGTGCAAAACAAGATATTGTACAGAAAGTCGAGCACGTCCAATTCGTATTAGGCGATCTAGCGCAAGCTACGATTACATTACAGCTAAAGCTACCTATTCATTATTCCCTACCAGATCGATTGTATGCATTGCAAAAAACGATACAGGCGGAATTTCATCAGCATTTTGGGTATGAATTAGATACAATTCATCTCCACATTAAGTCGGTAGTGTTAAAGAGAAAATCTTAACAAACAGGTACTCCATTCGCAAGAGAGGCGAGCAGAGTACCTGTTTGTTATTTTGATTGTCGCGTAAATTGTGGCTGACGTTTTTCTACAAAGGCACTGCAGCCCTCCGTAAAATCCTTTCCGACAAACGGTGTTGAACCTTGCCATAATGTTGGTACACTGTCCACGCATTCTTGCACAGATTTCTTCACAGCTAGTAAAGATTCAGGTGACATGCCTGCAACAAGCTTACCCATGCGAATCATGTATTTATTTAAGTCTTTTTCAGTGACTAAATAGTTAAGCATGCCAAGCTTAAAAGCCTCTTCAGCTTTAAACATACGCCCAGTAAATACTAAATCCTTCGTTGTAGAAGGGCCAACAAGTTGAACTAAACGCTGTGCAAATTTGTTATTTATGGTGATCCCTAATTTACCGACAGGGATCCCAAGCTTTGCTTTTTCTGAGCCGATACGTATATCACAAGCTAATGCAAGTTCTAAACCAGCGCCCATTGCGGGACCATTAATGACGCCAATCGTTGGAATCGGTAATCGCTCAATTGTGGAAATCGTTTTTTCCATATGTACAAATGCTTCTTCGGCTTTTTCAAGGGAAATGGCGTTGAATTCTTTTATATCAGAGCCGGCCGTAAAGTTTTCGCCAGAGCCGCGTAAAATTAATACTTTATTTTTCGGATTATCTAATACTTGTAGAGCAATTTTAGCTAATTGATCCCACATATTTGCTGTTAGCGCGTTTTTAGCCTGTGGGCGATGGATCGTAATAATCGCTAGCCCAGCAGTTTCTTGATAAATAATTTTTGCGTCTTCTGCTTCAAGTCGAGTTGTTTTTACTTGCATACTTGAAAAGCCCCCTAGATTTTATAGTTGATACACTTATTATATAACACAAACAGTGATAAACACTAAATTATACGAATTTTCATGTAAATAAGCCCTGTTATACAAGAATAGTGGCATTTCAAAGAAATTGTACTACAACAGCAAGAGTGAAATTACTATTGTAAGAAAACAAAAGATATGAGACACTGCTAGCGGACCATTTGTTTGTTCGTTGTAAAAGGAGCATTTGAATAGTGGAAGCGGGATAGTGTATGAATATTACAGATTATCCGACATTAAAATTTATATAAATTAATAATAAACGTACGCACCTAAACTATAGTAAACTAAAGTTAAAACACGCACAGTTACTAAGGAGGTCGCAAGATGGTCACGCTAGGGGAAGCATGGAACAGCTATTTATTACTTTTAAATTCTTTAAAGAAAAGTGCTGCTACTAAAAAGCAGTACAATATAGATGGACAGCAATTTTTAGCGTTTGCTCATGACAATAACTACTTGTATGTGGATCATCATTTAAAAGAATTGTTATTTATATATAGTAATTATTTAAAAGAGACCTATACAAATGTCAACACATTTAATCATAAAATTGCTACATTACGAGGCTTTGTAGACTTTGTCTTTTTAAGAGAGTGGGTGGAGCCATTTGACTATGAGGGTATTTTAGAGCCAAAAAAGAGGCAAAAAGAAGCTTTAACATTACTGACAAAGAAGCAATTAATGCAAATTGCGAATATATGGCCAACCTATTTTCAATACGCTAAAACAATGGAGCATGCATGGCTAGCAAGACGTAATGGCTGCATTGTCCAATTACTTATGGAAACAGGATGTAAGCCAGCAGAACTTGTACGTATGAAATGGTCTCATATTCATCTTGACTCATCGGTGGTTTACATTGCTAATCAAAATGGCCGTAGAGAAATAAAGCTTTCTCCAATAATAATGGACATGCTTGCGCACTATAAAAATGCAACAGAGGAATTACATGAAGAAAAGCTGGGTGAATGGCTTTGGGTAAGAGAGGCTAGTCAATCAAAAGCCATCTCAACCAAAACAATTGAGCGAATTTTCCAAACGATGTCGAAGGAAATCGGCACAAATGTGAGAGCTACTGATCTACGCTATACTGTCATGCAAAAGGCATTTCAAAGTGAAAAAACAATCGAAAATATTCAAGAAAAGATGGGGTATGTACGAAAATGGGTGCTTACTGAAAGACAGGGGCGTTTTGAATAAAGATGGATTTTCATTTAGTGGCAATTATTTTGTAATTGCAGATGACGGTGGTATTTTTTTGGGGGAGAAAAATTAACATCTAACGTTTAAAATATGCACCTTTCATCATTCCTTAAATAGCTCATGAATTAATGTACTTAAAGTAAGGGGAACGATTGTTCAATTAGAGCAATCGTTTCTTGTGCTAACGGTGCAGGCTAATTGAAAAAAAATGTCTGTTTTATCATTTAACAATAGGGATTGGCGTACGAGCGAAAATAGGCAATAGATTTTCATATTAGTTTCGGTGAACCGTATCATAAGTAAGTGAGGTTTTTTTGAAAAATAGTACAGCACCTCCCCAAATAGTGGAATAAGTGTTTTTTTGTTGTTTGGCCGTATAAAAAGAATGAACTCCTTATGAGAACAGAATAGTGGTAAAGCAGAGAATAGAAGTTCCTCTGGATAGCAAGGTTCTAAAAAAATTGATTTAAACCAAAGAATTTCGTCAAAATGTCATTGATGATTCGCACTTATTGGAGCGATACGTGAACAATTTATTGGATAATGCGGTTAGACATACACCTCGCCAAGGGTAGATTTTTGTAGAATGCTATACACAAAGATAATATCCAAATAATACTTTAGCTAAATTAATGTATTTGACTAAATCTAAATTTCTTCTTCGAATAAGATATATTATTCTAAATCGAAAAGAAGGTGGTATAATGTCAAATCAACGAGGTCATAAAGATAGTAATGATGGGTCTAATTCCAAGGAAATACAAAGCGGTATGGAAAGTAAAAATGAAAAAGTAAGGATTATTGTAAAAAAAGATGGAGAAGAAATTAGGACTGATGCTCCTGTATCGGATAAGTTAAAGGTTGTAATTGTTATAAATAATCAGTTCACTAGTGCACCTAATACCACGCAAATTGCAAGTGGGGCAGGAAGAAATAGTGCAGCTGGTAGTAATGCTGCAATAGATTCCTCGAATACAGATCAACAGCAAAGTGTGGGAGCACAAGGGGTAGCTAGAAACAGCGGTATGAAGGGGGAGCAGACTGAACCTCACGAACAGCATGAAGACTGGGATGGTGACGAAGAAATTGTTATCATCATCAATAATCAGATAAATAAGGGTCAAAAACAGTCGTCAGCTACTCAGGTAGCAAGCGGAAGCGGTTTAGATAGTACGGGAGGAACTAATTCAGCCATAGGAAGTTCTAATACGAAGCAGCAGCATGCGGTTGGTGGAGGCGGTCATGCAATAAATAAGGGTGAGAATGGTGATCAAGAGGAAAAGTAACAATTCATTGTAAAAGTTAAAAAGGATTAAAATATAATTATCTACGTAAACTAAAAGAGAATTGATCCCATAGCTTATAGATAGTTAAGAATCAGTTTTTTATTTAATCAGAAGGATAACATCTGGGCCATATCATATTTCTAGTTTTTTAGACTTGGCAGTAAAGTTTACCATTGAAAGAATGGGTAGCAAATATTTATTCGCCTTTTTCATAGAATGAATATTCTATAGTTTTTACCTATAGGAAACGTAAATGCTGTTCTGTTCTATCTCTCTTTTTAGATGAATAGTAAAGCAGCGACTAATAGCGACTAGCTGACATGCGTAGGGCCAGAATAATGTATGAGTACATTTGATCGAAAACCTCATTTAGTTACGTTACGGTGAACCGTATCATAAGTAAGTGCCTGTTTTAAATTTGATTTGTATTTTTACTAAAGTATCTGTTGCATCTAAGTAAGTCACTTTACAGGCAACCGTTTCTTCTTTTAAGTAAGAAAATTCATCGCCATCTGCCAAAATATTTAACTAGACCCAGCCCAGCAATTATCGTTGTAGAATAAATTTCACTCATGGATGATTGCTCCTATCATTTTATGCTGACTTCTTTTGTTTTTGGTCTAATAGATGACTAATGAAAGTTAGCAGACTTGCACAGACTGCAACTACTCCACCGACCCACGTTACATTCATCAAATTCCCTTGATGGTATACAATTCCTCCTAATGCAGAACCAAAAGCGATACCTACATTACTTGCCACTGGCATAAGTGATGCAGCGAGTCCTGTAGCATTTGGATGATAAATTCCGGCCAGGTCTATTAAATAAAGCTGAGTAGATGTTGTTAAGAGGATGGCCATCAAAGACATTAATCCAATGTTGATCAAACCTAAAATAAAATAATTTGTAGTCCAAAATAAAGTTGTCAGAACAACTGCTTGCACGAGAAAAACAAACCGAAGGCGACCGATTGCATTATGGTTGGCAATTTTACCGGCGAGAATGTTGCTGAAAATCGAGATAAATCCGTAACCAAATAAGATTAAACTAATTGAATTATTTGGTGCCCCCATTTCCTTCAAGATAGGAACTAGGTACGTAAAGACGGCATAAGTTGCGCCGAACCCGAGAGCAGGAATGAAAAAAGCCATCAAAATTCGTGGCTTGGTCATTAATGAAAATTGATCCCGTATCGAACTCCGAATTTGGCTAAGTCTATTAGGTAAGACAAAAAAGGATGCCAAAAACGCCAATCCTCCTAAGAAAGTGGTTAACATGAAAGTGGCATTCCAGCCGTATCGTTCAGCAATCATAATACCAATTGGCACTCCAACTACATTTGCAAGTGTGAAACCGCCGAAAACGAATGATATAGCAAGTCCGCGTTTTTTAATCGGCATGGTTTCACTAGCAACAATCATAGCTAGAGAGATTAATACTCCTGTTACAATCGCTGTCATAATCCGAAGTGTAAGAAGCATGATGTAGCTCGTCGAAATTATGCACAAAGCATTCAAGAGGATGAAAGTCCCTATCAAAAACAACATCCATTTACGCTTTGGAAAATGACTTGTTGCTGACATCACTAATGGTGTGGCGATGGCAAACGTGATTGCAAACGCAGAAATGAGTGTGCCTGCTTTTGCGTTTGTCATTTGAAGGCTTGAAGAAATATCTGTTAAGATTCCGACAATAACAAACTCGCTTGTCCCTAGAACAAACGTTAATAAAGTAAGTGTTAAGATGAGCAACCAATGTCGCTTGGATAATTTTGTAGAATGCATAAATACCTCTTATCTTAGATGAATGTAAATGTGTCACATAGTTAATATACAGCCTAAACATCATACCATAAAATTTTTTTTGCGAGAAAAATCCTCCCTTAATCAAATAGAGGTTAACGATTACCAGAATCGACAAGGTTGCAGAAGACTATTTAAGAAAGCACACTTTAGTTCTTTTGATAGTAGTAGAAATTAAAAAATACGTATGTAAAAACCGCACTTATTTACCATACGGTGAATCGTATCATAAATAAGTGCGGTTTTTAAAAGACCACCAAGAACGTTGATGTAACAATGTTATAGGAGGTTTTATTTAACCAAATTCGATGATTTCGGTTGTTATAAATGATGATAATAATTTTTGAATTCCTTCTAAAGTTGCAAAACGTTGTTCATTTGAAAAAATATCGGTGCCTACAAAGTCATAACCTAACCAAAATACAGTTGTAGGCTTGTTAAAATTTAAACAAATTGTTGTCTCTTCTATCGATTTATATTTCCCATTAGCATATGTGCTGTCCCAAGTTTTGTTCTCGATCGTAAATGCGTTCTTATTGTTTGACCAAAGAGAGCTCATATTATAATTATGCTGCCAGATCATGATTGGAAGTAAACGAAGTAATTCTTGATGATTTGTGATAGTCATTAAAAAAAATGTGCTACTTTTTGATTGATGCCATATTTCAAAAGGTAGGTGTTCGTCCTGCAAATGTTTTTTTAATTCCTCGCTATCTTCCTTTTCCCTTTGCTCAAATAAATAATATAGGGGGAATGCTGCTAAGCTTTCTGTAAAATAAGCAATTTGTTCCTCTGTATAGTCGGGATAATACATCTCACCAATATTTATGGCAAATTGAATACCTTCATGTACAAAAAAGTTATATCCACCTGTTGAAGGCTCGCTCTTATAATACTTTTGAGGCAAAAAGCCGATTCCTAAATTCATAGTTATCACATCCTTAAAATTCAGTATAAAGCTTATACGATAAAACGGCACTTAAACCTATTACGGAGAACTGCTTTATTAAGTAAAAGAAGTTTTTTTGAAAAACAGAGACAGCACCATTCCATTACGTGTAGATGGTGCTGTTTTTTGTAAACAGTTTTATAAATTTGAACGATCATTAGCTCAATCCAGCCACTGCACCTGATGCTCCTAAAGTAGATAAAGTAACAGCAAAATCTAAATCAATTACAGGCACAACTGAAAAAGATGCTACTGTACAAGTTTATAACGGGGTAACATTATTAGGGGAAGCAAAAGCAAATTCAAAAGGGAAATTCACTGTGAAGATTAAAGTTCAAAAAGCAGGTACAAGCCTAACTGTTGTAGCTAAAGACAAGGCTGGAAACAAAACTGAATCAACAATCATAAAAGGTGCTTCAAAATAACAAACACTAATATTTATTAGTGCATGAGAAAAATAAAAAGGACTGTCATAAAAGTGACTTTTGTGACAGCCCTTATTCTATCCCATGGTTTTCATAAGAATGAATTAACTCCATAGAACTCTATAACTGACCGCAAACAATATTCTGAATTATAGAAATTTATATATTTTCTATAATTAAAAGACTCTAAAAATTCCTGAATTTTCTTTGCTGATCTAAAGATTTTTATGCTTACAATATGTTATTTTGACGCATCTATTCACAAATTTTATAGGAGTTCATTCTATTATTATTATAAAACAAACCTATATGCATTATTATTCATTTTTTGTAATAAATATTTAATATTTATAAAATGGTACACTTAGTATTTTTGTGTACAAAAGGGTAAATAAATTAATTTTCATAGCGATTAATCATTAAAAAATATAAAAAAATAAATTGACACTCAAATGTTTATGACTTAATATGAGTCTCAGCATAATAATATAGCTCTTATTAATAACCGTTGAGACGAGGGGTCGAAGATACGGTGGCCAAACAATTTAGTTCAGAATGAATTAAATCCAGTGGGCCGAACCTGAGCACAAAATTTACTTTTGTGAACAATAAGAGGAACAGCAGCTGATAGTATTCGAAGCTTTCCTTAAAATTGGGTGAGCTTTTTTTTATGCCCTAAAATCTATAATTTTGTTAGGAGCAGTGAAAATTGTCAGAAAAAGTATTATTCACATCGGAGTCTGTTTCGGAAGGACATCCAGATAAAATTGCAGACCAAATTTCAGATGCAGTATTAGACGCAGCATTATCACAAGATCCGCTATCACGTGTGGCATGTGAAGTATTCACAACTACAAACACAGTAATTGTTGGTGGAGAGATCACAACAAAAGCAGAACTAGATATCGAAAAAATTGTCCGTGATACCCTAATCGGCATTGGTTACACAGATGATCAGTTCGGTATTGATGGTCATAACTGCAATGTACAAGTATTAGTACACACGCAATCTCCTGATATCGCAATGGGTGTTGATTCTTCAAGCGATACAAAAGAAGTTGGTGCAGGTGACCAAGGTATTATGTTCGGTTTTGCGACGAATGAAACTGAGAACTATATGCCTCTAGCAATTGAAATGGCGCATATGCTTGTAAAACGTGCAACTGAGCAACGTAAAAATGGTCAATTCAAATGGGCTCGCCCAGATATGAAATCACAAGTAACTATTGATTATACAGATAGTAAGCAACCTAAAATTGATACTGTTTTAATGTCAATACAACATGATGATGATTTTGACCAAGTAGCATTCATTGATTACGTTACAGAAAACGTAATTAAAGCTGTTGCGAAGCAATTTGGTATGAATGAGGACTTCCGCATTTTAATTAATCCTACTGGTCGTTTCGTAGTAGGCGGACCACACGGAGATGCAGGTTTAACAGGACGTAAGATTATTGTTGATACTTATGGCGGCGCAGCTCGTCATGGTGGTGGCGCATTCTCTGGTAAAGACTGTACAAAAGTTGACCGTTCAGCGGCATACGCAGCGCGATACGTTGCAAAAAATATTGTTGCAGCAGGCTTGGCAGATAAATGTGAAATCCAATTATCATATGCAATTGGTGTAAGTGAACCAATTAGTATCGCTTTAGAAACATTTGGTACAGAAAAAGTAGCGAAAGAAGACATTTTAATAGCGATTCGTCAATTATTCGACTTAACGCCAACTGGCATTATTAACATGCTAAATCTACGTAAACCTCAATATCAACAAGTTGCAGCTTATGGTCACTTTGGACGTAGTGATGTAAATGTAACTTGGGAAAATACAGACAAAGTTTCGGAATTACAGCAACTCTTAGCAGTTGCTATGGGACAATAATGCAATGCGTGCAAGATCGAGTGGCTACAGAGGAGTTTTTAGTCACTCAAGACCGCATGCCATTATTTGAAGCTTTGGTCAATTACGCTAAACAAGAAGTTACGCCGTTTGATGTACCTGGACATAAAATGGGGCTACATGAAAACCCATTAAAATGGACGCTTGGAGAAATGACATTAAGAATGGACGTAAACTCGATGAAGGAACTTGATTTATTAAGTCATCCGGAATCGGTTATTAAAGAAGCTCAGCAATTAGCTGCACAAGCATTTAATGTAGACTACGCTTACTTTTTAGTAAATGGAACTACTGTAGGTATTCTGGCGATGATTTTAGCGACATGTAAACAAGGAGATACATTGATCGTTCCTCGTAACTGCCATAAATCAGTTATGAACGGCATTATATTAAGTGGAGCAAAACCAGTATTTATTCAACCTGAAGTTGATCAACATTTTGGTATTGCACACGGAATTTCAGTTGAACATGTAAAATCGGCGCTTGCAGAAAATCCACAAGCGAAAGCTCTACTTGTGACGTATCCAACCTATTTTGGTTCGATGAATAAACTGCAAGAAATTTGTCAACTCGCACATGAACAAAATGTAACAGTTATAGTTGATAGTGCACATGGAGCGCATTTAACATTTTTACCAGATGCAAACGATGCAATTAGTGCTGGTGCAGATGCAGTAACGATGAGTATGCATAAAACTGGGGGTTCATTAACGCAAAGTTCGCTTCTTTTACTACAAGAAAAAAGAATTGATTCGAAGCATTTGCAAAAAGTATTAAATATGCTGCAAACGACGAGTGCAAATTATTTATTAATGAGTTCTTTAGATGTAGCACGAAGGGATTTAGCGTTGTATGGACAACAACGTTATAGCAATTTAAAGTCAATTGTTGATGCGGCAGTTGAAGAAATTGAAAATAATTCACGCTATGAAGTACTTAAAGCTGAATACGTACAAGGAAATTTCAATCAATCATATGATTGGACGAAACTTGTTATTCGTGTGAACGATATCGGTTTAACTGGTTTCGAAGTTTACACAATATTGAAACAACAGTATGGAATTCAATTAGAACTTGCTGAAGGATATGTCATAATGGCAGTCATTAGTCATGTTGATACGAATGAAACAATTGGTAAATTAGTCCATGCGTTAAAAGATATAGAACTTTATCACGCTAAAAAAGATGCGATTCAGTCAGCTTATGTGATAGCAAATCAAATAAATAGATTAGCAATGACACCGCAACAGGCGTGTAATGCAGAAACAGAAACAATTTTAATTTATGATGCGGTAGGTCGAATTAGTGCAGATTCATTAATGATTTATCCACCGGGAATACCATTAGTAATCCCCGGAGAAGTTATTTCAGAGGAATTAGTAGAATTATATAACTTCTATTTTCTCAATTTTGGGAATGTTCTAAACGAAACTGAAGAAGAAAATTTTATAACAGTCGTAAGGGAGATAGATAAATGAGCATTGAATTATCAACATTAGGTAGACACGTATTAATCGAATTTTATGGTTGCCCAAGTGAAATTATTGAGCAAAACGCTTTAATCGAGCAGTTTATGAATGAAGCTGCAGACTATTCTGGGGCAACAATTGTAGAATCTTGCTTCCATCATTTCAACCCATATGGTGTTTCGGGTGCAGTCATTATTGCTGAATCACATTTAACGATTCATACTTGGCCAGAATACGGATTTGCTTCTGTAGATGTTTATACTTGTGGCGACTCAGTAAGTCCTTGGAAAGCAGCAGAATATTTAGAACAAAAACTGCAAGCGAAAAAGACAGAATCATTTGAAGTACCTCGTGGAATGGCTGATAAAATTCGCCAATTTGCAGAACAAGAAATTGATACAATTCTAGTAAAACAAGAAGTATTAGAGGACGTGATTTAATGAAATGGTATACAGAACAATGGAGCAATAACTGTAAATTTTCAATCGGATACAACGAAGAAATTCATAGTGAACAATCTCCGTTCCAAAAAATCGATTTTTATAAAAGTGAAGAGTTTGGTACTTTCTTCACTTTAGACGGATTGATGATGGTTAATGAAAAAGATGAGTTCGTTTATCACGATATGATTACGCACCCAGCATTCGCTACCAATCCAGATATAAAAAAAGTATTAATTATCGGTGGAGGTGATGGTGGTACTGCCCGTGAAGTACTACGTTACAAATCAGTAGAAAAAGTAGTAATGGTTGAAATCGATGAGTTAGTATTCCGTTTAAGCCAGAAATACCTTCCAATTACAGCTGCTGGTGTTGAAGAGGATCCACGTATGGAAATGATTTACGATGATGGCTTAGCTTACGTTCAAAACGCTGCTGATAAATCATTCGATTTAATATTAGTAGATTCTACTGATCCAATTTCAGTCGGTGAAGGTTTATTTACAACAGCTTTCTATAAAGAATGTTACCGTGTATTAAATGAAAAAGGAATTCTAATTAACCAACACGAATCACCATACTTCGCGGAGTATGCAGAAAACATGAGAAAAGCACATAAAAAAATTAAAGGTATTTTCTCTATCGCAAGCGTATATCAATTCCATATGCCAACATATCCATCGGGACACTGGCTATTCGGATTTGCTTCAAAAGCATTACATCCAATTAAAGATGTTCAAGTAGATGCTTGGGACAAATTTGCTCTAAAAACGAAATATTACAATACAGATTTACACGTTGGTGCATTCGCACTTCCTACATTTGTGAAAGAGGCACTTGATCGTGATGAATAAACCTTTAAACGTAGAAACTTACTCTTACGACAGAGGATTATAGGGACTTTGTGGAGCTTGTTGCGAAGGAAGTTGAGGCTTCGTTAGATTTATATTTGAGTGCCGTATAATAACCTCACTTATCCATGTTACGTAGAACCGTATCACAAGTAATAGTAAACCAGAAGTTTAAACTTATTGCATAAAAAAGTGAATAAACACAAAAAAGTCGCCTCATGGGCGACTTTTTTTGTTGTAGGTCTAAAGGTGGAAGATAATTAGTATTTAATAGAAATATTGACAATTATTTTTCAGACAACTAAGCTTAATTAAAAATAGAGTTGGAGAGTGGATTGCCATTGGAAGTCATTAAATTAAATTGTCCGAATTGTAATGGAAAAATTGAATATAGAGAGGGACAATCATTCAAATGTCCTTTTTGTGAAACTGAAATAATGTTGAAAGAGAATAAAGTTTATTATGTTGATCAGACGATTAATAATTATTATGGTACAACTTCTTCGAATAAAGCTACAAGTCCAAAAACGAATTTAAAAGCGCTTTTAATGATACCGATTGTAATCCTTTGTGTATTCCTTGGCTATTTTCTTTTGAGCGGCAATCAAACAGAATATGGTAACCATGAGGACATACCTGTTCGGAAAATGCCTGAAATGAAGTGACCCCTAAAAGTTAGACACGGTTATTTCATTAGGCAGCTTGGGTAAAACGAGTTCGGTATTGCACCGGACTCGTTTTTAATTTTGCCT
>NZ_JBGCCD010000022.1:0-80340 GCF_041262405.1 Lysinibacillus sp. RC79
TCAACTGCTTGTAATTTATCTTCTACAGTATATTTAGCCATAGAAAAACTGCACCTCCAATTGTTAGATGTGTCTAACAATTGGGGTGCAGTTCACAAAAGGTGTTTTTTGAGAGGTTTTTTTATATGCATCATAGATTGCGTATACACAGTAAAGAATTTTTAACAATATTAGTCTATAACTCTTTTATATCATATGATCGAAAACCAGCGAAGATTGATTTGTATGTTGGTCCAGTTAGTATTATTAATAAAAGATAGCATTAGGCTACCCATTAATTCATTTCACCGGTTTCTAATTTTTTGTTTAAAGCTATATAATCCTTTTTGGAAAAGGTTACTGTTACTCTATCCAATCTATTTCCACCCGGGTATAAAAGTAATTGCTGATTAAATTTTATACCTAAAGGTCCAACCGTTTGATAAATAAGATTTAGAATTTTAAAACATTCCAAATCTACTCCTTCTTTCAAATGATTTTTAACATTAATAGTAACCACATCTTCAACTTCAATAAATCTAGGTTTTCGAGGAGAAATATTGTGCGCTTTACAAAGTCTTTTCAGCAGATTTTGGTAATAATCTGGTTGTTCCATTTAGACCACCTCACTTTACATGTTATCATTGTAAAGAGAAAGAATATAGAAATGAAGGTTATGGCCCACTCAGCTAAAAAGCAAAGTGGGTTATTTAAATGGAAGGAATATTTTCCTTTGATCTGGGTAGTCTTCGCCGCTTTAGTGTGAATAGTAATGATTAAATTATAGTAGGAAAAGACATAATTCCTGATAAGTAGCATTTACGATGAATAGAGAGGGTATGATTATGAACAGACATTTTTTTATTGCAGTTCCACTTCCTTCAGATATTAAAGCAGCTCTTAAAGTGAGATGTGAAGAAATGAAGACAAATTTTCATTTTAAACGATGGGTTCATCAGGAAGATTATCACATTACATTGGCTTTTTTAGGTCATGCGGATGAAGAGCAATTACAGGCTGTAATGGATAAAGCAAAAAAAAATCTTTTGAATGTTTCTCCATTCGAATTAAAAATTCAGGGGTTCAATACTTTTGGAAGAAAGGAGTATCCAAGAATTTTGTGGGTTGATCTGCTCGAATCTCAGCAATTAAATTTGGTGAGAGACATAATATACCGTGATTGTATGAAGGCAGGATTTGAATTAGATAAGAAGCCATTTTTACCACATATAACTGTTGCAAGAAAATGGGATGAAGGATACGGGGAATTTCCGTTCGAAGCATTGCTAGAAGAAAATTTTCAGCTTCCAAAATTTCTAGTAGAAGAAGTGATTTTGTACGAGTCCAAAATAGAGGAAACGCCAAAATATCATAAAAAAGCTGTCATTCGTTTAGATGGCCAATAATATTACAATCAGCTCGTAAACCTAATAAAGAAAAGGTTTATGAGCTTTTTTTGTTAAAAACGTTTCATTTTTAACAATTAGTTCATCTTCCGTTCATTTAAGGATTTTATGCTAAGGATGTAGAAAGGAATGGAGGAGTTAACGATGAATCTTGCCTGGAAAGAAATTAAGAAAAATAAAGTAAGATTTTTAATATTAGGTTCAATTGTTTTTCTTGTTAGTTTATTAACTTTTATTATTTCTGGTTTGGCGAACG
Organism: Lysinibacillus sp. RC79; assembly: GCF_041262405.1. Lineage (NCBI taxonomy): Bacteria > Bacillati > Bacillota > Bacilli > Caryophanales > Bacillaceae > Lysinibacillus > Lysinibacillus sp. RC79. Next base: position 1,642 of record NZ_JBGCCD010000022.1, read on the forward strand.
GATTATCACAAGATAATGCTGCTTTAATTAAAGATTTACCGCAAGGACAATTTTATATGAATGAAGATGCAGATCAAACTTATAATCTGTCAAAAATAGATAGCAGTACTCAAAATAAAATATTGAGTACAGAAAAGGATGCAGTAGCTTTTTCACTACAAATGGGCTTTTTAAATGATAAGGATAATAAGCAGCAAAGTGTTGCGTTTGTTACATCGACTGATTCAGAGTTATTTGAAAATGTGAAACACGGGGAGGTCATATTGGACAGCTCCTTGAAGGACAAAGGAATTAAAGCAGGAGATACATTAACGAATAATCAATTTAATGGCAAATTTGTAGTAAAGGGATTTGTAGAGCAAAAGAAATATAGTCATGCCCCAGTTGCTTATATTAATAAAGAAGATTATAAAGAAATTTACCGTGATGACGAAATGCAGCTGATTTTCGTACCGAATGATGATTCTTCAAAACAAATTGCTGGATTACAATCATTTTCAAATAAAGAGTTTCTTAATACAATTCCAAGCTATAACGCAGAACAAATGTCTTTAAATATGATTGTGTGGTTTTTAGTAGTCATTAGTGGGATGCTGTTTGCAATCTTCTTCTATATGATGAATGTCCAAAAAATCGGCTTATACGGAATCTTAAAGGCCATTGGTTTGAAAACAAGCAAGTTATTCAAAATGATATGGACACAGATGGCCATCATTACAGTTATTTCACTTGTTTTGTCTGTAGCCTTAAGTCAGGCATTTAATTTAATAGCGCCAAAAGGAATGCCATTCACTTTAACGATCGCGACAACCATTCAATTATCGATTGTATTTTTAATTATCGGATTTATTGGCGCTACAATTTCAGGAATCCAAATTAAAAAAATCGAACCATTACAAGCGATACAGCAAGGAGAGGCTTAATATGACTTTATTTGAAATCGATGGAGTTAGAAAAACGTTTACGAATGGCGAGATAGAAGAGGAAATACTTAAGGGAATAGATCTGTCTCTAAAAGAAGGAGAAATAATAGCATTGGTCGGCGCATCTGGATCTGGTAAGAGTACACTTCTGACAATAGCTGCTGGACTTCAACCGGCATCAGATGGGCATGTTACATTTGAGGGGGGAAATATGTCCATCATGAGCCCAGAAGAGGTTCGAAAAGTGCGAGCAAGTAAATTTGGGTTTGTCTTTCAGTTTGCACACCTTGTACCTTTTCTTACAGTTGAGGAGCAGCTGCTGTTAATGCTAGATGTTTCTGAATCAAAATTAAAAAAGCAGGAACAAAAAAATGAAGTTGATCGAATACTAAAATTAGTAGGGATGGATCATCGAAAAATGGCTTATCCTTCTTCATTGTCAGGTGGGGAGAAGCAACGTGTTGCGGTTGCCCGAGCAATCATTCATAAACCGAAAGTTTTATTCGCAGATGAACCAACTGCAAGCTTAGATTCACAAAGATCAAAAGAGGTTATGTTACTAATTAGAGAGTTGACTAAAACGTTAAACATTACTACTTTAATGGTGACACACGATGAAGAAATGCTTGCTTATACGGATCGTATTATTAAAATGAGCGACGGTGTCATTTTGTAAGATGTCATTTAGATTGAGCAGTAAAAAGCCACAACCACATTTTTTGATGGTTGTGGTATTTTTTTGATGAAACAGGCTCTTCGCCATATTGTGGGGCTGATTTCCGTTCCAACTGGGCGCAATTATGAATTTTTTTAATAAGCCTAGTGTAAAGTTACCAAATCACTAAACTAATGGAGCATATTGTAGAAGGAAAGAGGGAGGTGATTTGAAATGGCGTTTGTCATTGCCTTATTGATTGTATTAGTAGGTTTAATAGCGGCATTCCAATTAACCGAAGGAAGGTCAGAGAAAGGGAAATATATCATTTGGGGTATCATTACAATGATTGCGTTTGCACCATTCTTATCTTTTGTAATTGGCGTAGTGTATGGAATGATGGTTAGTAATGGTTGGGCAGCATCGATTATGATGTTTTTATCTCCTTTAATTTTTGTTATAGGGCTTATTGTATTAATCTTAGGTATTTATAAGAAAGATGAAGCAGGGCATAAATAACTAGCTACTTGTCTCTGAAAAGGGGTTATTCCGTTCAGTTGTTTTAGTTATCTTAAATATAAAGGTAAAAAGCCGCGAGACTCCTACAAATTGTTTTTGCGATGAAGTGTAAATAAAAATGTAGCGAAGGAGACATACACCTTCGTGTCCAAGATCCTATTTTTTGCCATGATGAGGCTCGTGCCTTGCCGGCGGAAAAGCATAGCGGTTTTTTACCATTTAGAATGTTTATGTGAATCGAGCTTTTCGGCTTACTTTACAGACCATTCCCATTAATGCCCTGTGTAACGAAGGGAAGATCGTAAAGACAACATCCATTGGTTTACGCATTGGCATAGGACAAATAATTGGCTTATTTTTGTGTACGCCTGCAATAGTGATTTGCAAGTTGCTGTGGAGACATCATTTTTTGCTTTTTCAATTGTTTGGACATCACTGATTTATCGATATTAATAGCTGTTGCTTTATCAAAAATAGGTGTATCCACAAAAGTCAGACATAGCGTACTTACCTTGATGCCAAATTCCTCAGTCTCATAGTGTAGTGATGTCGTTAAGCCCACAACAGCATGCTTCGTAGTTGAATATGCTGCAGATATAGGAGATGGCCCCAACCCTGCTGCTGATGACGTATTGATGATATGTCCAAAACCTTGTTCCTTCATGATTTGATAGCCAACTTGAGTACCATATACAACGCCCCATAAATTAATATCCACAATGTCTTTCCATTCGTCCATCGACATATCATAAATTTCACCATACATAGCTATACCAGCATTATTTTCGCAAAGGGTTTTTATAAAACAGTACATCTTTCATTACTCGCATAACATTGGTGTTCATATAATCCGAACTATTAACTGGTTCCAAGTGATGCTCAAACACCTCTTGCATATTTAAAAAGCTAACATTTGTATACTTAGAAGAAATGGACTGAATAATGGAGGAGAGCTCTTTTAATTCCATATTTGAAGTGTTTTTTATTGTTTCTCCTATTAAAGCTGGTGTTACTAAAACAACATGTTTAGAGGATGCTAAAATCATTTCTAAACAATTTACATAGTAATCTTTAAATTCTTGATGATCTTTTGTAACTGGCTGTGCCTGAACTTTCAAAAGTTTAGCATAGACATCATTGACACCAATCCAAAGAAAGCTAAGGTCATAATAAGTAGCTAGCTTCGATTTCTCTAAACGAGTGTGTAAGCTTTTTACTGTCTCACCTGGTTTACCGAGATTATCAAATTCGATATGTTGATGTTTTGCTGTTAGTAGTTTTAAAAATGAAACACCTGGTCGACCTTCTGTTAAGCTGTCTCCTATACATGCAATTTTTATTTAAACGCCCAGTCAGAACGGAAATCAACCCACGTTATGGTGATGAAACTAATGGAAAAATATCCATTAAATTTTTGAATTATAAATTATACTTCAAAAATCAGGAGGGGAATTATATGGGGAGAGTAATAGGGTTTGAATTGAATAGTCAGGAGCCTGAAAAAGCGGCTGAGTTTTATGCTAAGGTTTTTGGTTGGGAGGTAGCTGCACCTAATTGGGAATATTGGGCTGTAACAACCGGGGATGATGAAAAATCAGGGATTAACGGCGGTATTGCAAAAGGGCCACATGACCATCCTTTTGGTACACGTATTCAAATTGAAGTTGATTCTATCGATGAAGCTATTTCTACAGCTAAACAGAATGGTGCCATCATTGTTCGTGACAAAATGGAGTTCGATGAGTTTTATCTTGCCTATATGGTAGATCCAACTGGGCTTGGCTTCGGCTTAATTCAAAACAAATAATCTAATTAATAAGTATCTGCAAACGATTGCGGAGGCTTTTTTGTTAATAAATCATATTGGAAATAATATCTAAAAAAGTATATTATGAATAGTGGAGAAAGAGAGGGAAAGACATGAAACAAATATTGAAAATAGTATGTGCGCTATTAATAGCTGTTTGTTTAATACCGATTGAAGGTGTACATGCAGCGAGCTTCAAAGATGTATCCAAGGATAACACATTGATAACCGAAATTGATTACTTAGTGGAAAAAGGAATTATTAACGGCTATCCTAATAATCTATTTAAACCAAATACATATGTAACGAGAGCACAGGTAGCTGTCATGTTAACACGTGCTTTAGGATTACAAACAACGAATGTAAAAGATCCAAAGTATCAGGATGTACCTACTACACATCCCTATTATAAAGAAATTACGGCAGTACAAAATGCTGGAATTTTCGATACGGCACAGAAATTTAATCCGACTGCAACTCTTACAAGAGGAGATATGGCGATTGTGCTGCAAAGAGCGTTTAAATTAAAGGGATCTGAGTCGAGCTATTTTACTGATGTTTCAGCTAAGACAAGAGGCTATAAGGAAATATCGGTAATTTTCAGTAATAATATAGTAAGAGGATATGATGATGGTTCATTTAAGCCAAATTTACCTTTAACGCGAGCCCATTTTTCAGCATTTTTGGCTCGTGCATTAACGCTATCGAATCCGAATCTATTAAAAGATACTGCGTATGACTACACGTATTCGCATTATTCGTTGAGTGATAAAAAAAGCTATACATTAAAGTATCAGTATAGTCATAATGACGATAAGAGTGATGTGTGGACAGTAACCGATTTGAATTCAAATAAGGTGTTTAATGATGAGCTTTTATTTAGCGATGGTGAGGTTTATGGACAAGGATTTGCACGTGATTATGATTTATTTTACGATTTATACTTCGGATTACCCCTTAGAATTGGCGTGATACAACATGAGGATGATGGCGGGATAATTTCAGGTATCCGAATTACTGTTAAAGCAACAGATGGCACTGTTCAAGCAGGTGGTGTTAAGTATAACAATGCTATTGTTCTAGAACAAACATCAGTTTACAGTAATAGAGTTTCAACATATTATTTTGTAGATGGGATCGGTTTAGTTAAGGAGCTTTACAATGATGTTGTTATTTATGAGTTACTCGATCGTACAGCAAATTAATTGTTAGCACGGGAAAAGCAAGTCTCCTAATATTGAGGAGGCTTGCTTTTTGTCATGAAGCATCTAATCTAATGAAATATGAAAAAAACGATGAAGTGCTTGTCGCCATTCCTTTTCGTTATGAGTTGTATAGGTTGTTAGGGATTGTCCCTCGTATATTCCGAACTCATTGTTAAGCATTGTGTGTCGTCCGCGAGGAGTACGAATCATAGCGATTCTATCTTTTTGTTTAGAAAGTCTTGGTGCAAACTTTGCATCGTTAGCGTCATCGAAAAAACTATAAAGTAAACGCCAATTATGTGTTGTTTGTTCGTACAGCATCCAGCCGTTCGCTTCATCTCGTTCAATTTTATAAAGTTCATTACCTTCACGGTGTTGATGCCCAGTTATTAGTGGAACTGGCATACAAGGAGCTAGTGCGCCTACGCCAACATCTGAAATATATGATTGGCCAGCGAAATTGACCAGCAATAGTTGATGCATAGGTACATCCCCAACAGGAGTATCTGCTTCAATGTTGCGCCAAAACTGTGCATAGCGATTAGTTACAGAAAAGCCGAGTTCGCGAAGTAGCCAACTAAATAAAATATTTAGTTCAAAGCAATTGCCTCCGCGATGTCGAATAATGATTTTTTGAAAAAGGTCAGGGATAGCGAAGGAGATGCCATGTTTCAAGGCAACATCTAAGTTCTCGTAAGGAATGATATGTAGATGTCTTGTTTGGAGCTGGCCAAGTAGCTTAATAGATGGCTCTAAAGATCCTTGAAATTGAATAAGCTTTAAATATTGCTGTATTTGTAAATTCATAAAATCGCCTCACTTCCTTACTAAATAACATAACCGAAATGGCTTGAGAATACACGTGAATATTAGAAAGAAAATAATAGAAAAGTAGGTAAATAACTTGTAAAATGAAAATATTAGCTACTATAATATTTCCTGTTATTTTAGTTAATAATAATGATTGTAAGGTAGGTATACGAATGACAAGCGAAATGAAATGGATAGAAGTAAATTCATACGATGAAATGAGCGAAGTAGCAGCGGATATTTTCACTAAACAATTACAAGTAAAGCCAGCAAGTATTTTAGGATTAGCAACTGGTGGTTCTCCTGTAGGGATGTACAAGGAATTAGTGAAATACCAACAAGCTGGAAATATATCTTTTAGCGACGTGATGACCTTTAACCTAGACGAATATGTAGGTCTCGATCAATCAAGTCCGGCAAGTTATTGGACATTTATGCATGAGAACTTATTCAATCATGTAGATATTAAGGAAGAAAATATACATTTACCAAATGGTAAGGCAGAGAATTTAGATGCTGAGTGTGTGGCTTATGATGCTCGAATCAAGGAAGCGGGTGGAATTGATCTACAGCTACTAGGCATAGGCGTTAACGGACATATTGGCTTTAACGAACCAGGCACACCTTTTGGTTCACCAACTAATATTGTAGAGTTAACTGAATCTACACGCACAGAAAATGCAATTTATTTTGATGACTCTAAGGATGTACCGACACATGCTATTACAATGGGCATTCAATCTATTATGCATGCCAAAGAAATCGTGTTAATTGCATTTGGTGAAAAAAAGCTAGAGGCTATGGAAAAATTAAAAAGTGGTATCGTCACTGAAGATTTCCCAGCAAGCCAATTATTAAATCATCCAAATGTAACGGTTATTTACGGCGGAACAAAATAGGAATTAAGCGTAGACTTTATATTATTTGAAGTCTACGCTTTTTTATTTTGAATTTAAAGAGACGGATAGAATTAATGGAATGACGGAATGAAGAGCCGAAGCGACGGAAAGAAGAGCCAGAGCGACGGAAAGAAGAGCCGAAACGACGTAAAGGAATCAAAGCGACGGATAGCAGGGCCAGAGCGACGGAAAGAAGAGTCAAAGTGACGGATAGCAGAGCCAGAGCGATGGAAAGAGACATCAAAGAGACATCAAAGAGACATCAAAGAGACATCAAAGAGAGGAACATTCACCCGGAAGTTAGATGTTATCGACACTAGCTTCCTTATAAATCAATGCTACAATATTATCTATATGCTAGAATAAGAAAAACTTATAGGAGGGGTTAGGGTGAAAAGCACCGTACCACATTTACAAAAGGGCGATACAGTTGGTCTTGTGGCTTTATCAAGTAAAGTAAAGCCCGAAAAGCTAGGAGATGCTATAGCCTTTCTTGAAGAAGTAGGTCTTAACTATATAATTGGGAATACCATTCAGGCAAAGAACGATTATTTAGCAGGTAGTGATGAGGAGCGTCTGGCTGATTTTCATGAGATGGTGAGTAATCCGGAGGTGAAGGCAATTTTTTGTGTTAAGGGGGGCTATGGCTCTTCACGAATTGCGGAAAAGATTGATTACGGACTACTTGAGGAAAATCCAAAAATCTTCTGGGGCTTCTCTGATCTTACATATTTACATTGCGCGATTAACGAATATGCTAATTTAGTGACGTTTCATGGACCGCTACTTATGTCTGTAGGAAGAATAGATGATTTATCAAAGAAAATGTTTTTACAGCTATTTTCACCGATGGAATTACAGTATACGGAGGATATTTCTCCATTAACAACGATTGCACCTGGTGTAGCTCGTGGAGAGATTATTGGTGGAAATTTACGTCGTCTTGTTAACACATTAGGTACAAAATTTGAAGTTCGCACGGAAGGTCGAATTTTATTGATTGAGGAGCTTGGAGAAACTATTCCAACAATCGATTCGATGCTGCAGCAATTAAAGCAGGCGAGAAAGTTTGAGCAGTTAGCCGGTGTTGTTATCGGTTCCTTTACACAAACAGAAGCAGATGAAGCGGCACTATTAGCTTTAATGAAGGATTATTTTGCGGATTTAGGCGTTCCGGTTGTAGCGGGCTTTAAAATTGGCCATGATTCAACGAATATTGCTATTCCATTAGGAGTAGATGCTATTTTAGATGCACAGGAAAAGGTACTGAAGATTTTGCCTGGTGTGCATTAAAAAGAAGAATTCTATGTTATGTTAAATTGATTATAAACAGGGTGAAGAAGATGGATATTGAGCAAAAATTATATCAGTCGGCGGTAGAATTGATCGAAAAAAGATACCCTTCTGGTTGGGGTGGTGCTGCAGCATTGTATACTGAAGATGGTCAAATTTTAACGAGCGTAGCACCAGACGTTATTAATGCCTCTACTGAATTGTGCATGGAAACTGGTGCAATACTTGAAGCACATAAACTTAATACGAAGGTTACACATAGTATTTGTGTTGCCAGAGAAAACGAAAATTCTGTATTTACTGTGTTAACTCCTTGTGGTGTATGTCAAGAAAGGTTTTTTTACTGGGGTGAAAATGTAAAAGCGGCTATCACTAATCCGAATGGTGAATTGATATTTAAAACACTGAAAGAAATACAACCATATCATTGGTATAAAGCATACGAAAAATAATTGAAAAGGTTTTTTGCTATTGTGATTTGCGATGCTGCTAAAAAAAGACATTACATATTTGTTGTGAAAATATGTAATGTCTTTTTGCTTTAATAAGGCTCTGCGCCATGACCTTTATCTACAGCTTTTTTAGGAGCTTCATCACCATCAATATTGCCAAGTGGCTTTGATGAAGATGAATCATTTCGAGCTTTTTGTAATCCTTCTTTTAACAAACGACCGTATTCTTCATCTGCTTCTTGTGCTAATGCAATCATTGCTTCTTGAATGGCTATATGACAGACTGCTAAATCACGAATTAAGTTTTCAAGCAGCTCATCTCGCTCCCACTGTTCAAAATTGCGATATGTTTCTCCAGCTTGCTTCGTATTACTTTGACGATCAATTGATTCACGAACGAGATTGCCTTCCACAAGTGGCGTATGTTCCTTAGCCGCTTGGGTAGCTTCCTTTAAACCATTTAACATCGAGGGTTCATAGTTTATATGAGGATTTTGCCCTGGAGCTAAATCACGCTTATACATCATTTGACCACCATTTTGATTGGTTGCCACTCGTTTTTTAGGAGCATTGATAGGAAGTTGTAAATAGTTTGCACCTACACGATGACGCTGTGTATCAGAATAAGAGAAGGTTCGACCTTGTAACATTTTATCATCCGAGAAATCCAATCCGTCCACAAGCACACCTGTACCGAAAGCAGCCTGTTCAACCTCAGCAAAATAATCTTCTGGATTTTTATTTAACACCATCTTACCAACTGGATACCATGGGAATTGATCATTAGGCCAAAGCTTTGTATCATCTAATGGATCAAAATCAAGCTCTGGATGTGGACCGTCCTCCATAATTTGGACGTTAAGCTCCCATTCAGGATAAACACCATTTTCAATCGAATCGTATAAATCCTGTGTGGCATGATTGAAATTTTTCTTTTGGATTTCTTCTGCTTCTTTTTGTGTTAAGTTTTTAATGCCTTGTAAAGGTTCCCAATGATATTTTACAAGGACCGCTTTGCCTTCACTATTGACCCATTTATACGTATTGACGCCAGAGCCTTGCATCATTCGATAATTAGCAGGAATACCCCATGGTGAATAAACGAATGTCACCATATGGAAGGATTCTGGTGAGCTTGCACAAAAATCAAAAAAGCGTTCAACATCTTGAATATTTGTAATAGGATCAGGCTTAAAGGCGTGAATCATATCAGGGAACTTCATAGCATCGCGGATAAAGAAGATTTTTAAATTATTGCCGACTAAATCCCAGTTACCATCCTCAGTATAGAATTTTACAGCAAAGCCTCTTGGATCACGTAATGTCTCTGGTGAATGACCACCATGAATAACTGTTGAGAAGCGCACAAAAGCAGGCGTCTGCTTACCCTTATCCTGAAATACTTTTGCCCTTGTATATTTAGAAATAGGCTCATTCCCAACAACACCATATGTCTCAAAATAGCCATGTGCCCCAGCACCTCGCGCATGAACAACGCGCTCAGGAATTCTTTCACGGTCAAAGTGACTTATTTTTTCTATAAAATCATAGTTTTCAAGAGTTGCAGGTCCTCGATTACTGACAGTTCGTATATTTTGATTGTTAGTAATAGGGTGCCCTTGTCGATTTGTCAAAGTCATGTCATGCTCGTTTGTGGAATCATGTTGGTTTGTCATTGTTTAACCCCTTTCTTTGGATATAGTCATTCTGTCCAGGTTAGGGGAGAACTAGACATGAAAAACCCTCCTGCATGTGGTATCTTTAAAGTTCTTTAGATTCCGTTTAAAGGAAATTATCAAAATATGCCTAAAAATCAGGAAAAGTTGATTTGACTGTTTTGAAATTCTTGTTAGTATTTTATGATATATGGAGATTACAGCGACATTTTTACTTTAGTTACTGTAGGCTTTGGTAATTACTTTTAAGGGGTGTAAATTGTGTCGACAATGTTTGTATTTTCAATTGCTATGATAGGATTAGGTTTTTGCAATTTATACAGCCTCACAAACTGATGTTTTAAAGAGAAAGCTATTGCAATTAGAGAAAGAGATAAAAGAATTAAAAGAAATAATTAAAGGAGAGTGAAAATTAACACTCTTTTCTGCTCATTATTAAGAGAGTTACTGGAAGACTTAAAAAGGAGATAGAAAATGCTACATAATGGATTAAAATATGTTGGATTTTTAATCATGTTAATTTTCGGTGGAGTCTTTTTGTTAAGATGGTTTTTCCATGATGAATTATTATTGGATCAATTAATTGCTTTTGTAATAGGGTTTATTTTCTATATTGCTTCTTTATTCGTTAAAGTAAGATGAGGTAATTACATGTATATAAAGAGCTCTCCTACACACAAGATGTAAGAGAGCTATTGGATGGCGTTTTCAAATAATTGTCAAGTTGTTTGAGTATGGCCATTGCTTATAGTTGGTTATTAGTCATTGGTCATACAGTAACAGGTAACTTGTCATTGGTTTTGTTTAAGGTAGCTCCAAAAAGCTAGTTTTGAAAACAGCACATCCAATTCGATATGAAGTCTCATCGACTCCATAAATCTATTGTATACATTTCCCAATGATATGAAAAGCTCTGATTCATCAGTATGTATGAACTGTAAGTCATTACCAATAAATTACATACGTTTTGGTATTCAAATAACGAGCAAAAATTCGTGTTTGTTACAAATTTTTGAAAGATTCTCAGTGACATGTTGTAGATAAATGTAAAAATTTTTCATATTTGAATTTGTTTATTCCTGTACACATTTTTCCTATTTTTTAATAGTCTTAACCTTGATATAAAAGGCTTTATTGATTTTTTATAGATGGTTTCTTCGATACAATCGAGCGTATAGAATACCTTTTTAGTTATTTCAATGTACAACATAAAGTTTTTATTTTACCAAAATGTCGAAAAATGGCGAATGATAATTATGGAAATATACACCTCGTTTTGACAGAATTGTAATAAGAGGATATTAAATAGTAATTAAGGGACTTTTTGCACTGTAATTCTATTTCATTGAATCTAGTAAAGTATATTTTTTATGGATATGCATTCGGAGGGAAAAGGTAATGAAGAAAGCTTTATTATTACTACTAGCCATTATGCTAGTTGGATGTTCTGGAGAAGGAACAGAGAAGAAAAAAGAGGAAGATGTAAAAAAAGAAGATGTTGTAAAGAAAGAACCAGCTGAGGAAAAGAAAGTCGTTCCAGTAAAATATGAAGAGGTTGATTCTGAATCAAAGGCTACTGTTGAAAAGTTTGTTAAAAAATATAATGTCAGAGTTGATGTATTAAAACAGGATGTGGAAGAGCCAATCGAAATAGACAAGATTTCAGAACCAATAACTAGTGAACTGAATAAAGAGGAGAATAATATTTTCTCACAAATCTTATTGGAAACTGATTTTAAACAATATAAGGGTCATTATAAAGTAGAAGCTAAATATAATAATGATAAAAAAATAATTGGGTATGGTATTTCTATAGAAGCAATGCCAGAAAACGAAGTAAATGAAGATGCAGATGAATGGGGAGAAGGACTTGCCTCCGCTGTATCAATTGCTATTACATTAGGATTGAATATAGATAAATTTATTGATGAATTAGAAAAAGCTGGAGATGAGAATAAAGGTACTCATACATATACTGATTCTAATACTAATCATAATGTAACTTTCCTTATTGCTGATTCGGATTTAGGGAAATTTGGAATTAATTTTGATTTAACAAAGTAGAAAAAAAGCATCTCTAAATGAGCTGCACCCCAATTGTTAGACACAATCTAACAATTGGAGGTGCAGTTCAAAAAGGATGCTTTTTTTCAGTATTTACGATCTGATTAGAAATAACGAGAATCATCAAAGTTAATTTCAACACTATAATTCTTTGCATTGATAAGATTCGATAATTTATGGGCATCTTTTTCTAGTGTAATAGCCCGTTCACGGTACTCATCTGGCTCATACATAGCAATTTCATAAAGCATTGTATTTTCACCATAACCCATGCGTACACTCTCTTTTTCATGCATACTAAACTGTTTGCACAGCTCAGCATTTGCACGGAGCTGTGTTGCAAGCTCAATGGCTTCAACTAATGCTAGTTTTTCACCATTAAAGTCTACTGAGTTTTTAATATTTGCTTCATATACTAAACGATCTAATGTACGAATATCGAGACGTACTTGAGCTAATTCAGCTTCAATTACTTTCATTGCGCGATTACTTGTTTTGGGTGCTTGTCCTTTTTCAACAGTTACAAAAGCGCTACGATGTAATTCGCTAACAAGCTCCTGAACTTTTTTTGCTAAAATACTTTTTAGCTTAACAGCTTCAGCAAGATTAATCATGAAAACACGTCCTTTTAAAATGTAGTAGATGGTGCTGGGTTTGTTAATAGGGCCATTTTATATTCGCCGCCATGAATTTGGTTAAACATCTTACCGGCAGATGCAAGAAGCTCTTCCGCATTTTCTTCTGACAATGATGGGCGGAGGTAGAAGATATGTAGAGCCTCGGCTGTTTCCTCTGAAACAGACGTACGTTTAGAATCGACAAATGGTGACCCAAATGCGCCTTCAGCATCACAGCTATAAAGGATATTTTTTAATGAATTAAAACGACCATTTAAGCCCTCATAGCCAGTATCCTCGTTGCCAAGTGCAATTTCTATATTTCCTTTTAGTTTAGCTACATCATATAAGCCTACTGGAATTTCATATTGGAGGGAGAAGAAATTATTTAAATCAACACCTGAGTGAAGTGGTGTTAAATAATTTTGCTTACTAATTCGGCGCATTAAACTTTCTGCTGAGTGACGATAGCGGTTCGGATCTGCACCAAGCTTTTTCCATAGTTGTCGCCATTCTGCGATACCCTCTCGTTGCGTTACAGGACTATCTTGCATTTCTAAAAAGAGATTTTCCTGATACAATTGCATGCGTCCTTTAATCATTTGAGGCGATTCTGTAACGACAATTTTGGTATAATGAATAATGCCGATTTTAAGCTCGGGATGTTGTGTCAATAGAGATTGATTAATTGAAATGTCCATAAAACATCACCTACTTTATCTATTTCTATTATTGTACCATGTAAGGAGTTGGAAATAAAATGAACATACATGACCTACAACGTGAATTTGTGGCCTATGCAATGTCCATTGGTGTAGATAAAATTGGCTTTACAACAGCAGCTCCATTTACAGAATTAAAAAATAGACTGCGCCGTCAGCAAGAACTTGGCTATCAGTCTGGCTTTGAAGAAAGCGATATAGAAAAACGTACCGAACCCCTACAATTGTTAGAGGAAGCAGAGAGCATTGTGGCGATAGCTGTAGCCTATCCGTCGCGTATGCAAAATGCACCTGTAGGCAAGAAGGGCGCAAGACGCGGGATTTTTTGCCGTGCTTCCTGGGGTATCGATTATCATACAGCATTACGTGAGCGATTGAAATTATTATCAGCCTGGCTTGAGGAACGCATAAAAGGTGTTCGTATTGAATCCATGGTTGATACGGGTGCACTTGTCGATAGGGCAGTTGCAGAGCGTGCAGGGATAGGCTGGAGCGGGAAAAACTGCTCGATTATTACGCCAGAGTTCGGTTCCTATGTATATTTAGGAGAGCTAATCACGAATATCCCTTTTGCTCCTGATAAGCCTATGGAGGATGAATGCGGGGATTGCCGCTTATGTTTAGATGTTTGTCCAACAGGCGCGTTAATCGAGGGAGGACAGCTAGACTCTCAGCGTTGTATAGCCTTTTTAACGCAAACTAAGGGAATGCTACCTGATGAGTTTCGTACCCATATTGGTAATCGTTTGTATGGCTGTGATACATGCCAGACCGTATGCCCAAAGAATAAAGGAAAGATTAACTGGATACATGAGGAATTTAAACCTGATCCAGAGCTTGCAAAGCCATTACTTGTACCACTTTTAACGATCTCAAATCGTGACTTTAAAGAAAAGTTTGGACATGTTTCTGGTTCATGGCGGGGGAAAAAGCCAATTCAACGCAATGCTATTTTGGCACTTGCGCACTTTAAAGAAGAAGCTGCGATACCAGATTTAGTAGCACTTCTTGAAAAGGATGAACGCCCTGTTATTCGAGGAACGGCAGCATGGGCATTAGGCAAGATAGGCGGGGAGCAGGCCCAATCTGCATTACTTGAGGCAAAAGCACAAGAACAAGACGAGGAAGTGCTCGTTGAAATTAATAAAGGTTTACAATTTTTTAGTTAAGGAAGTGTACCGTTATGCCATTGCATATCGTTTTATATCAACCAGAAATTCCAGCAAATACAGGAAATATTGCACGCACATGTGCTGGAACAAATACGTCACTACATTTAATTCGTCCTCTGGGCTTTTCCACAGACGATAAAATGCTAAAACGTGCCGGCTTAGATTATTGGCATAGTGTCAATGTCGTGTATCACGATTCGCTAGAGGATTTTTTAGAGGCATCCAAAAATGGCGACGTTTATTTAATTGAAACATATAGTGAAGAGCCATTTACGACACATGATTTTAGTGATAAAGATCGTGATATTTACTTTATGTTTGGAAAAGAAACGACTGGCTTGCCAAAGGATTTTGCTTATGAGCGTCGAGATATGTGCTTAAGAATTCCACAGAGTGAGCATGTTCGTTCACTCAATTTATCGAATACAGCAGCCATAGTTATTTATGAGGCATTGCGTCAACAAGGATATCCAGGATTACATTAAAAAAGGCAGTTCTCCCATAGAGGAGAACTGCTTTTGCTTTTTTATTAGACATGAAGGGATTCGAAAAGTGATGGTTAGAACTCCGCAAGCGATGGAAAGAACCTCGCAAGCGACGGAAAGAACTCCGCAAGCGACGGAAAGAGTCCCGTCAAGTGACGGAAAGCCCGTCAAGCGACGGATACAATCCTCACCCCGATGGACAGTACGTCACATCACTCTTAAAATTTTAATAAAACAACGATACCTGATGGATCCTCTGTTTGGAAACCTCCATCTATATCAATAACAGGTGCACCAATAGCACGAAGATTTTCTTTCATTGTTGCTGCTTGCTCTTCATTATCTAGACGCAGTGAAAATGTTTGTAAGCCAACCTGATTTTCACCAAGTTTTGGTGCGTTTTCAGAGTGCCAAGTGTTTAAACCGATATGATGGTGATAGCGGCCAGTTGAGATGAATAATGCTTGTGCTCCATAGCGAGTGACAATTTCAAATCCTAATCCTTTTGTATAAAATTCCTCTGTAGCAGCTAAATTAGAAACTGATAAATGAATATGTCCCATAACCGTATCAGCTGGTAGGCCATCCCATCTACCATCGCCTTCCTCTAAGATAGAATGGATTTTAAGAGGTTCAGTCACCATATGCACTTGGTCGAAATGCCAAGTCCATTCATTTTCAGGGCGATCCGCATAAACCTCAATACCATTATTATCAGGATCATTTAAATAAAGTGCTTCACTTACATCATGGTCAGATGCTCCAAAGTACACGCCATTGTTATGGAAATGAGTAATAATATTCGCTAAATCACGACGAGTAGGCAGTAAAATTGCAAAGTGATAAAGTCCAGTTGTTAAGCTCGTTTTTTCTTCTACTGTTTCGGGTTGGACGATTGTCAGTAAAGCTGTTTTGCCATCAGCTGTTAGAGTTGCTCTATGAGATTCCTGATGTAAAACTTTAAAGCCAATTACCTCCTGATAATAAGTTAATGAACGTTGTAAATCGCTCACTTTAATTTCAACATTTGTGACATATGTGTTAGGTTTTTCATGAAAATGCATAGTAAATTACCTCCAAATTTAAGTTATGATTAATTATCAACTTACTTTATGTAAGTAAGTTTATTTTATAAAGTACAGAATGTCAAGTAAATATATTGTTCCCCCAAAAAAGAGAAGCAACCGAAGTGGATTATCGGACACTCCAGGAAAGCGCCCAGTTGGAATGGAAATCAACCCTCACTTTGCCAAAGACCCAACTTTATTTATATGAAACTTATTCCCTTTGCCGTAATATTTTTTCAACAACAAAAAAATCACTAAGCATATATTCATGCTTAGTGATTTTCTTGAGGTATTATTTGTCAGATCTGTAGTCGCCTTCGTAACCAGCAGTGAAAATAGCAGTTAAGAACGCTACAGTTACACCAATAATTAATATTAAACTCATGGAAGAACCCTCCTCATGTTTATAAAGACATCTCTTTTTAGTATAGCCTATCTACTATAAAAATGAAACGACGTAGCGGAATAAAATATGTCAGAAATGGTTCAGAAATAACTATTTAGGGAAAACTATAAGAGAGGTGATGATAGTGGAAAAAAAGGTTCCAAATATCGAAAACGGTACAATGGCTAGAAATTTTAAAGATTTACAGGATTTAGGAAAGCAGATGGAGCATTTACGTGATGGTCAAGAGCTTGTAGAAGACAATCGAATTCCAGACCCTATCCAAGTAGATGATTATGAAGAGGAAGCAAACGAACAATAAGAAATTCCCCGGAAATTTTCCTTATGTTTCTTAAAACCAATTTTTTGTATAATGGAACTAGGAAAAGAAAGGGGTTGTTATTCTTGAATTTACAATCAACAAAAACATTAGCAAATGGTGTGGAAATGCCTCGCTTTGGCTTAGGTGTTTATAAAATGACAGAGCGTGATGAGACTTTGCAAGCTATTAATAAAGCTCTTAAATATGGCTACCGAGCTATAGATACGGCTTCTCTTTATGGTAATGAGACTGAGGTAGGCGAAGCTATTCGTCATTCAGGCGTTAAACGTGAGGATGTTTTTGTGACGACAAAGGTTTGGAATAATGATCAAGGCTATGATGAAACATTACGAGCATTTGAAGTTTCATTGAAAAAATTAAATATGGACTATTTAGATTTATATTTGACTCATTGGGCAGTACCAGAAACATTTGAAGAAACGTATAGAGCAATTGAACGTTTATATGATGAAAAATTAATTCGTGCAACAGGTGTCTCAAATCACCATGAGCATCATCTACAAAAACTATTAGCTAAAGCAAATATAGCACCAATGGTCAATCAAGTAGAGGTGCATCCATATTTACAGCAAGACGCATTACGAGCATTTTGTAGTGAGCATGGAATTGCTGTTACGGCATGGTCTCCATTAGGTCGTGGTGGAGTACTTGAAAATCCAACGATTATGGAAATTGGTCGCGAAATAGGGAAGACAGCTGCTCAAGTAGTGCTGCGCTGGCATTTACAAAATGATACACTTGTTATTCCAAAATCTGTGACACCTAGTCGTATTGAGGAAAATACACAGATTTTTGATTT
This sequence comes from Lysinibacillus sp. RC79, assembly GCF_041262405.1. Classification (NCBI taxonomy): domain Bacteria; kingdom Bacillati; phylum Bacillota; class Bacilli; order Caryophanales; family Bacillaceae; genus Lysinibacillus; species Lysinibacillus sp. RC79. Next base: position 19,535 of record NZ_JBGCCD010000022.1, read on the forward strand.
TGAATTAACGCTAGCTCAAATGGATAAAATAGCTGCGTTAAATCGTAATGAACGATTTGGGCAGGACCCAGATAACTTTAAATTTAATTTTTAGTGCAATAGAAATCCCGCTCTCTAATTTGAGAAGCGGGATTTTCAAATGTATTATTTAGATTCTTTTACAAAAGGAATGTAGTTAGAAAGCATTTTTGCCATATGTGCACGTGTTGCATTGTTACCAGGCATGAATTTGCCATTTGCGCCGCTAACAATCTTTAAGTCTTTCATAAGTGCAATAGCATTTTGAGTTTCAGCGTTGTATTGAGAAATATCACTGAAATCAGCTTTTAAACCAGTTTTTGCATCGTTTTGTAGGTTATATGCACGAGCAAACATTAATGCAAGTTGAGCACGAGTTACTTTAGTATTAGGATTGAATTTACCATTCACACCTTGAACAATTCCAGCTTCAGCAAGTGCTGTAATTTCTTTTTGTGTTGCAGGATTTACATTAGCAATATCAGAGAATGTTGCTTGACCTTTTGCTTCTAGTTTTAAGGCACGTGCGATAAATGATGCAGCTTGTGCACGAGTTAAGTTTGCGTTTGGTGAATATGTTGTTGCAGAAGTACCGTTAGTTAAATCACGGTAATAAAGATCACGAACAAAGCCTTCTGTTTCTGAGCCTTTTGCGATATCTTTAAATGGAATTGTTGCGATAATACGCCCTTCTACTTTTGAATCAACTTTTTTCAGTGTATCTAAGTGTTCGATAAACATTTCATAGTCAATCGTACCAGGTTCACTTACACGGCCGTCCTCATAAACTTTTTTCAGTGTATCGTAGCCGTCTCCACCTTTAGCAGTGAATGTATTTGTTGCCGCTTTATAATAGGCTGCTTTATCAAGCTCTTTACCATTTAATTTAATAGATTTTACACGTTTACCAGCTGGTGCTTTACCGTCAAATTCTACTTGTAAACCAGAGAAGTGTAGGAAGCCACCGAATTCTTTCGGGAATTCTTTCACACTATGTTCAGCAATTTCATAGATTTCAGCACCTGTTAATTTTACGATACCAAGAGCATTACCGAATGGCATAACTGTCATAACTTCGCCAACAGTGATATCACCAGCGTCAATACCAGCTCGGATACCTCCACCGTTTTGGAATGCAAATTGTACTTCTGGATCAATTTTCTTAGCACCAGCAAGCATACCATCAGTAATTAAGTTACCAAGGTTTGTTTCACCAGCACGAACGCCCCAAAGATTACGACCGCCATTTAGCGGTGAAACAGCTGTATTACCTGTTGATTGATTTAAGATTTTTGAAATTTTCTCTTTATATGGAGCTAAAAGTGCTGTAGCCTCAGCGTCAGCTTCTACAGGCTTTTCTTTATCATTTAAAGCATGTAACTGACCGAAATAGTCAACAACGGCACCGTTATCGTTGAATGTTAAATCTAATTCACCTAAATTTTCGCTATATTGACCTGTTTGAACAATAATTGTTGGGTTCTTAAATGTTGTTTCAGCTTTCACAGGCTTGTTTAATGGTGTATGTGTATGGCCACCTACGATCACATCAATACCCTCTACAGCTTTCGCTAGTAATTGGTCATTATCCCAATCAGCGGAGTCATCGAAGCCTATGTGTGTTAATGCGATAATTTTGTTCACACCTTGCTTTTCAAGTTCTGCTACTGCTTTTTTCGCAGAGTCGATATAGTTTGCAAACTGGACGTTAGCAACGCTTGAAATCGTAGGTGTTTCTTCTGTTGTTAAGCTGAAAATACCTACTTGTTCTCCATCGATTTCTTTAATGATACCGTCATAAATTTTACCGTTTTTAAAGTCTTTTGTGACTGTTTTGAACTGTAAGCCATCGAATAAAGAATCTTTTGAAAAATCTAGATTGGATCCTAGTAATGGGAACTCTGCGCCCTTAACGAATTTAGCAAGTGCAGCATGTCCTTCTGGGCTTGATCCTAAATCGAACTCATGGTTACCAAAAGTCATGGCATCATAACCCATTAAGTTCATTAACTTCAGATCAGTTTCTCCAGCAAATTCGTTAAAGTATAAAGTACCAGAGAAAACATCACCAGCATCTAAAAGAAGTGAGTTTGCATTTGCAGCACGAAGTTCTTTTACTTTTGTTGCGCGCTTTGGAGCGTCCTCAACGTGTGCATGCGTGTCATTTGAGTGTAGAATTGTTAATTTATAACCATCTTTCTTAGCTGTTGGTGTTGCTTCCGCTGCATGTGCGGCAAAACCTGGTGTAGCTAGTAAACTAGCAGCTAAAGTTGTTGCTGCAATACTTTTAACCCATTTCATCAATGAATTCCTCCTCATAATATGTCAGATGACTGACAATTTACTCTATTCTATCATGAAAAAAAACCACCGTCATTACCAATAATGGAAATGTATATTAAAATTACTGTAAAAAATATATTAAAGAAATGTTAAATAATATATTTATACTTTTTTAGAATTATAAGGATCATCACAAAAAATTAGGTATGACATTTATTGAAACGTATACTATGTATATAAGTCGGAACGGAAATCAACCCCACGTTATGGTGATGAGCCAATTATAAGTAAAGGAATAATACTTTTCTCGAAGATACAATGTCTTCAATGCAAATTTGAGCATACAAAAACTGCACCTCGAATTGTTAGCTTATGTGCAACAATTCAAGGTGCAGTACGATAATTACTGCTGATCCTTTACAACGATTTGCTTATTTAAAAATGGATGCTCGAATTCCAATTGAATAGCATGGAGCTCATAATCATCACTTGCCGTTTCTCTTGCTCCATACATTGTATCTCCAATAATCGGATGACCGATATGTGCTAAATGTACGCGAATTTGATGTGTTCTTCCTGTTTCAAGAATTAGATGGACAACACAAGAGTTTTTATAGCGAGCTACAACTTCATAGTGTGTAACTGCATGCTGTCCAGTTTTTGAAACGACACGTCTTGTTGCATGATGTCGGTCTTTTCCGATTGCTTCAGAAATCGTGCCGGATGAAGAGCGTAAATTCCCTTGCACCTCTGCAGCGTATGTTCGAATAATGGATTTTTCCTCAATCATACGGTCAAAGATTGACTTTGCTAAAGGATGCTTTGCTACAAGTAACAAACCTTGTGTCCCTTTATCTAAACGATGGACATGCTCCGCATAAGTGCCACCTTGCTCTTTAATATGAGCCATAACATGATTCATACAAGTGTGGGTATCACGTTCATCATTTGGATGTGTCGACATGCCTTTTGGTTTAGAAACGATCAAACAATGGTCATCCTCATAGACGACATCAATTGCACAAACTGGTGTCGGTTGATAATTGGATGTCGGAATCGGGAATGTGAATTTTATGATTGTTCCTACTTGTAGTGGATCATTCCACTGAATAGGCTCTCCGTCCATTGTTGTAATAGCCTTCGCCATTCTCAGTTCATGGACAAGCTTTTTACCAAGTCGCCAATGATTGCGTAATAGTTCCTCGACTGTCAAATTATTCGTATTTATTTCATAGTGAAACATAAATCTTCCTCCGTAGAAAAGACCGTATTCCGAATGTAGAACACGGTCTCATAATTAATTTGCTGTTTTAGCAGCCTTCATTACATAGAAGCTTGCCCCTGCAATTAAAATAAATGCAGTTAGCGCTAAAAATGGGATTGTGATAAAACCTAACCAGTTAATATATTGACCAGTACATGAAACAAGACCACAAGATGGTGCAGTATCAGCTAAAAAACTAAGCTTTTGAATACCATAATGGTAAAGTGATATACTGCCCCCCATAATGGCAAAAACAGCAGTTGTTACAGCAATACGTGCATTTTTTTGAATAAAGGCAATAGTCGTCATAATAACAATTGGATACATGAAAATTCGTTGGTACCAACACATTTTACAAGGTTCATAATGACGGATTTCAGAAAAGTATAATGAACCCAATGTTGCAACGACAGAGACAATCCAAATAAGTAATAAGCCGTTCTCTTCTTTTTTAGACATATAAATTCTCTCCTTAGTATAACCATGTACTTGTTCGATTATAGTTGTTCTAGTTTTATATGTAAATTAACTTACCCAAAATAAGGTATACTCTTATAAAAAATTTCAGTCAAAAGTATGAATGGCTGAGGCAGACGTTCCAGACTTTGAAATGTTATCATTAAAATTAGTAATGCCAAAGAAGAGGTGTTTTTGTGAGGGAGAACGATCATTCCAATATTGGTATTTTAAAAGAGATTGCAGAGTTATTAAACGAAGAAACTGAAATTGTGTCGATGTTAAAAGGAGCACTTGTGAAATTTTTAAATGGCACAAATTTTGAAACAGGCTGGATTTTTTTTATTGATGAAAAAGGACGGTCAGAGCTTATGGTTCATGTCAATTTACCAGAGGCACTGGAGTATAAAAATTGCCATTATTTAAAAAAGGGAGGCTGTTGGTGTGTTTCTCGCTATCGTAATGAGGAATTAAAAAAAGCCTCAAATATTATTGAATGTCAACGTATTGAAAGTGCAATTGCAGCAAATGTTGGCGATCACGAAGGCATTACACACCATGCAACAGTGCCACTTCAATCTGGACAAGAGCGTTTTGGTGTCTTAAATGTTGCATCGAAGGATACCGTGCGTTTTTCAGAGGAAGAGCTAGCATTACTTGAATCGGTTGCATTTCAGATGGGATCAGCTATTAAGCGTATTTTACTGACAAAGCAGGAGCAAGAAATGGCACTTGTGAAGGAGCGCAATCGTCTAGCCCGAGATTTACATGATTCCGTGAATCAGCTACTTTTTTCTGTTACATTAACGGCGAGAGCTGGTATTGAAATGACAAACGATTGTGATGTGAAAGAAACATTCAAGGAGATTCAGCACTTAACACAGGATGCCTTAACAGAAATGCGTGCTCTCATTTGGCAGCTCCGTCCAAAAGGATTAGAGAATGGTTTACTTGAAGCGATAAAAGTGTATGCTGAAATGCTTGGCTTGAAGCTTCATGTAACGGTCTCAGGTGTACTGCAATTCCCATCACGTATCGAAGAAACATTATTTCGGGTAGCCCAAGAAGCACTTAATAATGTTCGTCGTCATGCTGGTGTGCTAGAGGCTGCACTTTATATTACGGTCACTTCTACAGATATTTTACTTGTTATTCGTGATGAGGGACGAGGCTTCGTCATCGATAATAACACTAAGCTACTTTCGATAGGCTTGCAATCCATAAAGGATCGTGCAAAATCAGTTGGTGGCAAAGCTGATTGGGTTAGTGAAATTGGCAAAGGAACAGAGCTATTAATCCGCTTGCCATATTAGGGGGGAAGAGTATGATACGTGTTTTAATTGCAGATGATCATCATGTAGTGCGTCGTGGATTATTATTTTTCTTAAAAACACAGAAAGATATTGAAGTTGTTGGAGAAGCGAAAAATGGATTAGAGGCAGTAGCTTTAGCAGAAAGTATACAGCCAGATATTATACTTATGGACTTGGTCATGCCTGAGATGGATGGGATTCAGGCAACAAAGCGCATTAAAGCAAAGTTTCCGCAAATAGAAATTCTAATGCTGACAAGCTTTTCAGACCGTGATCATGTGGTGCCAGCTATGGAGGCAGGGGCTGCAGGCTATCAGTTGAAAGATATTGAACCTGATGAGTTGGTATTATCCATTCGCCGTATTATGCGAGGCGAAAATACATTACATCCAGAAGCGACAACGACTTTGGAAATGGACCGTCAAGAATCAAAAAATGCACCTCATGTTTTAAACCCTCTAACACCTCGTGAACAGGATGTACTTGCAGAGCTTACAAAAGGGAAAAGTAATCGAGAAATTGCGTCCTCTTTATTCGTTACAGAAAAAACAGTGAAGACTCATATTTCTAATATTTTCACGAAGCTACAAGTGCAGGATCGTACGCAGGCGGCTCTTTATGCAGTGAAGCACGGACTGACAGAGGGTAGTGGTGTATAAAGGTTAATTGATTTCACATCGGACGTCCCCAGGAGTAGGAACGAAAATCAACCCCAAGTTATGATGATGAGACTGGATTATTAAAAAACGACGAGTTCCTATGAACTCGTCGTTTTTTAATGAATGAAACCTTTATTTATTTTTGAATAAAAAATTTGTTTGAAATATCAATTAATGTAGAGCTTGGCGAAATCGATAGGTCATCTTTTAGCTTCTGTTCATAAGCGAGAAATACTTTGTATGCTTGTTCATGAAATCCCGTATTTATTAAAATGTGTAAATAGTGCTCAAGTTTTTGTTCATTATATGGATCAAACTCTAATAGTCTATTTAAAAAATTTAATGCCTTATCAATATCCGTTAGTAATGTTGCTTGAAAACCTTTTTCTAATAAATCTATGTATGATTTCGTCAGCTTATCTTTATAGGCAGTAGCCCACTCATAATCATCATAAATGAGTAGTCCATTTTTATAAATTGAGAGACTTTGATTGATCAAAGAAATTGGTGGGAATTCTAACTTCGTGAAATCCTCATAATATCTATGAAAGTCATATAAATCACAAAGGATGTTCGGTTTTTCGAAGATATAGTATTTGTTTGAAAAAATAATACAGTTTGCATAACCTATATTATTTAAGGTTTTTCTTAAATAAGAAAGTGCGGTATGAAGATTCGATTTTGCTCGTACATAGTCTAAATCAGGCCATAGAATTTCAATTAAATAATCACGATGAATAGGAATGTTTGGATGTAATATGAAATATACAAATAACTCCTTTGTTTTCTCGGTTTTGAAGGCAACTAAGCTGTTGTTGCTATATGCGGCAAATTGATTAAAGCATTGTACGTTTAACATAGTTTTCGAAGCTTTTTTAATCATTTGCTGAATGGAATATTCATGCTCGATACGAGAAACAGTTTTTTCTAAGCGAGCATGACTAATTGGTTTAAGTACGTAGTCAAGACCACCAATTTCATATGCTTGTAAAGCAAATTCTTTATATGAAGTTATAAAAATAACACTAACATGTGGACGATCAGTTTTGATAATATCAGCTAATTCAAGCCCAGTCAGTTCATTCAGCTTTGCCTCTAAAAAAATGACGTCAAATTCTATTATTGGAAGCTCATTTAAAAATACTTCTACACTTGTAAAAGTTTGAATTACCTGTATTTGCTGAAATGCTTGTAGTTTACTTTGAAAATAGTGTAAAGCTAAAGGTTCATTGTCTATTAAAACGGCTCGAATCACGTCAAAATCTCCTTTTTACAATTAAATTGAAAACCATTAAACTCTAGTTTGTTGTCTTTGAAAATGCTTTTCGAATATAGGGTGGGCACTAAAAAGTAAATTCCACATAAAATTAAAAATTTGACACCAAAATTTAGCACTTTGTATTCCATTTTCCATAAGTTAGTGTCGGATCTCCTCATACGCTATCTCTTCGTACAGGATTTATCTGTTTAGCTTTTTCCCGATGATGGCTCGTGCTCTGTGCTAAACCTTTTTACATAGAAATTAGGACTTCCACAAATAGTTACTATAAAGTTTATCTACTTCATAGTTTTCAGTGTCCTTATATAGAGGATAGAAGTTTTATATGTTGTGATAAGAGAATTGAAATAATTAAGCGTTTATTGTTAAAAACAACGTAGTTAAAGTAGAGATTATAAGTACCTAAGTTGTTTTTTCTTATATTGTAAAAATAGTATAATGAATGTAATAATTTGTTAGGCGCTATTATAGTACATTTGACTTAAATAAAACTCAAAAAGTACTTAAAAAATACTTAAAGTAGATAGGGAATTAGTAAGTAAAACGACGTAATTAGTAAAGGAGTACAAATATGAAATTAGAGCGTCTTTTAACGATGACAATGATTTTAATAAATCGTAAAAAGGTGACAGCCCAAGAGCTTGCCGATTTATTTAATGTGTCAGTTCGTACTATTTATCGAGATATTGAAACATTGAGCTGTGCTGGGGTTCCTGTTATTAGCCAGCAGGGGGTTAATGGTGGGATTAGTTTAATTGAGGGCTATCGTGTGGATAAGCAGGTGTTGACGAAGGAAGAGCTTACATCACTTTCTATTGCCATTAAAAGTGCACTAACAACGTACGAGGATGCACATGCTGAAGCAGTACTAGAAAAATTAACAGGTGTTGCGGATGAAAAAGTTAAACAATCTATCGATCAACTATTTATTGACCTTAGTCCTTGGGGGCCAAATGTTATTTTTAAAGAACAGATTACGTTATTAAAAAATGCGATTGAACACGAGCATTGTATAAGCTTTACGTATTCTACTACACATGGTCGTATAACAAGACGATTATTAGAGCCACACACTTTAGTACAAAAGGGAAAAGTTTGGTATGTTTATGGCTATTGCACATTGAGAGAAGATTTTCGCTTATTTAAAATTTCAAGAATGAAGGGTATAAAAGAAGAGAAAACGACATTCCAGCGCAAAGAAGTCAACTTATCTGAACTCCCATGGGATAAAGAGTGGCATCGCCCTCAAAATATAGTAAACCTTACGTTATCTTTCGATTCTACAATAACGACATTAGTAGAAGAATCATTTGGCGCTGATCATGTAGATATTGAGAGTTCAACTATTAAAATTTCTTTGCCTGAGGATGAATGGCTATATGGCTTTCTTCTTAGCTTTGGTCATCGCCTAAAAGTTTTAGAACCACCTCATATAAGTGAGATTGTGCTAAAACGAGCACAGGAAATTGTTGAGTTGTATAAAGAACTTTAATTGATGACATACAGATGTCAAGTTTCCTTTGTTATAGTCAAAACAAATAGAACGAAGGGTGGATTTAATAATGCAAAGTTATTGTCAAAGCTGTAGAATGCCATTAGTGGATGAGGCATTACTTGGTACAGAAAAAGAAGGACACAAAAGTCAGGATTATTGCACATATTGTTATGAATTAGGAGAGTTCAAGCAGCCAAATCTAACAGTTCAAGAAATGATTGAAATTTGTGTACCGCACTTAAAGGAAGATGGTATGGCGGAAGAGGAAGCACGCCAAATGATGACGTCTTTTTTACCAAGCTTAAAGAGATGGAGAAAACATGAAATAAAAGAACCAATTTTGATGAATAAAGAATCTTTTCAAATCGTAGGAATCTCAGCACGAACGAGCAATGCGAATGAAATTACTGCTCAAGCAAAAATCCCACAATTATGGTCGGATTTTTATCAGCAAGATGTTGTAGGACAAGTAGCTAATGCAATAAATCAAGTAACGTATGGTCTGTATTCTGATTACGAAACGGATGTTAATGGAGAGTATTCAATTACACTTGGGGTGGAAGTAGTAGCTGCCGACGAAATTCCTGAAGGTATGGTCATAAAAACAGTGCCAGCTGCAAAATATTTAGTTTTTACTTCTGACAAAGGTCCATTTGAAGAAGTTGTCGTAAAAGCTTGGCAAGATGTCTGGGCCTGGTTCACAAGCTCAGATGTAGAGAGAACATACACAGGTGACTTTGAAATGTACGATGAACGATGTGCCAACCCGCAAGAAGCTCAAGTCGATATTTATATTGCCATCAAATAATTAAACAAATTAAGCTTCCTATCTATGATTGATAGGAGGCTTGTTTGGGCTCATCACCACAAGTTGTGGATGACATTTGCGTTCATTTATTTTATTTTTAAATCGCTTCAATCGAAAATCATTATATTTCTGGTTTACAGAAAAAACAAGTCTCTTACCAATCAATCGGTAGGAGACTTGTCGTCATTTGCTGGAGGAATTATTGCTATTTCTGGCTCAATATGCACGAGTACCTGACAGAAGGAATTTTCATGAGTAATGGTTTTTTCAATCTCCTCTGTGATTCGGTGACTTTCAAAGACATTTAAGTAAGGATCGACGGTCACTGTTACGTCTATAAAATGCATATTGCCATGAGCACGGCCCTTAAAGTCTATGAGCTCGATCACTCCGTTAACATTGCGAATTAAGACGGATAATGTTTCGACCTCTTCAACATCAAAGGCATCTGTGAGGCTTTGAACTGCTTCCCAAAAGATTTCTACAGCTGTTTTAATAATAAGAAGTGCGACGAGAAGAGCTGTTATTGCATCGATAATGGGGAAGCCAAAAATAGCTCCAAAAATCCCGATCGCTGTACCGATACTGACAAGAGCATCTGAGCGATTATCATAGGCTGCAGCCTTAATAGCAGCGCTTTTTATTTTTTTTGATAGTGTTAAATTATAGCGATAAACGATATACATCACTACTGCACTGCCGATTGCCACATAGGCTGTTAATAATGATGGTGCTGCGCCAGTTGGCTCCCATAGACTTTTTATCGAATTGATGAGTACTTGTAAGCCAACAATTAGCATAATAAATGATGCAACAAGTGAAGCAATGGTTTCAGCACGTAAATGTCCGTATTGATGATTAGAGTCAGGAGGTATTTGGGCAATCCGTAATCCAACTAATACTGCAATGGAAGCAATAATATCAGTAGTATTGTTAAGTCCATCTGCTTTTAGTGCTTCCGATGTTCCGATATAGCCAATCGTTAGTTTTATTGAGCTCAGTATTAAATAAGTACCAATGGATAACCATGCACCTTTTTCCCCTTGACGTAAATTTGTATAGAGCTCCATTTTGTTTCCTCCTAGCAAAACTTTCGGGCATTATAAAACGACCCCCTTCTCGTGTAAGGGAGTCGTTTTTGCGTATATATTAATTTTTTTCAGTAGAAGCTCTTGCCATTATAGGTTGTGAGCAAAATACTGTTTTTATCGTCTGAATCATACAAGCGTGATCTTAATCGTACCACGGCAAATACGATAAGGCAATTTATCCTTCTTTCATTGCTTGTCCAAATATCTGCTGAAATAGTGCATGTACAAAGCCGAATTCAGACGCAATGCAGTTATGCCGAAGCATAATTGATTTTTAGTCATTTACTTCATCGTTATCATTTGATAAATCACGTTCAGGTAATTTCAGAACTTCTAAGTATAAAATATGGTGACCATCTAATTCTTTTGCGATAAATTCATAACCTTGTTCTTCAATACTGTCTCCTTCGACCGCATCAAAGCGCTTCGTCATAAACCAACCACCGATTGTATCAATATCATCATCTTCTATGTCAGTACCTAGCATATCATTAACACTTTCAACTAGCATCTTCGCATCTAAAATAAAGTGATCTTCTGCAATTTCCTGAACCTCTGGAATTTCATCTTCATCGAATTCATCTTGAATTTCGCCGACAATTTCCTCAATAATATCCTCAATCGTAACTAGACCAGATGTTCCGCCATATTCATCCATTAAAATGGCCATATGAATACGTTCACGCTGTATTTTTAGTAACAAGTCGTTAATTTGCGTTGTTTCCATTACGCGAATAATTGGCTGCATATAGTCAATCACTAGCTTATCGCCATTTGCTGGGTCTTTAATGTAAGCAGTTAATAAGTGTTTCATATTGACTAAGCCGATAATATGGTCTTTGTCACCATCGATAATTGGGTAACGGGTATATTGCTCAACGCCCATTAAATCGAAAACTTCTCTAATCGTTAGTTCTTTTTCAATACCGACGATTTCAGTACGTGGGACCATGATTTCTTTTGCAAGACGATCAGAGAACTCAAAAATACTGTTCACATATTCATATTCTGAAGTATTAATTTCTCCACCTTTTAAACTATCCGACAAAATCATACGTAACTCTTCTTCGGTATGGGCTACATCTGATTCTGACATCATTTTCAAGCCGAAAAGACCAGTTAAGCCACGTGCAGATCCGTTCAACAGCTTAATGATTGGATACGTAATGTTGTGGAAAAAAATTAATGGGCCCGACAAGTTTAATGTTACAAATTCTGCTTTTTGGATGGCAAGTGTTTTTGGCGCCAATTCCCCTATAACAACATGCATAAAAGTAACAATTGAGAATGCAAGTATGAATGAAAGGACAGTAGTAAAATTCTCACTCAAATTTAGAAATTCAAACACTGGATTCAAGATAATCTTAAATGTAGGCTCACCAAGCCAACCTAGACCTAAGGCAGTGATCGTAATACCTAACTGACATGCAGATAAGTATTCATCTAAATCTGAAATAACACGTTTTGCATTTTTTGCTTTTTTATTTCCTTCTGCAAGCAATTGATCAATGCGTGTAGATCTTACTTTAACAATTGCAAATTCGGTTGCAACGAAAAATCCTGTCATTATTATTAGTAGGGCAAATGCCGCCAACCTTATGGTTATTTCCATTATGTCTCCGTCCAAATAATTCCTTTGTCCCCGCCCGAATGAGGGAGGTAAACAAAGTGTACACCTCCTATGATTTAAAAAAATTGTTGAATGGTTTAATCATAAAATATTTACAAGCAAAACACAAATATTGACAACAATTTTTTTAACTTATTTCAGCGGGTGTCCAAACATCCGCTGAAATAGAGGAACTCAGTCTAAGAACGCCACGTCCTGTGGCAACGACTGAGTGACCAACATCTTGCCGCTGCCGCTACGCTTTCGCGCAAAAAACATCTGTTGCTGCCGCTACGTTAGTACTGCGCTTTCGCACAAAAAACATCTGCTGCTGACGCTTCGCTTTCGCGAAAAAAACATTTGTTGCTGCCGCTACGTTAGCACTGCGCTTTCGCACAAAAAACATCTGCAGGCCTAAGAACAAAGCCGATTCCGGACGCAATTATGCCGAGGCATAATTGATTTGATTTTCACACCGTAAATTGAAGAAATTAAATAATTTCAAACACCAAAAGATTGAAAATAAAAATTTGTTATGCTAACTTTAAATGTAGCAAAGAAGATAGTTTGTTTAGAGAAAGAAGCATTTACATCTCATATAAAACGACACGTCAAAAATCTCAAGAGCTATACTTGCGGATTTTTTTAAATGAATTATTTTAATAGCACAAAAAAGGAGCCGTCTCATTCATATGAGACGGCTCCTTCTACTTTAATTATTTATTGTTGTTGAAAACGTAATTTCAAGCACGCTTTTTCCACATCGTGTAGCGCTTCTTTGAACGGTATTTCACCTGAGTAAAGTGAAATTGTAACAGGTGCTTTTTCTGTTATACCTTGCTGTGTAAAAATATAATTTTTGCCCTTATACGTTAAATACATATTTTTTACAGATCTTTTTCCGAAAGTACTAGTAGATGAATTGAAAAATCCTTTTAATTGACTGCAGTATTCATTGTAGAAATCGCTTTTAAAGCCAGAAAGAGCCTCGAATTTTTTACTATCAATAGCTTCAGCCTCATTCGCTAACTCAAAAATTTCAGCCGAAAATTCGGAAAAAACTTCTTTTACTTTTGCACGAATTAATGCTTTTGAATTATAACTGTTTAAGTCATCAGAAAGAGTGACTTTACTCATTGAAATAGCCTCCTGCATAAAAAAACCTTAATACTTAATAACATAAATGTATAAGAAAAATAAGGGAATTTCAATATACATAAACAATTTTAAGCTAATAGCAGTGCTGAAATTAGTAAAAAATAGGTGTTTTTATGCAATGTTAGCACAGAAAAATACTACTTTTATCTTTATTCAGAAAATGTTTTGTGGCGACAGCAGTAATTTTTTCTGTAGCGAAAGCAAGGCGACAGCTACAATTACGCTGAGGTGAAATTGATCAATCGTAAACATGGTACAACATTAGCTCGTGAATCATTTTTTTTACATCCTCTTCGTTTGGAGGGATAGGTCCATTCCATTGTATAACGCCATCTTTTAAGTACTCCGCTGAATAACGTTCACGTTGATAAAAGAACGAAATAGACCAACCTGGAAGCTGAGAATTTTCAAATAAAGGCTTAAAGCTAAAATGCTGAATCATAACCAAACCCCATTTCTTATATATGTAGTTAATATTATTCAAGGATAGTGGTAATTTTGCAACTCCAAATATCATTCCTATCGTAATGAGATGAAGAAGGATTTTTTGTTGATATTTTGCTTATACTACTCGAATCCCGCATTAAAGCGCGTAGCCCTTAGCGGAAATTAGTATTTTTAAATTAATAAAGATGGATAAAAATAGTTAATCTAATAGAGGATATTTCTTTCGTAGAAAATCATTGCTCTGCTATAATTAGTGCAGCAGGCGACAAAATACGCCAATAGTGAATACAATTGAAATGAGAGGATACTAATGGATAATTTTCTAGTGACATTAATATTTATGGCCGTTATCGGTGCTGCAATCGGTGGTGTAACGAATCACCTAGCTATTAAAATGCTTTTCCGACCACATGAAGCTATATATATTAAAAATTGGCGCGTGCCATTCACACCAGGTCTTATTCCGAAACGACGTGACGAATTAGCAAAGCAACTTGGGCTAACGGTTGTGAATTATTTATTAACACCTGAAACTTTTAGAAAGAAATTTTTCTCAAAGGATATTCAGGAAAAGGTAGAACAGTTTGTACAAGCAAAGGTAGAAGAAACGGTTTTTACAAATGATAAAACAATTCAGGATTGGCTATCATTAGCTGGATTCTCCAATATGCCAGCAACAATTGAACAGAAGGTAGACGCAATTGTTGAGGGACAATTTGAGTCAGTTAAGAATACACTATCAACGAAATCAATTCGTACACTATTATCAGCAGATATTCAAAATACTATTGATGCAAAGATTCCAGTAGCGGTAGATCATATTTTAGAAAAAGGTGAGGATTATTTTTTATCACCTGAAGGAGAACTGACAATTAAGGCGATGATTGATGACTTCTTATCGTCAAAAGGATCACTTGGTGGAATGATTAATATGTTTTTAGGTGATTCTTCGTCGCTCATGACAAAGGTTCAGCGTGAGCTAATAAAATTTTTACAGAAACCAGGAACATCAGCATTATTAACGAAAATTTTTACTCAGGAATTGGAGAAATTAAAAGATCGCCCAGCAATGGATTTCTTACAGGATATTCGTTTTGAACAAATATTATCGAGATTGCAAACTTACGTAAAAGAACAATTAGCAGTTGAAGAGCGCTTAAATTATCCCATTTCACATTACTGGCCAGAAGGTAATTCATGGATGAAGGAAACAGTGATTCCACAAGCCATTGAAAAAGCTTTTGTAAAAGCTGAAGAGAAATTAGAAGATGTGTTGAAACGCTTAAATTTACAAGAAATAGTACGTGAGCAGGTTGATTCTTTCCCTGTAGAGAAATTAGAGGAACTTGTACTAGGTATTTCTAAGCGTGAGTTTAAAATGATTACAGTACTTGGTGCAGTTCTTGGTGGATTGATTGGGATTGTGCAAGGGTTAATAGTTTACTTTATTTAAAAAGGAGAATTATGTTTATGATTAATATTTACAATGAAATTAATACGTTAGAGGCAACTTTTCGTAAAACACCTGAATTTGAAGCGTTAAATAAAGCTGTGACAGTGGTTAAGGAAGATGAAGAAGCATTAAATCTATTCAAAAATTTCCGTAAGGTTCAAATTGACTTACAGAAAAAGCAATTAAATGGCGAAGATATATTGGAAGATGAGCTTGTATACGCACAAAAAGCGGCACAGCTTGCACAGCAAAATGCAAAAATTTCTGCAATGCTTGAGGCAGAAATGAATGTAAGTAAGATAATTGAAGAAGTAAACCGCATTTTAATAAAACCTATTCAAGCATTGTATGAAGAATTTTAACAGCGAAGAAGAGCATCCAAGCAGCGGAAAAGCATAATCTAGCGGCGAAGTTCAGCACCCAAGCGGCGGAAAAGCATGATTTAGCGGCGAAGTTCAGCATCCAAGCAGCAGAACAACAGGTTCTAGCGTTGCAAACGAGAGTCCCGAAAAAGCAGATGCTATCATCGAGCTGATCAAACCGCATTCTTAGGCATAAAAATACTAATAGTTGCACATATAACAAGTAAGAAGAAAAACGTGTTTCCGCAAGCCGGAGCACGTTTTCAATTTATGGCTCAATATCTATTGGAGGTTATACTATGCATGTAATCATTGAATGGACCTATAAAGCGAAAAAGGGTGCGGAAACTGTTTTACGTTCAGAAGAAATGCCAGCAGCTCAAGCATTACTACTTGCAGAGGACATGGAGCGAACAGGGAGAGTAAAATCACTGCATTGTATCGATCGACAAGATACAAATTGGTCTTTGAAGGAACTCAAGGCATATTTAAAGGAAATTGACACTGAACCACACAATATTACAGTCTATTTCGATGGTGGCTTTGATCTTGCAACAAAACAATCGGGGCTAGGCTGTGCGATTTATTATGAGCAAAATGGCAAACCATATCGATTAAGACAAAATTCTTTTTCGGCAGAGCTAAAATCTAACAATGAGGCAGAATACGCAGCGCTTTATTTAGGGTTAGTCGAGCTTGAGCTAATGAACGTTCACCATTTGCCAGTTTGTTTCACTGGCGATTCCCAAGTCGTTATCAATCAATTGAGTGGGGAATGGCCAGCACTTGAAAAGAATTTATCTAGCTGGGCAGATAAAATTGATGCAAAGCTAGAGGAGCTCAGTATCCAGCCAGAGTACAAGCTTATATCACGTAAAGAAAATTCAGAAGCTGATCGCCTTGCAACTCAAGCATTAAACGGTATCGATATTACAGGATTAAGGGAAATGGTAAAGGAGTAGGTACGGTATTAGACGCTCCAAAAGAAAAGAGGCTAGGACAAAACTAGTCAAAACTTTAAAAAGTGCGAGAAATCAATTTTAGAAACATTGATTTCTCGCACTTTTCTTATGTTAAATTTTTTGACCAAGGATCTTACCGCTTCGCTTCGAAAAAAAACATTTGTTGCTGCCGTTACGTTGCACTACGCTTTCGCACAAAAAATATCTATTGCCTCGACACCCCAGAAAGATGCCCAGCCGGTACGAAAATCTCCCTTACGCTCTGGTGTTGGTCCGAATTATTAACTTATCGATAAAATAATTATTCCGTTCTTGATTGCTAATCATAAGAAATATTTACTGGTAAATGGTTTTTATCACAAATTTTCTTATTTTCAATGAAACTTTTACCATTTTAAAACTACTACTACTATGAACCTAATAATAAGGAGAGATTTTATGAACATGAAAAAATTTGCGCCTGCAGCAATGACAGCATTATTATTCGGAAGTGTAGTAATACCAGCTGCTTCGGCAAAAGAAAATCCGACAGAGACAGAACAACAAGTACCACAAATTCAAATTGATCCTGTTCACATTTTCAATACTACTTATGGAACAGTTGAAAAAGTCAATTCTAGTGAAAAAATTACATATTTCACAGTAAAAGATGGCGATCAAACAAACATTTTAGAGATAACAAAAGATACACTTGTTTTCGATAATACAGGTAAAAAAGTGGATCTTAAAGAAGGGGATAAAATAGTAGCTTATACATTTGCGAACAAGCCACAAAAATTAATTTATCCACCACAATTCGGTCCCGATGTTGTTATTGTTGAAACTAAGGAAGCTGGATTTGTTGAAGTTGATTACTTCTTTGAAAACCTAACAAATACTTATGATATGTTAAAATTAATCATTGGTGAAAATACGGAGCTTTTAAATACGAAGGGAGAGAAAGTTGCAGCTAAAGATTTAACAGAGAAGAACTTAGTTGTCTTCTATACAGCTTCAACAAAAAGTATCCCAGCTCAAACAACCCCTTCGAAAGTAATTGTTCTTGATGACGAATCAGAAAATACAACAGAAAATACTGTAGATGCGGAAATAGCAAAAATAATCGCGACAGATTATTATGAAGTCGATGGAACAAAGATGGTTCCGTT
This sequence comes from Lysinibacillus sp. RC79, assembly GCF_041262405.1. Lineage (NCBI taxonomy): Bacteria > Bacillati > Bacillota > Bacilli > Caryophanales > Bacillaceae > Lysinibacillus > Lysinibacillus sp. RC79. The sequence goes on from NZ_JBGCCD010000022.1 coordinate 37,340, forward strand.
GCGTTTGATTGCCGAAAAGCTTGGCTATAAAGTGGAGTCAACAGGTAAAGGTGCAATTGTATCAAAAGGTAATTTATCTTACACAATTACTCGTGGAGAAAAAATGTTTGGTTATAACAAAGCATTACGCCCACTTCATGCATCCCCTGCTTTGTTAGAAGGTAATAAAACCTATGTACCAGTTGAATTTGTAGAGGAATACTTAAAATAATTCTAAAAATCCCTGTAAAGGTAGATTAACCTTTACAGGGATTTTTTTAAATTTTATTTCCAAATATATTCATTACAGGAAACTTTAAAGAACAAACAACGTCTTAATTAACAGAGAGAATGACTTTACTTCAGGAATTCAAACAGAAGAGAGGATTTAATTTGGAAAGAAAAACAAGAAGCTCTAAAAAAGCGAAACCTAAAAATAAAGTAATAAAAATAACCTTACTAGTAATTGTAATTTTACTATTAACCGCAACTAGTTACGGAGCTTATGCGTTTGTTAAATTTAAAAATGCCTATGATAGTTCAAAGGTCGATTTAAATAGAGATGGAAATAAATCAGAACTTAGGGAAGAGGATGTTTCATTTACAAAAGATCCAATCTCAATTCTATTATTAGGTGTTGAAAATTATTCTAGTAAGGCGAAGGATGGTCGGGCAGATACTCAAATGGTCATTACTTTGGATCCGGATACATCTGAAATTAACTTAATTACAGTGCCTCGAGATGCAAGGGTTAAAATAGAAAATGCAGGGGAATATACAGGTATACATAAAATCAATGCTGCTTATAATTACGGATCTATTACAGGCTATGGGGCAATTAAGCTTCAATTAGAGACAGTTGAAAAATTCCTTAATATACCGATAGATAACTTTATTGCAGTAAACTTTGATGGCTTTAGAGATATTGTCGATGCTTTAGGTGGAGTAACAGTAGATGTAAAAGAGGATTTCTGGGAAGATAATATTTACGATAGAAAACAAAGGATAGAATTTCATAAAGGAGAGGCACATTTAAACGGGGAAGAGGCACTTGCATTTGTAAGAATGAGATACAGACCTGTTAATGCTTCATACTCACGCGAAGAGAGACAAAGACAATTTTTGACTGCAACAATTAATCAAGCAAAATCGACGAATACAATATTTAAAATTGGTCAAATTGCAGATATTTTAGGAAAAAACGTAGAAACAGATTTAAACCCTAATGAAATCTACGCACTCCAAAAGCAATATTTGAATTCCAAAAATATATCTACGAAAACGTTAGAAATAAAAGGAGAAGATCGGTATATCGGCGATGTTTCTTATTTTATACCCGATATGGAAGGCTTGGAGAAAGTAAGCATGGAATTAAGAAAAATTCTTAAATTAAAAGAAGAAAATTTCAAAACAAATGCGGCAATAGAAAATTAATAAATAAGAATCCATTTTGATAAATTTTTTCAAAATGGATTTTTTATATTAAGCAATTATGCCTCGGCATAATTGTCGCTGCCGCTTTGCTTTCGCTATAGGACGTGGCGCTTTTAGACTGAATTCTTCTATTACAGCGGATGTTTGGACACCCGCTGAAAAAAATTAAACAGAATGTTCTATTATTCATTGTAGCTTTGCTTAACGTTATGAAAATTTGTTAAACTATTGGTGCTGTAATTATTGAGAGAAAAGAGCGAAGAAAATGAAATTTATTCACATAGATCAAAAATATCCTGAGGATTGGATTCGCGTATTAAATCATATTGCGAATTTATTTTTTGAGGATTCCAAGCTAAAAGTAGAGTCTGAAGGAACAGATATGGCAGTATCATTCGAATATAACGTTGGGGATGATTTCTCGATTTCTACAAAAGCTGCACTTGAGGTAGACGGTAAGCGTTATACGAATGACTATCGTATTCAATACGAATCTGAGGCTGAAGGACGTGAGCTAAATATTCGTATGAAGCGTGCTTTGTCTCACGTATTTTTAGATGTGTTAGAGCAACATACGGGAATGCATCAGCAATGGGGAATTTTAACGGGTGTGCGTCCAACTAAGCTTTACCATAAATTCCGAAAGGCGGGTAAGAGCGAGGAAGAAATTACTGATATTCTTATTCGTGATTTCCGCTTGTCAGAGGAAAAGGTAGCGTTACTAAAAGAAATAGTTGCTCGTCAGTTAGTGACGATTCCTGATATAGATGAAATCGGTAAAGAAATGAGTATTTATATCGGTATCCCTTTTTGCCCGACTAAATGTGCTTATTGCACGTTCCCAGCGTATGCGATTGGCAGCAATCGAAAGCAAGGGCGTGTTGCTACTTTTTTAGATGGGCTGCATATTGAATTACGTGAAATGGGGAAATGGCTGAAGGAAAATAATATGAAAATCACGTCCATTTATTGGGGTGGTGGTACACCAACATCTATTGAGGCACATGAAATGGATGCATTGTATCAGACGATGTATGACTCCTTCCCGCATCCTGAGACAATCCGTGAAGTAACTGTCGAAGCGGGCAGACCTGATACGATTACGCCTGAAAAACTAGAAGTGTTAAAAAAATGGGGCATTGACCGAATAAGTGTTAATCCACAATCGTATACAGATGAAACACTTAAAGCAATTGGTCGTCATCATACGGTACAAGAAACAATTGATAAGTTTTGGTTAGCACGTGAATCAGGCATGAATAATATTAATATGGATTTAATTATTGGTTTACCGAATGAAGGGATTGAGGAGTTCCAGCATTCATTAGATGAATCTGCAAAAATGCAGCCAGAATCGCTAACGGTACACACATTATCATTTAAGCGTGCATCGGAAATGACACGTAATAAAGATAAGTACAAGGTAGCAGACCGTGATACTGTTGCAAAAATGATGCATATGGCACAAGTATGGACGAAGGAAAATAATTATGCACCATACTATTTATATCGTCAAAAAAATATTTTAGGCAATTTAGAAAATGTAGGCTACAGTAAAGCTGGAGAAGAAAGCATCTATAATATTGTCATAATGGAAGAAGTACAGACTATTTTAGGAATTGGCTGTGGAGCCTCCTCTAAATTTGTGCATCCTGAAACAGGGAAGATTACGCAGTTCCATAATCCCAAGGATCCGGCTGCCTACATCATGACGTTTGAAGAGGCTATCGGTAAAAAGATTGAGTTTTTAGATGAATTATATAAGGCATAAAAAAGATGGCAATCTGACGTGATGTTCAGATTGCCTCTTTTATTCCGATAAATCTCGATAATGTTCCGATAAAGTTGGAAAACATTCCGATAAAACTACAAAATGTTCCGATAAAATTAAAAAACATTCCGATAAAATCTCAGGAATGTTTTTAGTCTGAATTATAATGATTGTAAGAACCTAACTTAAATGAGTGGAGGTATAACATGAAAGTCGTTATTAGTCCAGACTCCTATAAGGGGACTTTGTCGGCCATCGAGGTGGCTAATGCAATGCAAGCAGGAATCTTGGATGCTAATCCATCGATTGAAACAGTCATTTTACCAGTTGCAGACGGTGGAGAAGGTACTTTAGAATCACTGGTTGCCTCAACAGATGGTCAATATATTTCACAACATGTGTTGGACCCATTGGGGAGAGAAATTGAAGCGAGATATGGTGTGCTTGGTGATAATGAAACATGCGTTATTGAAATGGCTCAGGCATCCGGTATTATGCTGCTACAGGATAAGGAAAAAAATCCTGAGCTTGCATCGACGTATGGGACGGGGCAGCTAATCAAGGCTGCTCTTGATGAAGGGTTTAGGAAATTTATTATCGGAATTGGCGGTAGTGCTACAAATGATGCTGGTATTGGCATGTTAAAGGCACTTGGACTGCAATTGAAAAAAGAAGATGGCACATTAATTGCTGATGAGGTTTCGGCACTATTAGATTTAGCTTCAATTGATGTTAGTCAGCTAGATCCCCGATTGGCTGAAGCAACATTTATTATTGCATGTGATGTTGATAATCCATTGATTGGAGAGCGTGGGGCAACAGCTATTTTTGGACGTCAAAAAGGTGTAAAAGAACATCAAATTGCTTATTTTGATAGCTGCTTAAAGCAGTTTGCAGACATTGTTGAAATGCAAATTGGCATTCGACTGCACGACTACAAAGGGGCAGGCGCTGCAGGTGGAATGGGAGGCGCATTAATAGCATTTTTAAACGGAACTTTTAATGTAGGTATTGAGATTGTGATGAATGCAGTACAGTTAAAAAAGCATTTAGAAGGTGCCGGGTTTGTTATGACAGGTGAAGGTAAATCGGATCGTCAAACATTACATGGGAAAGCACCATTAGGGGTAGCGAAGGCTGCAACATCGGCGAATGTACAAGCTATCTTATTGTCAGGTGCAATAGAAGAAAATGATAAACCTGAATTACTCAATTACTTTACTGTTGTTGAATCATTAGTAGATGAAAATATTAGTATTCAGCAGGCAATGCAGGAACCTTATTATTTTATTCGCATGAAAACAAAGAAAATGTTTGAGAATTATATACAAAATGGATATAACTTTGCCCCATCATAAGTTGATCTTCGTTCCGGCTGGGCGACTCCTTGGGGATCACAGCGCCACAGATAATAACGTCTTCGAGACCAACATCCTTTTGGCCAAAGACAGGAAAGCGCTCAGCCCATGGTTAGCTATCTTTTTTGTATAATAGAAAAAGAAAGGAAGTTAGAGATGAAAAAATTATTAGTAATGCTCCTTTGTATTTTTTTACTAGCAGGCTGTACGGAGACGTCAAATACGAAGAAAGTATCTGTCACTGCGGGACATGAAATGCGCGTACATTTTATTGATGTAGGACAAGGAGATTCGATTTTTATTGAATCGCCAAACGGTAAAACAATGCTTGTTGATGGAGGCGTTAAAGGAGCCGGTCAAAAGGTTGTTTCGTATTTGAAGGAGCTCGGTGTGAACAAGCTTGATATAGTGGTCGCAACCCATCCTGATGCAGACCATATTGGTGGTTTAATCCCTGTGTTAAATTCGGTAGATATTGGACAATTTTATGATTCAGGGAAGGTACATACATCTCAAACTTTTGAAGAGATGCTGACACTTATTGATACGAAGAATATTTCTTATAATGTTCCAAAAACAGGCGATCGTATAGCGTTTGATGATGATATTAATGTGAAGGTGTTAAACGCCAATGAAAATGCAACAGATAATAATGATGCCTCCATTGTCTTAAAACTTGCTTATGGTAATGTATCATTTTTATTAACAGCCGACGCGGGAATAGCGTTAGAAAAAGAGATGATGCAGGACGATGTGAAAGCAACGATCTTAAAGGCAGGCCATCATGGCTCTAACACGAGTAGCTCTGCGGAGTTCATTCAGAAAGTACATCCTGAAGTGACAATTTTAAGCTATGGAGAGGGCAATAAGTACGGTCATCCTCATGCTGAAGTAGTTGAGCGATTACAAGCAATTGGCAGTGAAATTTACTCTACTGCAGAAGCGGGAACTATTATCGTATCAACAGATGGGGTAAACTATGAAGTGAATTCGAAGGAATGGTCTCCACCAAGTGTCTCAACACCACAAACAAGTGCCTCAGCACCAGCAACAACTAGTGCAAGTATTGAAATTGTTAGTAAGGATTTAATAGAAGAAATTGTAGGTATTAAAAACAATGGTAATGAAGCAGTGTCCTTAAAGGATTGGCAGCTTATATCAATTGAAGGGCATCAAGTTTTTAATTTCCCAAATGTGACATTACAGCCAGGGAAAACGATGTATGTCACAAGTGGCTCAAATGCACGAGAAGGTCAAAATTATTTAAAGTGGACAAAGAAACAGATTTGGTTGAATGATGGGGATGCTGCGCAATTACGTAATGCGAAAGGGGATATCGTTAGTGAACTCGACTAAATACACCTTAGACCGTATTGAAGATGGATATGCAGTTTTTTTGAAGTACCCAGAGGAAGAGGAACAGCTAATCATTTTACAATCAGCTATGAATAAACCAGTACAGGTTGGCGATCGTGTGCTAATTGAAGAAATGGACGGCATCTACCAAATTGAAATTTTAAAAGAAGAGACCGAACAGAAAAAGGAAGAAATACAAAGCTTAATGGATAGATTACGTAGGAAAAATCAGTAGTCACAAAATGAAGAATAGGCTCATCACTAGAAGTTGGGGACGGCATTCGTTTGCTATGATTTCCGTTGCGACAGGGACGCCCTCAGGAATGCGCCCGGCCGGAACGGAAATTAACCCCACGTTATGTGATGAGCCTTTATTTAATTGGCCAAATTGAGCACGAAAATGCCTAAAACGCTATGCTAAATATTTTGAATATATGCTAAAATAATTATACTAATAGGAAGCTAGGAGCTGACACAATGTCAATTAACACAATTATTTTTGATTTAGATGATACGCTATTATGGGATAAAAAATCCGTCAAAACAGCATTTGAAAAAACATGTGAATACGTAGCAACAATACATAATGTGAATCCGGCTGAGCTTGAGGAAGCTGTGCGTAAAGAAGCCCGTGCACTTTACGAAGGCTATGAAACATATGATTATACGGTGTTAATCGGCATTAACCCATTCGAAGGACTTTGGGGAACATTCGATGATCCAACAGATTCTTTCCAAAAAATGAAAAATATCGTACCAGGCTACCGTACAGAAGCATGGACAAATGGCTTAGCAGCTCTTGGTATTAAGGATGCACAACTAGGGGCGGAGCTAGGGGAGCGCTTTGTGGCAGAGCGTAAAGTATCTCCATTCTTATATGAAGATACTTTTGATGTGCTAGATAAGCTGAAAGGAAAGTATCAACTCGTATTACTAACAAACGGAGCACCAAGTTTACAAAATTTAAAGCTAGAAATAACACCAGAAATCGCACCATATTTTGACCATATTATTATCTCTGGGGACTTTGGTAAAGGAAAACCAGATGCCTCTATTTTCGAGCATGTAATGGAGAAAGCAGGTAGTACAGCAGACGATGCGATTATGGTTGGAGATAACTTAAATACTGATATTTTAGGCTCATCTCGTGTTGGTATGCGCAACGTTTGGATAAACCGTGAAAACAATGTACCAAATGGCGTTGTCACTCCAACATATGAGGTTGATTCTTTAACTGCATTATTAGAACTTGTAAATAAGCTATAAGCAAAAGGATAAATATAAATTAAGGCGTATCAATAAACAAGGGTTGATTTTCACTCCGAGTTGGCGCTTTCCGCGGGCTTGGCTTCAATCTCCTCGTCACTACGTTCCTGCGGGGCTTTCAGCTCAAGCTCATCCCGCAGGAGTCGCCACTCTCCGTGAAAAATCAACGGTTCCTCATCATTAGTGTGAGAAGACAAGCTGAAACAAAATAGTATAATAGCTATGATTAAAATACTACGCAAGACAGGCTTCACTGCATAGACTTCTGGAGTAAAATAATGCTAAACGGTGTCTTTCAATTAATTTTCTCTACAGTTTTATACCAACAAAATAGTGTTTGTCTACAGTCTGAAATGTACTGATTCATCAAGGGTCAGTACATTTTTTTATTTTATCGAAGTAATATGTCGAAACATTTTGTTGTTGCAATTAAGTGAATTATCAGAAAAAATATTTTATACTATTATTGCAAATAAAAGTAAATACTTTCAATCTAGTGATTTCGATTTGGGGAAAATGTACAAGCCTTGTTGTTGTAAGAAAAAATATATAGGACTTCATGTTTATAGGGGTGTATATGATGAAAGCAAATCGTTTAGTGTTTGAAAATTCAATTGATATTAATCCACGTTCAGGCATCATCAAGTTCAATGGGAATCGAATGATCTTAAAATCAGCTGAGGCACTTGGGCTTTTTAGGCGTGATATTATTCAAACGTTGAATATGGAGCGAGCAAAAGGCTTTTTATTACGCTATGGTTGGGCATGTGGTTATAGTGCTGGTGGCTCTATTGAGAAGATGTACAATTGGAAAGAGTTAAAAGAGTTGATAAGAGCTGGCGCAGCGATCCATACATTAGAGGGCGTTGTTAGTGTAGAAATTGATGTATTAGAAATAAGTGACGAGAAATTTGAAATGGAAGGTAAGTGGTTTCATTCTTATGAGGCGGAGGAGCATGTCCGCCATTTTGGTTTTAGTGACGAAAGTGTATGTTGGACACTGGTCGGTTATGTAGCGGGTTTTCTAGCAAAAACCTATCCAAAGGAGATTGTCGTTTTTGAAGAAAAGTGTCGTGGTAAATGCGATGACTATTGTAAATTTGTCGTACGAACAAAGGAGCATGCTACAGCAGAGCAACTCGATATAATACGATATTTTCAAGAAACCTCCTTAGCTGACGAATTAGACGCTACTTATAATGAGTTAAAAACATTGAATAATTCTATCCTACATTCTGACACCATCCATAAGCAAATGACACATGCTATGCTTGAAGGCTATACGTTGAATCAACTTTTACATCTATTAAGTGATGCTTTGCAATGTAGTGTAACGATAGAACGTAGATATTTAATGAAGCCAATTGGCTATTATTTTATGCATAAGGAAGATGAGCAACTTTATATAGAAGGAAATCGTAAGAAAAAAGAGTTTCGACATGAATATGAGATTATGACCATGAAAAAACAATTGGGGACTTTAGTGATTCTTAGTCATAATGATCTAACGCGTGAGCAGGAAATGATTATAGAACGCGCTGTAACGGTCTTCTCAATTTATTTATATACGCAGATGCAAATTGCTCAATCGCAGTGGCAACGAAAGTCTGATTTTTTAGATGAAGTCATGAGTAAACAATCTTCCTCAGAGGAACTCATTAAAAAGGCACGTAGTATTTTCTACTTTGATCCGAGTAAAAACAATCGTGTAATTGTCATAACAACTGAGCATGAGGACCCGGAAATATTGCACAGCTTTTTAATGACAGAGTATTTAAATGTGGAGTGCTTTATTAAAAATCAAGAGGTTCTACTTATTCTAGAGGATTGTGAGAAAGATATCGAATATATGTCAGACTTTGTTAGCGTATTATCGAAACGCTTAAAAGAGCGATTTAAACAATCTATATTTCAAATTGGTGTTGGGAAAAATGCTGAGAAGTTAGAGGAAATAGGGAGCAGTCACAATGAGGCAAGACTGATTTGTCAATTTTTGCGATATGCAGCACCTGAACAAACACAATCTGCTATTTACGAAAACTTTCAGCACATTATGCTATTTTTAAAGACGACAAATCCAAAGGAGCTTTTACAGTTTTATGAAGATGTACTTGGTCATCTATTAAAATATGATGAGCAAAATAATGCAATACTTGTCCATACATTAGAAGTTTTTTTAAACCACAGTGGGAACGTCAATAAAACAGCGAAGGCTTTGAATCTATCCATTCCTGGTTTTCGTTATCGAATGGAAAAAATTGAATCTTTATTGCAAGAAGATTTGCGGACAGGAGATGGGCGTTTCCGATGCCAGTTAGCCTTGAAAATCTATTATGTAATTAAAACATTAGAAAATAAGAAGTAAGAAAAGTCAGCGGAATTGCTGGCTTTTTTTAACTTCTTTCAGCGGGTATCCAAACATCCGCTGAAATAGAGGAACTCAGTCTAAGAACGCCACGTCCTGTGGCAACGACTGAGTGACCAACATCACGTTGGCCCAAAGCCTCCGGCGGATGTCACGGAATCGGAAAGGAGTTCTTAAAGGATGTTAGCCTAAAATCATCGCATCCATGCGATAACGGCTAACTGACCTGCATCACGCAGGCCTAAGCACAAAGCCGATTCCGGACGCAATTATGCCGAGGCATAATTGATTCTTCGCATATTTTCCTTTCAAATTTTAAAGAAAAGAAACAGAATACCATACTTTTTATAAATTATCTAAAAATTCAAAAACTATTACAGTTAAATAGACATGTCAAACAAGAAAAAATAATTGTAGGAGGGAAGAGGATGGTTGTAAAGCAAGGTACGAAGCCATTGACAGGGCAGGAATATTTAGAAAGTTTAAAGGATAGTCGGGAAATTTGGTTACATGGTGAACGTGTAAAAGATGTCACGACCCACCCAGCTTTTCGAAATTCGGCACGATCGATTTCACGTTTATATGATGCCATGCATGACCCAAAATACAAAGATATTTTAACTTGTGAAACGGATACGGGTAGTGGTGGTTATACCCATAGTTATTTCCGAGCAGCACGTAGCGCGGATGATTTAATTAAAGGACGAGATGCTATTGTTGCTTGGGCCCGCCTTACATATGGGCAGATGGGTCGGACACCAGACTACAAAGCTTCATTCCTTGCAACTCTCGGTGGGAATCCTGAATACTATTCACCTTACCAAGAAAATGCAAAGCGTTGGTACAAAGAATCACAGGAGCGCAATTGGTTCTTTAATCATGCAATTGTGAATCCACCTGTAGATCGACATAAAGATGTCCATGAAGTAGGCGATGTTTTTATCCAAGTGGAACGTGAAACGGACGAAGGTTTGATTATTAGTGGTTCAAAGATGGTGGCTACTGGTTCAGCTATTACTAATTACAATTTTGTTGGCACATATGGATTACCAATCAAAGATAAAAAATTTGCTGTTGTCTTTATTGCACCAATGGATGCACCTGGTGTGAAGCTTATTAGTCGTGCATCGTATGAAATGACTTCTGCCATTATGGGGAGTCCATTTGATTATCCGCTAAGTAGCCGTTTCGATGAAAATGATGCAGTACTAGTATTCGAGCAAGCACTTATTCCATGGGAAAATATTTTAATTTATGAAGATATGCAAAAGACAACTTCATTCTTTGTAGAAAGCGGTTTCATTAATCGCTTTACTTTCCAAGGTGTCACGCGCTTAGCGGTAAAATTAGATTTTATTATTGGTGTATTGTTGAAAGCATTAAAGACAGCGGGCACTGATCAATTCCGTGGCGTACAGGTGCATATCGGGGAAATTATAGCTTGGCGTCATATGTTCTGGTCATTAAGTGATGCGATGGCACTGAATCCTGAGAAAAAAGAAAATGGCATCGTTATTCCGAATTTAAATGGTGGATTAGCATATCGCGTATTTTTACAGGAAGGTTGGCCGAAGATTAAAGGCATCATTCAGCAGATTGTGGCAGGGAATTTAATCGTTCAGCCATCTAGTGCAAGAGATTTTTTAAACGAAGAATTCCGTCCGACATTAGATAAGCTCTATCGTGGTTCAAATGGTATTGAAGCCCTTGAAAAAATTAAAACAATTAAGCTACTTTGGGATGCGATTGGTACTGAGTTTGGCGGCCGAGGTGAATTATACGAACGTAATTATGCTGGAAATCATGAAGATATTCGATTACAGACATTGTTTGGAGCACAAGGCAGCGGTAAAACAGATGAGTTTATAGCGTTTGCTGAGCAATGTATGGCAGATTACGATTTAACAGGGTGGACAGACCCTACGTGGGTTAATCCAGATGATGTGAATTATTTTACCAATAAATAATGAAAACAATTAGGGGGAATGTTTGATGTCAAATTTTGATGTAGCACAATTAGCGCATGTGGAGCTTTTTACACCAAAGCCAGAAGAATCTTTAAAGTTCTTCACAGATTATATGGGACTACAAATTACTGCACGCGAGGGGCAATCTGTTTATTTACGAGGCTATGAAGATTTTTATCATCACACTCTAAAGCTTACGGAAGGAAAAGAAGCTGGTCTTGGACATTCTGCATGGCGAGCAAGTTCACCTGAAGCGCTAGAGCGTCGTGTCGCATCTTTAGAAAAAAGCGGTTACGGAAAAGGTTGGATTGATGGTGATTTAGGTCATGGTCGTGCTTACCAATTCGTCACACCAGATGGACATAATCAAGAGATTTTGTGGGAAGTAGATTATTTCCAGCCAGCTGAAGACCAAAAAACATTATTAAAAAGTCGTCCACAAAAGCGGCCAATAATGGGTGTTCCGGCACGCCGTTTAGATCATATCAACTTAATGTGTAAGGATGTGGCAAAAAACCGTGAGTTTATGTCCGAGCATTTAGGCTTCAAATTACGTGAACAAATTGTTTTAAACAATGATGAAGAAATTGGTGCATGGATGAGTGTTAGCCCACTTGTACATGAGGTAGCGTTAATGAACGATCAAACTGGCAACAGTGGCCGCTTCCATCATATTGCATTTTGGTACGGCTATCCACAGCACCTGATGGATACAGCAGATATTTTTGTAGAAAACGGTATTCAAATAGAAGCGGGACCTGGCAAGCATGGTGTGAGTCAAGCGTACTTCATGTACGTGATGGAGCCTGGTGGCAACCGAGTTGAATTATTTGGCGATTCAGGTTACCTAATTTTCGATCCTGATTGGAAGCCAATAACATGGCGTGAAAATGAATTAGATGAAGCGATTATTTGGTATGGCTCTCCACTACCAAATGAGTATTTCTTATATGGTACCCCAGATCGAGCAGTGAAGGTTCCAGTGAAATAAACAATAGTAGGGCTCATCACCAAAAGTTAGCGATGACATTTGTTAAAACGTATGCAATTTATATAAGTTGATTGGAGTGGAGACTGGGCGACTCCTTGGGGATTAGCAATAGAGGAACGAAGGCTAAAAGCATCACGTCCTGTGATAACGCCTTCGTGACTAACATCGTGTTAGCCCGACGCCCCTAGGAAGCTTTGCTCTGTGCGAAAGCGAAGCGACAGCAACTACAAAGCGCCCAGTCGGAACGGAAATCAACCCCACGTTATGGTGATAAGCTAGTCAGTATTTTTATCTGTAAAAAAATCCAAATCGCTGTCTTAAATACTACTTCAGAGTATTTGAGACAGCACTATATTATGAGGGGGTTATGTAATGGAGGATCGTCTGTTTAGAACTGCGATGGGGAAATTTGCAACAGGTGTCACAGTAATTACAACAAAAGTAAATGGCAGTATCCATGGTATGACTGCAAATGCGTTCATGTCTGTTTCACTTGATCCGAAATTAGTTGTCATCTCTATCGGTGAAAAAGCTTCTATGCTGAAGTATATCCAACAAAGCGGAACATTTACTGTTAATTTTTTATCAGCACAGCAGCAAGAGCTATCAATGCTATTTGCCGGACAAATAAAAGATAAGCGTCAAGTAACATTCGGCGATTTACAAGGTGCCCCTACAATTGAAGGCGCTATTGCACAGGTGAGCTGTGAGGTAGCTAGCACTTATATAGAAGGTGATCATACGTTATTTATCGGACGAGTGAAAAACATTCATCTAGAAGATGGGGAGCCATTGCTATTCTTTAATGGGCAGTATGGTGCATTATCAGCAGCGACAACGCTACAGGTCTAGGAGGTTAGGTATGGATAGACAACTTTATGCAGAGAAATTACAGGAAGCTGAGGCAACGAAGCAACCGATCGATCCACTATCATCTACTGTCCCAGACATAACTGTAGATGACGCTTATGCTATTCAATTACTTCAAATTGCTACAAAGCAACAAGAGGGGAAGCAAATTGTCGGTAAAAAGATTGGTTTAACGAGTAAAGCGATGCAACAGCAATTTAAAGTTTCGGAGCCAGACTACGGCCATATTTTATCGGATATGGTAGAAGTCGACGGTGCAACGATCTCACTCGACCATTTCATTCAACCAAAGTTGGAATTTGAGATTGCGTTTGTTTTGAAGAAGGACTTAAATGGACCAAATATTACAGTGGAGGATGTTATGGAGGCGACAGATTACATTGTCCCTGCATTAGAAGTAATTGATAGTCGCATAGTGGATTGGAAAATTCGTTTTGAAGATACAGTCGCAGACAATGGTTCCTCTGCCATGGTGATTATTGGTGGAACACCTACAAAATTGAAAGATGTAGACTTACCGCATATTGGCATGAATGTTTACCGCAATGGTGAATTGTTTGATAGTGCAGCCGCTGCCGCTGTCATGGGTGATCCATTACGTGCAGTTGCATGGTTAGCTAATAAACTTAGTAAATATCATATCAGTTTGCAGGCAGGTGAATTTATATTAGCAGGCGCATTAACAGCAGCAGTCACAATTGAGGATGGAGATACGTTCACGGCAGAGTTTGCCCATCTAGGTGCTGTGTCGGCTACGTTTAGGTTGAAGGAGGAGAAATGAAGATGGCAAAGTTGAAAGTTGCGATTTTAGGCTCCGGTAATATTGGTACAGATTTAATGTACAAAATTGAGCGTAGTGATTACTTAACGATGAGTGTCATGGTAGGAATTGACCCTGCTTCAGAGGGGATTCAACGTGCAAAGGCTCGTGGCTATCATACAATCACGAATGGAATTGATGGCTTAGTGGCATGTCCTGAGCTTTTTGACATTGTGTTTGATGCTACAACGGCAAAGGCACATTCTATGCACAGTGAGAGAGTGCTTGCTCTGGGTAAAAAGATCATTGATTTAACGCCGGCAGCTATTGGCCCATTTGTTGTGCCGTGTGCTAATTTGGAAAAATTCGCGACGGCCGATAATGTCAATATGGTGACATGTGGTGGTCAAGCGACTATTCCAATTGTCTATGCGATTAACCAAGTAGCTGATGTTGAATATGCGGAAATCGTTGCAACGGTAGCGAGTAAAAGCGCAGGACCTGGAACACGGGCTAATATTGATGAATTTACACGAACAACAGCCAATGCAATAGAGGATGTAGGCGGAGCGAATAGGGGAAAGGCTATTATCATTTTAAATCCAGCTGATCCGCCGATTATCATGCGTGATACTGTGCATGTTTTAGTGAATGAAGGTGACAAGGAACACGAAATTATCGAAGCAATTGAAGATATAGTGCTAGCTGTTCAGCAATATGTACCTGGATATCGCATGACGAGTGCTCCTATTTTTAATGGTAAACAAGTATCAATCTTTTTAGAAGTGAAGGGAGCAGGAGATTTTTTCCCAACCTATTCAGGAAATCTCGATATTATGACGGCTGCAGCAGTACAAGTAGGAAATGAAATTGCTAAACAGCATCATGAAACAGTGAAGGCGAACTAAGCGGAGGTGAGTAAATGACAAAATTAACAGTTTTAGATGTCACATTGCGTGACGGTAGTCATTCAATGCGCCATGCATTTACAGAGCAGCAAGTGAGAGATGTAGCTCGTGGTTTAAGGAAAGCAAAGGTGAAATATTTTGAGGTATCACATGGCGATGGATTAGGGGGTTCTTCTCTGCAGTATGGCTTTTCAAAAGTAGATGAACTGAAGTTAATTGAAGCGGCACGAGAAGAATGTGGTGATTCGGCTATTTCGGTCTTAATTTTACCTGGTATAGGTGTAAAGGAAGATTTAAAAAATGCAGTGAAGGCTGGGGCTAAAATGGCTCGTGTGGCAACACATGTTACTGAGGCCGATGTTGCAGGACAACATATTTATTTAAGTAGAGAGCTAGGGTTGAAAACAGTCGGATTTTTAATGATGGCGCATATGGCTCCAACGTCCGTAATAGTAGAACAAGCGAAGTTATTTGAGAGATACGGTGCTGAAATTATTTATGTGACAGATTCAGCAGGTGCCATGCTCCCTCATGAGGTCAAGGAACGTGTAGCTGCATTAAAGTCGCATGTCTCTTGTGAAATTGGCTTCCATGCTCATAATAATTTATCGCTTGCCTTGGCAAATACGATAGCTGCTATCGAAACAGGTGCTACGTATGTGGATGGTAGTTTACGTTGTTTAGGTGCTGGTAGTGGTAATACACAAACGGAAGTAATGGTTGCAGTTTTTGATCGTCTTGGCTATGAAACTGGGATTGATTTATATAGTGTAATCGATGTTGCTAATGAAGTAGTTGCCCCAATTATGCCACGTCCGCAAGAAATAACAGGCTCTAGTTTAATGATGGGCTACACTGGTGTCTACTCTAGCTTTTTATTATTTACGCAAGAAGCAGCGAAAAAATATAACGTAGATGAACGTGAAATTTTAGTGGAGCTCGGCAAAATGAAAGCGGTAGGTGGGCAAGAGGATTTAATTGCAGAAATTGCTCGTAAGATAGCCAAGACAGTCTAGGAGAAACGGAGGGATAAGCCATGATGAAAACCGATACGCTAGATCAAATTGCGTATGAGTTGTATAAAGCAGAGCGAGATGTGTCTGAGGTCACGAAGTTTGTCGATCAATATCCAGAGCTGACGGTGGAAACAGCCTATGACATTCAATCCAAACTAATTGAACTCAAGCGTATGCATGAGCAAACAACCATTTCAGGGTTAAAGCTTGGCTTAACGAGTAAGGCTAAGCAACAAATGATGGGTGTACATGAGCCATCTTACGGCGTGCTATTAGCGAATATGGCGTTAAATCCACAACTGCCGATTTCCTTAAAATCTTTAATTCATCCGAAAATTGAGCCAGAGATTGCCTTTGTATTTAAAGAGGATTTACGGGGTCCAATTGCAACCGTTGCGCAAGTTTTGAAAGCAACTGATTATATTACACCTGCCATGGAAATGATCGATAGTCGTTATTTAAATTTCAATTTTACCTTACCAGATGTAATTGCTGATAACTCTTCTTCTTCGCGTTACATAGTGAGTTCACAAAAGTATGCGGTGAACGAAGTGGATCTTGTGAATATGGGCTGCATTTTCACGCACAATGATGAAATCTTTGCGACGAGTACAGCAGGTTCAGTAATGGGGCATCCAGCACGTGCCATTGCATGGATGGCAAATAAATTAATCGCTCGTGGACAACACATTCGAGCTGGAGATGTTGTGCTAAGTGGCGCGTTAACAGGCGCTGCAACAATGCATGCAGGAGATTGCTTTACTGTAAGCTTTGACGGAATGGAGTCATTAACAGTTGAAGTAGAGTAATAGAGAAGGAGGAAGGTGGAATGCCATTTATTCAAGTAACATTTATTGAGGGACGTACACCAGAACAAAAGGAGCGGTTAATTGAAGAACTAAGCAAAACCGTGTCATCTGTATTAGACGCACCACTTGAAACGGTTCGTGTGTGCTTAAATGAAATCCCAAGCACTCATTGGGGAATTGCAGGGAAGTCCATCCAACGTCGACAAAATGAATAATAAGGAGTGTCTACTATGGGGAATACACAAACGAAATTGAAAGAAGTTAAGCTATTTATTAATGGGGAATATGTTGAATCTTCTTCTCAAACATTATTCGAGGTAAAAAATCCTGCGACTCAGGAGATTATTGCAAAAGTCCATGAAGCAAGCTTTGAAGACGTGGATCGGGCGTGTGAAGCAGCAAGGCGAGCTTTTGAAGAAGGACCATGGCGTACAATGCCTTTATCTGAGCGTTTGGCGAAAATTCGTCGGATGGCAGAAATTATTCTAGAACGCAAAGAGGAGTTAGCGCGCTTAGAAGCATTAGATGTTGGTAAACCTTATCAAGTAGCATTAGAACGTGAAATCCCTCGTGCCGCAGAAAATTTGAAGTTTTTTGCTGATTTTATGGAACAGCAAGGCGGCGAAGTATACCCGATGGATGATGCTTATTTAAATTATACACGCTATGAGCCAGTAGGGGTTGCTGCGTTAATTACCCCTTGGAATTTACCGTTCATGCTAACAACGTGGAAGCTTGGTCCATGCTTAGCTTCAGGGAATACGGCGGTCATAAAGCCGGCAGAAATTACACCTTTAACCGTATCGTTACTCGGTGAGATTGCACAACAGGCAGGTATTCCAGACGGTGTAGTTAACGTTGTTCATGGCTTTGGGGTACAATCAGCAGGTGAATTTATGACGACTCATCCTGAAGTCGATTTAGTTTCCTTCACGGGGGAAACAACAACAGGGAAAGCGATCATGAAAAACGGTGCTGATTCATTGAAAAAAGTTTCCTTTGAATTAGGTGGTAAGGCAGCAAACATTATTTTTGAAGATGCGAATTTAGAAAAAGCTATCACGGTATCGATTCAAGCAGCATTTATGAATTCTGGTCAAGTTTGTCTAGCAGGGTCACGTATATTAGTGCAACGTACAATCTTAGATGAATTCCTTACACGCTTTAAAGAAGCGGCTGCAGCTTTAGTCGTTGGCGATCCGCAAGACTCAAAAACGAATATGGGACCAGTCGTAAGTGAAACACATTATAATAAGGTAACAAGCTATTTAAGTATAGCTGAATATGAAAATTCTACACTTATTTACGGTGGTGAACGTCCTGAATTACCAGTGCATTTAAGTACGGGTTATTATTTACAACCGACTATCTATTTACAAGAAAATCCGCAAGCCCGCATTTGCCAAGAGGAGATTTTCGGTCCTATCGTTACAATTATACCGTTTGATACGGAGGAAGAGGCACTTGCGATAGCAAACGGAACAGAGTACGGTTTAAATGCAGTTGTTTGGACCGAAAACTTACAGCGTGCACACCGTATTTCACATAATGTACGTGCAGGTACGATTTGGGTAAATTGCTGGTTTGTGCGTGACTTACGTGCCCCGTTTGGAGGCTTTAAAAAGAGTGGCGTAGGGCGTGAGGGCGGTCACCATAGCTTAGAATTCTTCACGGAAGCCAAAAATATTTGTATAGCGTTGAAGTGAGGGCTAGCATTGGTCTAATTCGGAGGTGGTATCTCAGAAGTGTTTCTGGGATACTTTTTTGGTGTGAAAAAGCTGTCCAATAACTTATTGAACAGCTAGAAGTGTATATAATTTGCAAAATATAACAATGAAAAAGCTATTGTAATACATAGTTGAACAACGGCACTTGCTACTAGGTAACCTCGGGGCTCACCTGCTTTTTTACGATAATAAATTTGCATAATAGAGTAGAGTGTAAATAAGCCGTATATAATCGTAGCGTGTATAGAATGCATCAGTAAATAGATAGCAAATAAAATACCTGCAAACAAGACTAGCATAATAGCGTTGGCGATTGCATGTTCAACTGTAGCCGCAACAAAACGTCGTTCAATATGAGGCATTCTTTTTTTTGCAAGCCATAGTGTGAAATGCATAAGCAATAAGAAGATATTTGCAATAAGAATCTTGATGGAAAGTTTATTATCATAGTAGTACTCCAGTGAATCAAATGCATTGTCGGATTGAATTGCTTGTTCTGTTACGACATTAAAGAAAGTATCATTATTAAGCACCTTCCATTTCTCTTGAGTTCCATCAGAATAGATAATCAACACATCTTGAGGTGTAAAGTAACCATTAGCTTCCCACTGTTGAGCTGTTACTGCAACTGAAGGTGCATGTTCCATTTGTTCTTGTAGCTGACTTAAAAGTTGCTTATTTGTATAGCATTCCTGAGGTACATAAAGGCATGAAGCTTTTGCGATGAACGTTTCTTTGTTTTCATTGCTGTGAACATAAACTTTAGAAATTGTTTTGTTTGTATCTGTTGTCAGTGGAGAGTTAGCAGGCCCTTGGATAAAGGACAACATTAAAATAGAAAGAACTGTGATAAATAACAAAGATACTGCAGGCATTTTCCAAGACTTTTTAATTGGTCGTTTTGCTATTGTAGTAGGTGTAGTAATATTGTGCAGTATTTTTTCCTGCTGCTGCTTAGTTAATTTGAGGTCGCGTAAATGTTGCCAGGATTCCTCATTGTTCCTCATCAAATTCACCTCCAAGTTGCTTTTTCAATGCGACAAGTGCACGTTTTAATGTGTTTTTTACTTTTCCTTCATTCCAGCCTAGTACATCACAAGTTTCCTGAATGGATAAACCCTCAATTTTACGTAAAATAATGACATCTCGATAAGTGAGCTTAAGTCTACTAATTGCAAGATAAAGGGTCTTTGCATCTTCTTGCTGGATGAGCCATTGGTGTGGTGAAGTTGGCTCAAGCTCTTCATGGACGTTTAAAAACGGTACAAATTGAATAAGTCTTTTCCTGCGGTAATGATCGTAAGCTAGATTACGTGCAGTACTCCTAAGCCAAGCGAGCTCTGCATCTTCTTTGATTGTCTGCTGATATTTTAAATAGCGGGCAAATGTCTCCTGTGTGAAATCCTCCGCTAATTTCTCATCATTGAGTAAGTAGTATAAATATTTAAAAATGGTTTGATTATGTAAGTAAAACAGCTCTTCAATCGTCAAAATGTGCACCTCCTTTCTCTTAAAGACGAGTGACTTTCTGAAAAGTATCATTTTACCAAAAAAAGCTCCTCATTAAAAATTAGGTATGACATTGTTGAAACGTATACTATGTATATAAGTTGATTGGAGTGGAGGCTGGGCGACTCCTTGGGGATCAGCGTCACAGATGAGACCCTGGAGCGAGCAACGCGAGTGAAGCGGCTCATCGGACGCCCCCAGGAAAGCGCCCAGTCGGAACGGAAATCAACCCTACGTTAAGATGATAATCTCCAAAAATAAAAAAGCAGAGAGTATTTGTACTCCCTGCTTATAAATCAATATATTATAGGTTAATAGCTTTTACTTCATCAATATTCTCAAGCTTTGCAACGAATGTTAAATCCTCTTCTGTTACAGCATTGTCGATTGTTAGCATCATGACAGCTGTACCGCCAACTTGTGCACGGCCAACTTGCATTGTTGCGATGTTTACATCTTTTTCTGCTAGCTTTGTTGCTACGCGGCCGATTGCACCTGGTTTGTCAGTATTTTTAATGTAAAGAAGGTGACCTTGTGGAATAACGTCAACAACATAGTCTTCTACTTTAACAATGCGTGCACCTAAACCGTTTAATAATGTACCAGCAACTGTGTGTGTTTCGTTTACTGTTTTAATTTCAATCGTAATTAAGCTAGTGAAACCTTTAGCAGTTGTTGTTTTGTGCTCATTAATTTTCATGCCGATACGTTCAGATAGGTAGCGAGCATTTACGTCATTCACATGATTACCGTGGTTTTTAGATAATAAGCCTTTTAACGCGTTTGACGTTAATGGACGAACATCATAATTTGCTACTTCACCAGCATAAGATAAGTTGATTTCTTTTACAGGCTCAGTTGTAAGTTGAGATAAGAATGAACCAAGTTTTTCAGCTAATTCAAAGAAAGGCTCTACTTGCGCAAGCAACTCTTTTGGAATAGATGGCATGTTCACTGGGTTAGTTACAGTACCCGTTTTATAGAATTTAATGATGTCGTTTGAAACGTCAACCGCTACAGATTCTTGTGCTTCAATTGTAGATGCACCTAAGTGAGGTGTTGCGATTACTTGCGGTAAAGTAAGTAGTTTATGATCTGTTGCTGGCTCAGATACGAATACGTCAAGAGCAGCGCCCGCTACTTTACCTTCTACGATTGCATCATATAAATCATCTTCATTGATAATACCGCCACGTGCACAGTTAATGATACGCACGCCATCTTTCATCATAGCGAATTTTTCTTTGTTAATAAGGTTGCGTGTCTCAGGAAGAAGTGGTGTGTGTACGGTAATGAAATCTGCAGCTGCACAAATTTCTTCAACTGTTGCTTTTGTTACCCCTAACTCTTTAGCGCGTTCATCTGTTAGGAATGGATCGTATGCCATAACGTCCATGCGTTGACCTTTTGCACGATATGCAACTTCAACACCGATACGACCGAAGCCTACAACACCTAAAGTTTTATTTTTAAGCTCAACACCAACATAAGATTTACGATCCCATTTACCATTTTTAAGTGTATTGAATGCTTGTGGGATATGACGAGCAAGTGAAGTCATCATGGCAATAGTGTGCTCAGCAGCAGAGTTAGTGTTACCGTCTGGTGCATTCACAACGATAATACCATGTTCAGTAGCAGCAGTTAGGTCAATATTGTCTACACCTACTCCAGCACGTCCGATAAGTTTTAAGTTTTTAGCCGCTTCAATTACTTCGCGTGTTACCGTTGTTTGAGAACGTACTAGTAAAACATCTACATCCGCAATTTTTGCGATTAATTCTTCTGGTGCAAGACCAGTATCGACGATGATATTTAAGTCTAAATCTTGTTCTTGTCGTAGTGGGAAAATACCATCTTCACTTAGTGGGTCAGCGATAAATACGTTAATTGTTTTAGTTGCAGTAGTCATTTGTAATTAGCTCCTTTTATTTAAAAATTGTTAGTGGTCTTTATATACGAAACAGTCTGAATTTTGTAAAACTAAATATCTTACAGCATGCAAACAATCTCCTTTCTAGAATAAAAAATAATAAAAAAGCCTTCCGCGCCTTACAAACACAAAGATTGTGTTGTAAGGGGCGAAAGGCTGAATAGACATTGGTTCGCGGTACCACCCTTAATCACTGCTTGAAAGATTTCTAGCAGTCTTAGCAATATGCGTAACGTGCATGAGACGGATAAGCTTACTTTGGAGATGTTCGGCTTATCTATTCAGGAGTGGAACTATTATCGTAGAAATCACTGATTTACACCAACCATCAGCTCTCTTTGGATTTTCTTGCGACTAGCATGTCTCCGTCGTTATATTTTCGTGTGATTAAATTTGTTAACATCATAATCCTTATTGTTCACCTTTGTCAACAATATTTCTAAAAAAGATTAAAAATCGTGACTTCAAAAGTCTGAAAAATACCTAAACACGAATATTGTTGTGTTTTATATTTTACATCGTTCGTCTTTTTAGAAAGGACATTGAAAGCGCTACCGATATATGTTAAATCAGATTACATGCGCTTTTAACAAATATTTGAGGTCGAAAATTATATGGGAATGAATTGGTGTTAAATGGATTACGTAAATAGAAACTTTCGTTGTTTAGAGGAGGAAAGCGAACATTTTTTATTGTCACATTTTCGTCAAAAATTCAATGTGTAGAAGGTAAACGATCAATTAGAGAAGAATGTAAGTAATTAAGATTGATTTTTAGGGGGCGTAGAATGATGTATGATGTAGCAATTGTCGGTGCAGGACTGGCAGGATTAGTAGCTGCTTGTGAGTTAGCGGATGCAAAGAAAAAAATTGTTTTAGTAGATCAAGAACCTGAAAATTCAATGGGGGGACAGGCATTTTGGTCCTTTGGCGGTATATTTTTAGTGAATTCACCTGAGCAAAAAAGGCTTGGTATTAAGGATAGTAAAGAGCTTGCCTGGCAGGATTGGCAAGGGACGGCTGGCTTCGATCGCTTGGAGGATGAAGATTCGTGGGCGTATAAATGGGCCAGGGCTTATGTAGACTTTGCAGCTGGTGAAAAATATAGTTGGTTAAAGTCTATGGGTATTAAGTTTTTTCCTGTCGTCGGTTGGGCAGAACGTGGAGGATCATTAGCAGGCGGCCACGGAAATTCGGTACCTAGATTTCATGTTGTTTGGGGAACTGGGCCAGGCATTGTAAAGCCGTTTGCTGAAAAAGTGAAAAAGGCCATAAAGGATGGTTATATAGATTTTAAACCAAGACATCGTGTAGATGAGTTTATTCTACAAGATGGAAGAATAACAGGGATTAGTGGAACAGTTTTGGCTCAAAGCTTTGCAATTCGCGGTGAAAAAAGCTCAAGGCTGGGCATAGGCGAATTTTCTTATGAAGCTGAAGCGGTTATTGTCGCGAGCGGTGGGATAGGTGCAAATTTTGACTTAATCAGAAAAAATTGGCCTGCTCGACTTGGTACACCACCCAAAAATATGGTCAGTGGTGTACCTGCTTATGTAGATGGCAGAATGTTAGAAATTACTGAGCATGCGGGGGGACGTATCGTTAATCGAGACCGCATGTGGCATTATACAGAAGGCTTGAAAAATTGGGACCCTATTTGGCCAAATCACGGCATTCGAATTTTGCCTGGTCCTTCATCATTATGGTTTGATGCAGAAGGCAATCGATTTGGAGCACCAAACTTTCCTGGTTTTGATACGTTAAGCACATTAGAAGCAATTCAAAAAACAGGCTATGATTACTCGTGGTTTATTTTAACTGAAAAAATTATTGAAAAAGAATTTGCATTGTCAGGCTCTGAACAAAATCCTGATTTAACAAATAAAAGTATTAGTGATGTTCTGAAACGCGTTTTGCCAGGAGCACCAGGCCCTATTCAAGCATTTAAAAATCATGGCGAGGATTTTGTGATTGCTAATGATTTAAAGGAGTTAGTCGAAGGAATGAACAAGTTGGCTGGCAATGACCTTCTTGATTTTATCAAAATAAAAGAGCAAATTTTAGCAAGGGATCGTGAAATGGACAATAAATTTACAAAGGACTTACAGGTTAATGCTATTCATGGTGCAAGAAACTATGTTGGTGATAAATTTGTGCGCGTTGCGAAGCCCCATAAAATATTAGATCCCAAAAATTGGCCACTTATTGCGGTGCGTTTAAATATTTTAACGCGTAAAACACTAGGAGGCTTACAGACAAATTTGAATGGTGCTGTGTTAGGAATGGATGGTCAGCCTGTACCGGGTTTATTTGCAGCTGGGGAAGTTAGTGGTTTTGGTGGTGGCGGTGTACATGGTTACCGTGCTTTAGAAGGGACATTTGTTGGTGGGTGTTTATTTAGTGGTCGACAGGTAGGGCGTTACTTGGCAAAAAGAGAATGAAGAAAAATTTAAGTGAGATATAGAAAGCCCTAGTGAGAGGGAGATTGCTCGGGTAAGCCGGGAAAGTGATCGGGTACCGTGGGAAATCGCTCGGGTAAGGCGAAAAACTGCTCAGGTATCATGGACAATTAGGTACCAAAATATCTGTTCTGTAAAACGCGTAATCACTCAGGTGAAACAGAGTACCACTTTACAAACAAGATAGAGAAACTCAAAAAAATATGAAAGAGCATCACCACAAATGGATGATGCTCTTTTTTCTTATAAAGAAGAACTTTGAACTTGAGCGATTTTGACGATTTGTTCCTCAATCTGCTCTTTTGTCCAACCATTTTCTTCAACGAAGAAGTTACGTTTTGCGCGGCGGCATTCGTCAGAACAGCTACGCATATAAAAGGCCTCATGCTTTTCCTCGCAAAGCATTAACTTATGGCATTCAGGGTTTGCGCAGTTTGTATAACGTTCTGTCGGTTCACCAGTGAAGAAATCCTTACCGACAATCACATGCTCAACCTGATTAATTGGTACACCACGACGTCGATCAAAGACAAACATTTGTCCATCCCATAGTTGACCTTTTACCTCAGGGTCTTTAGCATACGTGGCAATTCCACCATGTAACTGACCAACACTTTCTCCATAGCCTTCACGTTTTAACCAGCCAGAGAATTTTTCACAGCGAATACCACCTGTGCAGTAAGTTAAAACTTTCTTGCCAGCAAAATCTTCTTTATGGTCCTCCATCCAAGCTGGTAGGTCACGGAAGCTTTCAATATCTGGACGAATAGCGCCGCGGAAATGTCCGAGGTCATATTCATAATCATTACGTGCATCAATAACTACCGTATTGTCCTCCTGCATATGTTCCATAAATTCCTTTGGCGATAAATAATCTCCTGTTATTTCTAAAGGATTAATATCATCTTCTAAACCAAGGTGAACAATTTCTCGACGAGGGCGCACATGCATTTTTTTAAAGGTATGCCCTTCGGCTTCGTCTATTTTCCACATAATGTCGCTAAAACGAGGGTCTGCCTTCATATGATTCATGTAAGCATCAGTTTGCTCGACTGTACCTGAAACGGTTCCATTAATGCCTTCATATCCAACTAAAATACGACCAAGAAGCCCGATTTCTTTACAAAGTGCTAAATGTTCCTCTGCGAATGCTACAGGGTCTTCAATAGCTATATATTTATAATAAAGTAATACACGATAGTCTTTCTGTGTCACAATCATTAACCACCTTTAAATCAATTTCGTCCGTGAACTACCCACCACTTAAAACCTAATAGTTTTTGAAGTGGGGGCTTCTCGACTCATCGTTGCTTTTAGTAGCCAACGAAAACTGACCGAGCTATCCCTCTTGTTCCAAAAGTTCTTTTTGTTATGTTAACGCTAATAAACGTAATCCTTCATGTTTGATGTTGATAGCGGCATTCCAGTCCCTGTCTGCTACAAACCCACAATCGCAGTGGAACGTACGCTCAGAAAGAGATAGGGACTCCTTTACTTGCCCACAATTGGAACAAGTTTTGGAAGATGGAAACCACTTGTCTATTTTGATCAATTTTTTTCCTTGCCCCTCTAACTTATACCTAAGAAAAGTTGTGAACATGCCCCATGCATTATCTGCAACACTTTTACCAAAATGGAGGGCTCGTGATATTCCCTTCATGTTGAGATCTTCAATTACCACGCAATCATAGCGTTTTGCTACTTTATGCGATTCTTTATGCAGAAAGTCTTTCCGCTGGTTGGCGATCTTTTCATGTAACTTTGCTACTTTAAGACGCTGTTTGTGCCAACGTTTAGAATCTTTCTTTTTGCGTGATAGAATACGTTGTTCTTTCGCTAATTTTTCCAAGGCTTGACGATAGAAACGAGGGTAATTGGCTGTCTTACCTTCTTCGCTATCGACAAATAAGCCATTCATGGCAAAATCTAACCCAACAACATCTTGTACTTCTTTTTGTACCGGTTGATGTTCATATTCGGTAAGAATAGAAACATAGTATTTTCCCGTTTTCGTGCGAGATACCGTACAAGACTTGATGAGATGGTGGGACGGAATTTCCCGATGTTGCTTTATTTTTACAAGTTTCAGTTTTGGTAATTTGATAGCGCCGTCCAAAAGCATAATGTTTCCGTTGACCACATTGGTTGTATAGGATTGCTTTGCATTCCGATTTTTGAACTTCGGAAATTCCGAGCGATCAGAGAAGAAATGGTTGTATGCTTGCTGCAAATTTAGTTGAGCGTTTGCCAGGGCAAGGCTGTCCACTTCTTTAAGCCATGCAAACTCCTCTTTATATTTAGCAGGAGTCGGGAACTTTTGTCTCTTTAATGCCTCCTTGTCGTCCTTGAACTGCTCAGCCATTTCTTTTCGCTCCGAAAGCATTTTGTTATAGACAAAACGAACACAACCGAAAGTTTTCGCAAGAAGTTCTTCTTGTTCTTGCGTTGGATACAGACGAAACTTATAGGCTTTGTTTTCCATATCAAATCACCTCACTTCATACCTTATTTTCTAATATAAGCATTTATAAGCATTCATGAACTTTGATATTTCGGGGATATAACAATCTTTTATCTATCTAAAGCTGATTATATCATGGCAAAAATAAGAGACAACTTTAAGCGACACCTAACCGAAATTCTTTTCCCGCTTTCACTGGTGCTGTCACACTTTCATATTTAGAAGTGGGAGGCTTCTTTTGGAGGGAAGTTAAATATAGCATATCAAGTGCTATTTTGCGTAGGATAGAAGGAGTTTTCTAAAAAAACGCGAATAGTACATAGTGAATGACTATTCATATTTGGGGGTGTGTTGGGATGGAATTTTCAACGATTACATTAGAAAAATTAGAACGCCGTGCAACATTAACTTTAAATCGACCACATGCCATGAACGCCATGGACGATGTGATGATGCGTGAACTAGCAGAATGCTTTGAAGCACTACAGCAAGAACAAGACATACAAATTCTCGTTATTCGTGGGGAAGGAAAAGTCTTTTCAGCAGGTGGCGATATTAAAGCGATGCTAGATCCAAATAAGCCACTTAATATTAATGAGGCAATGGTTTATTTAACACGTATTGTCAAAGCATATTATCAGCTACCGATGATCGTTATTGCAGCAGTTCATGGAGCATCAGCTGGATTAGGCTTTAGTCTAGCGCTAGGGGCAGACATAGTTGTGGCATGTGAAAATAGTAAGCTTGCTATGAATTTCATAGGCATAGGGCTCATCCCTGACGGTGGCGGTCACTTCTTTATGAAGGAACGTGTGGGTACTGTCAAAGCTAAACAAATGATTTGGGAAGGTAAAGTATTAACTGCATCGGAAGCACATGAGGAAGGGTTAATTGACTATGTTGCACCAGATGGAACTGTTTTTGCAATTACTGACCAACTAGTTGGAAAAATGCTTGCTTCTCCAATTGCATCGATGATTACGACTAAAAAAATTCTACATGCTCAAAATTTACCACAATTAGAGAGTATTTTATCAATGGAAGCAGAGGGGCAAGCAGCGATGCGTAAAACGGCCGATCATTTAGAGGGAATCCATGCGTTTGTAGAGAAAAGAGCACCTGCCTTTGTAGGAAAATAAATTTAACTTCTTTCAGCAAATGTCTTTTGTACCGAAAGCGTAGCGACAGGTACAGAAGTCTCCCATCTCTATAGGTGGTGAGATGAATGCGGGTTTAAGCTACTTTTCAGCGGGTGTCCAAACACCTGCTGAAATAGAGGAACTCAGTCTAAGAACGCCACGTCCTGTGGCAACGACTGAGTGACCAACATCATGTTGGCCTAAAGCCTCCGGACGCAATTATGCCGAGGCATAATTGATAAAAGTAAAAGGCGCGTAGTAAAGTTTACTACGTGCCTTTTACTAGCCATTTTTAGACATGGAATAAAATTAATTTACCTGAAGAGTTAACTAGGCGATGAGTTTTGTTGGCAACACCTTTTTCTTCGATTTGTTGTAGACCGTTGATTTTTGCAGCCTCATCGTTTTCGAATTTCCATGTTTCATCAAACAATGTTTCCCCAGTTTTTTCAAAAGCTGTAAAACGATAATTCTCCATACAAACCCCACCCTTTACTTAAATATATATCTATTATACATAGAAGGTTTATAAACTTCACGGTAAAACTAGCGAATATTTTGATAAATCATAAAAGTTGTGGAAAATTTAAGGCAATACGATTCATGAATATTCTTTGAATACATTTCTCATCTAGCGTGAAATATGATAAAATAGAACAAATATTCGGTTTCGGCGTGATTCACGAATGTCTAATTATAAAAATGAAACAAATAGCGGTTGGTAAATTATTGAAGTGGTGATTTCGATGTACTGAATTATTTACTGCATTGCGAGTGAAAAAAGAATGACGTCAAGGTAAAATTATTTATTACTTGAGGTGATTGGATGTCAGCAATTCGTTTTTTCCATATGGCGGATTTACATTTAGATAGTCCATTTAAGGGCTTATTTGGTTTACCCGAACAAAATTTCAAAAAGATTCGAACAAGTACTTTTGAAGCATTTGACAAAATTATTGAGAAGGCTATTCAAGAGAAACCTGATTTTTTACTGATTGTCGGTGATATATATGATGGTGAAAATCGTAGCTTACAGGCACAAAGACGATTTCAAGAGGCTATGGAAAAACTCTTTCAACATAATATCCCTGTTATTTTAAGCTATGGTAATCATGATCACTTAAATGGTGCTTGGACACGCTTTTCCTTACCGAGCAATGTTTATGAATTACCAGCTGAAACTAGTGTTGTGCAATTAAAAATACGTGGTCAGCAAATAAATATTTATGGCTTCAGCTATAGCGACCGTCATATAACGAAATCAATGATTGATATTTATCCTGTTGCACAGGACCAGCATGTTATTCATATTGGTATGCTTCATGGTAGTGAGGCTAGCGATACCTCGCATGCTGTTTATGCCCCTTTCACAAAAGATCAACTTCTTGAAAAAAACTATCATTACTGGGCTTTAGGACATATTCATAAACGTCAACTTTTACATCAAAATCCACCGATTGTTTATCCAGGCAATATTCAAAGCCGACATCGGAAAGAGCAGGGAATAAAGGGCTTCTATGACGTAACCTTGTCACAAACCTCTACTGACCTGGAATTTGTGCCGACATCTACTGTTGTTTATAACACGGTAGAGGTGGATTGTACGAATGTGTTTCATGCAAATGAACTATTAAAAAAATGTGAAGAAGTACTAACGCTTAATCGTCAAAAGTATGGGGCATCTGTTATTGAACTCCATTTAAAAAATATAGATGAACAATCACAATCTTTATTTGAACATGCTACAGTTGATGCATGGCTAGAAACTATTCGAGAAGCCGAGGATGGGATTGAACCGATGTGCTGGGTACAAAAGCTCGTGTTACATCAATCGGCAACATTGTATGAGCATACTGCTGCGACTGAATCGGTGATGAATTTAATGGAGCAATGGGATATTTCTGAATGGAAGGATATTTTAAAGGAACTGTACCAGCATGCTGGTGGTGCAAGACTGATCGAACCTTTAACAGAACAGGACATTAAAAATTTAATGCATAACGCGCAAGAATTATTAGCAGAAGAAATTCAAAGGGCGTGAATAACATGCTAACGATACAAAAAATCCAAATTTATGGCTTTGGCAAGCATGAAAATATCACCATTACTTTACATGAAGGTGTTACCATTTTTTATGGGATGAATGAAGCGGGTAAAACGACCATTCAACAGTTTATTTTACAAATGCTTTTCGGATTTCCCACGAGGCAGCAGACACAACGTAAATATGAGCCGAAAGTATCGACTAAATTCGGTGGTCAGCTTACGATTGGGCATCCGACGTATGGGCAATGCACGATAGAACGTATTAAAGGTAAGTCAGCTGGAGATGTCACAGTTTATTTAGAAGACGGAACAATGGGGCATGAGGAGCTTTTAGCAAAACTATTATATGGTTACTCAAAAGCCTCCTTTGAGTCAATTTTCTCCTTTTCATTACATGAGCTACAGGGCATTGAAAAAATGTCAGAGGAAGAGCTAACACATTTGTTGCTTGCCTCTGGGACAACAGGGATTCAACAGCTATCGTCTCTAGAAAAGAAATTGGATAAAGATGCTAGTGAGCTTTTTAAAAAGGCAG
Source organism: Lysinibacillus sp. RC79 (assembly GCF_041262405.1). NCBI lineage: Bacteria > Bacillati > Bacillota > Bacilli > Caryophanales > Bacillaceae > Lysinibacillus > Lysinibacillus sp. RC79. The sequence continues at coordinate 67,998 of NZ_JBGCCD010000022.1, forward strand.
GCAAAGTGCCACTTATTAATCAAAAATTGGAGCATTTAAAAAAGCTAGAACGCACCATTAAACAAGAGCAAGGTAATATTCAGACCTTTGAGGATAAATTATTACATTTACAGCAGCTCGATCAAAGGCTAGAGGGGTTATATAGTCAGCAAAAAACACAGCAGCAAAATTGGCAGCAGCTCACAATTCTTCAGCAGGCTATGCCACTTATAAAACAGCAAAAAGCTTTCGAACAGACGCAAAAAAGCTATGAACATGTGCAGTTTCCACCAGAAGGGATTCGACGTTATGAGCAATTAAAGGATCGGCTTATGCATGAAACACTACAAATGGAGCAGCTGAAGGAGCAGTATCAGGCACTACAACATAAGCTACAATTAACAATGGACGAGCAAGCTATTACTGAAATGTCTCGTCTTGTGAATAAGGAAGCAACTTGGAATCAGTTAGTTGTTAAGGAACAGAACTTAATGGATGAGCTGTATTTAATCGAGCAAGAAATAGAAGCGCAGTTTCGTTTATTAGGTGTTCAGGAAAAAACAGCGCAGGATATTTTGCTTGAAGAGACAGTATCATTACAGCAAGAGGAACAATTCCAACAACAGTTAAGCCTATTAGAAGAAGCAGAAGAAGAGCTGAAATTCCATTTGCGTTCGTTGGAGCAACTACATGCAGAATTAGATACAATCGCTCAACTGAAACAACAGCTTCAACAGGAGTCATTATCTACAGAGGAAGAACATATTTTAGCAGAGTGGCCTCAGCGTAAGCGAAAGCTTGAACAATTGCGTTTTGGAAGGTCACAACGCTCGAAACAACAACAACCAAGTGTTTTTATTTTTATTGTGTTAGCCATAAGTGTACTTTCGTTTATCTATGGTGTTATGGAAAAAAATATAGCTGTAATCGTTGTAGGAGCGGTTATGTCACTGATCATAATTTTATATTTAAAATTTGCTAGACAAGCACATGAAGCGCCGAGTAAACAGCAAAGTCAGCAAATACGTGAGTTAGAGCAGGAGGAAAATATGGCTCAAGCCATCCTGCTAAAAAAACAAAAACTTGAAGATCGCTGGTTACATGTAAATGAGCAACAGCAAGAAAAAGAACGTCAATATGTGAAACTTGAATATAAAATTCAGCGGGCTGAGCAGGTGAATGAAGAGACCACTAAGTCGCTTCAGCATTTTTTAGGACGCTATCGGCTAGAGGGGAATATACCGAAAACATTATTACCAGAGCTGTTTATGCGCATTCGTGGTGCTCAAGAATTGGCAGCTAAAAAGAAGAGTACATTTACTCTTCTACAAACGGTACAAGCGGAGAAAATCGACCTCCAAGAACAAGCACAGCAAGTCTTAAAGGCAGAGTATAGTGAGCAAGAAATCTTTATGCATTTACGTAATACATTTCTTACTTTACAGCAAGAGCAACAGATATCCCAACAAGCAAAAGAGCAGTTGACTATCCTTCAGACCAAAATTCAAGGAGTGCAATCATATATAGACAGCTATGATTCTGAAATTACTCAGTTATTTAATGCCGCGAATGTTCAATCAGAGAAGGTTTATTATGAAACTCATGAACAATTTGAGCAACAACAAAAAATAAAAACAGAACTTCAAGCCATTCAGAGTCAGCTAGCCTCGCTGAATGTAGACAACGAACAGTCATTGATAGATGAGGAACAGCTTAATGAAAAACTACTTAATTTAGAAGAAGAACGGGGCGCAATGCAGGTTGCGATAGATCATTGCTTAGAACAACGCGCGACACTACAAATCCAAAAGGAGAATCTTCTAAATGACGAGAAATATGGTCAGTTGCTTCAACAGTTTGAAGAAGAGAAATCATTGTTGCAACAGCTCATAGGGCAATGGGCTACAAAAAAGGCATTGGCTACTGCGATTCATGAAACATTGTTCCGCCTAAGAGAAGAAAAACTACCATATGTTTTGACAGAGGTTAATGCAATATTTAATTTGTTAACAGGTGGACGTTACGATAAGCTTTTAATTAATGATGAAGGCTATTTTGTTACACAGGATGTTTCTGGAATACGTTATCAAATGGCGGAATTATCACAGGCAACGAAGGAGCAAGCTTATATTTCGTTGCGCATGGCATTAGCAAAAACGCTTACTACTTCTGCGCCATTTCCATTTATTATGGACGATCCTTTTGTCCATTTTGATCGAAACCGTACAGACAAAATGGTACAATTAATGAAAGAAGTAGGATATGAACGTCAAATTTTATATTTTACTTGCCATGACGTGATGCTCGAACATTGGCAGAAAGACCAAATTGTCGATGTTGGAGCACTAGCAAATGAAAGGGGAGTAGCGTCAACATGAAGGGTATTACGACGCTCCAGGCTGGAGAATCAGTTGATCAATTTTTATTAATTAAACAGGCGGCAAAAGGGGTTACTACAGTTGGAAAGCCATTTATGTCACTGTTATTACAAGATAAAAGTGGAGATATTGAGGCAAAGCTATGGGATACAAATGAAGATCATGAAAAAATGTATCACGCTGAGGCAATTGTCCGCGTAGGTGGAGAAATTCATGACTACCGTGGCAAAAATCAATTGCGTATAAAATCAATCCGTGTAGCAAAACCAGAGGAGGGGATTGCTATTAATGATTTAGTTCCTTCCTCAGCAACTCCAAAAGAAGAATTATATGAAGAATTGACGCAATTTTTCTTTGATATTAAAAATCCGAATATATCACGAATTACACGTGCAGCTATTAAAAAACATCAGGATGCTATTTTAGTATACCCAGCTGCAACGAAAAATCATCACGATTATGCGTCTGGTCTATTGGATCATATGGTGTCAATGTTGAAACTCGGAAAAGCAATTGCTGATTTATATCCTACATTAAATCGAGATCTGTTATATGCAGGGATTATTCTGCATGATATCGGCAAGGTAGTTGAGCTATCAGGGCCTGTTGCAACAATGTATACTGTTGAAGGGAATTTACTCGGTCATATTACTATTATGGTCAATGAAATTGCCAAAATTGCTAGTGAACTAGAAATCGAGGGCGAGGAAGTCATGCTATTGCAACATATGGTCCTATCTCATCACGGTAAAGAAGAATGGGGCAGCCCGAAAAAACCGATGATTCAAGAAGCGGAAATCTTGCATTATATTGATAATATTGATGCAAAGATGAATATGCTAACACGAGCATTAGGCAAAACTGCTCCAGGTGAATTTACTGAGCGACTATTCCCACTTGATAATCGATCGTTTTATAAGCCGACTATTTAGTAAATGTGAAAAAGATGTAAGATTTATCCCTTAAATCAAAAGATGAAATAGCATTTAAAAAGAAAGAGGATTCATTTTGATTAAACTTTATTCAAAATGAATCCTCTTCATTTACTTTACATACGTGTTTTCAAGATACTTTTGATCAATTTTATTTCAAAGCGATAGTATAAAAAAAGGGTTACGCCTGTATAAGCGTAACCCTTTTTCATATAGTAAAATAACAACTATTTAGATTATTTTTTTTCAGTATCTTTAGCTTCGTTGTCTTTACTTTCTTTATTAGCTTTTTCTTCAGCTTTTTTAGCTGCTTCTTCAGCAGCTTTAGCTTGTTCTTCACTTGTTGTTGTAAGGGCCTTGATAGCCGGTTCTAATTCTTTATCAGATGTTTTTACATCAGCATCTTTAGCCATTTTTGCAACGATATCTTTAAGAACTTGTTGATCTTGACCTGTGTTCACTAATTTAGATAGCATTTGTGAACGGATGTTTGCTTCTTCGTCTTTGAATGAGCCAACACCTTTTACATCACGCTTGTCCGTAATTTCAATAACGTGGTAACCAAAGCTTGATTGAACTGGTTCACTTAATGTATTTACAGGAAGGGCATAAGCAGCATCATTAAATTCGTCTACCATTGCACCAACAGAGAACCAACCAAGCTCTCCACCTTTTTCAGCAGAGCCAGTATCCGTTGAGTATTCTTTTGCTACATCTGCAAATTTAGCGCCGCCTTTAATTTTGGCAATAACTTCTTTAGCTGTTTTCTCATCTGCTACTAAAATATGACGAGCATTTAACTCAGTTTTCATTTGCTCATAATGTTTTTTTACATCTGCTTCTTTAAAAGCTTTATCTTTTAAAGCCTTTTCAGAAAGAAGCTGAATACGTAAAGTATCTTTAAAGCCTTCCTCAGTTAAGCCGTACTCAGCAAGTGCTTGGGCAAAGCTATCACCTAATTGTGAAGCAGTTGCGTCATATGCTTCTTTGATTTCTTTATCTGATACTTTATATTTGTCCGCTAATACTTTTTCAGTCAACATTTGTTCAAGTATCTTAGAACCTGCTAAAGATTTTGATGTTTTGTTAAAGTCAGCAACTGTAATGTCGCCCACTTTTGAAGTTGCAATCGTTTTGTTGTCTCCTCCGCTACAAGCACCAAGCGCTAATACCGAAGCAGCTAATGTTAAAGATAAAACTGTCTTTTTCATAGTGGATATTCTCTCCTTACAATGGTTTCGTCCATTTTTTACTATAACATAAACGTTTTAAAAACAAAATGGTTCCCCTTGAGTATAGCCTATATTTCAAATTATCAAGCGCATAGGATATAGAAAAGAAAGGGGGTGAAGTTATGAGCAGCGGAGGATATGGTGGCGGCGGTGGCTACGGCTCAGGCTCAGGCTTTGCTTTATTAGTTGTGTTATTTATCTTATTAATTATTGTTGGTGCAGCGTTCCTATACTAATTAATAAAAATGAAAAAAAGCTAAGGGTTTAACATCCTTAGCTTTTTTTGACAATATTAGGCATCTGCACCGCACCGCACCGCACCGCACAAAAATAGGATTGGTCTGGCCGAGTTATCACATAAGGTGTCCGATTTACCTCTACGCGTGCGGACAGTATGCACTTTTCTTTTTAACTATACTGCATATAAAACTTCAATATAAAATGAGACAAGTAAAATTGTAATAAGTATATTTATAGTTCGGAATACTTTTGGTTGCTTTTCTTCGGGAATTTCACGTCGCATGCACAGCGCATAAGTCATGCGGTTTATTTGAAATAAATAGAATACCGAGAATAGAACTACAATCATTAATAGCAAGTCTATTCCTCCCCTCTTTCAGTATTAATAGCATAACAAAAAACGTCAATAAAACACAAGTACAAGCAATTTAGTGAACAGTAGGCGGCACTAAAATTTCATAGCCTTTAGGAGTCTCCTCAATCTGGGAGTCTTTAGGTGAATTTAATAAATATTTCACATATAGAATATCAATTACACATAGACTACAATGGTAAGCTAAAAGTAATGTGCCATAATGGGTATACGCAGGGAATAGCAGTGTACCTAATAAAATGCTTGTATTTAAAACAATAAATGGTGTGAGTAAAGCTAAAATATAACGATTTTTCGATAAAGGTTCACGGATACGCATGTGTAGAACCGGAATAACATAAAATTGAGTACGCACACGCAATTTTAAATGTTGACGTAAATCATATAATGCTAGAAAGTGTAAGCATTTATGGATTGGATAGATTGCAAATATAACAATAACAAATAGCCAAAACAACTGATCTGTATAGTGCTCGTCATTAAATAAATTAAATGTCACATAGGAAAGAGAAAAGACAGCAAAAAAAACAAATATAGACATGATCATAATACGCGTTGTTCCGTAATGATGTTCAAGATTTAATATTTTCCAACAATGCATGATTATCAACTCCGTAATATGAATGGTCCTATTTAATTTAAATTGATTTATGTTAGAATGCAAGAAAAAGGAGGTATCTCAGAAAAATTTCTGAAGTACCTCTTTTAGCATGATTTTATAAGCTACTGCGGCCATTAAGTAACTGACCCTAAAAGCCTAATAGTTTCACTTTCATCCTTTTACAGTTGAACGTTCTTCTATCGTGTCAAAGGAATCACGGAAGTGCTGGAAGGAACGCTCAAAGATGTCGATGAAGTCCTCTCCATAGATATTGCGAATAACAGCCATAACGTCTAAAAATTCTGGGAAGCGACCGTATAGGTCTTTTAAAGCTAGTGAGCCTTCTAGCACAGAATGATACGTATTATGATAATTACTATTCATTTCAACAATAAGTTCTGTACCTGCTTCTGTTAACTCAACGTACGTATTACGCTTGTCGTCATCTCGCTTTGAAAACTTAAGGAATCCACGCTCTTCTAATTTCTTTGAAAAATTAAATGCTGTGGAAACGTGCATAACCCCAAATTTTGCCACATCAGAAATTGAAGCCCCTTTTAAATGATACGAAATCCATAAAATATGATGTTCATTAATATTTAAATCGTAGGGCTTAATCCATTGCTGCCAATCTTTTTCAACTGCTTTCCATAAGGCTTTTGATAATTGCGCAATTCTTTGACTATAAAGCATCGCTTCTTTTTGAGTGTATAAGTCCTCTGACAAAGCCATCACCTACTGCTTTCTTTAACATTTTAAAAATATTATAGCAATAAAGGAAAAAAGTTTAAAGTTAGAAAAATTAAAAAATTGAAAAGTGGCTAAAAAATAATATTATAGAGATTAAATTTGATAAAAATATAGATTTTTTATTAGTAACCAAGGACTTTAGTCGCTAATTTTTTCTTGCGGTTTTTTCTTTTTTTCTGTAAATTGTGCAACATTTTTCTCGATTTCGCTTATTGAATTCTGTAATGCTTCTATTTCTTGTTGTAAGTTATTTTTTGATGGCTCGATTTCTTCAGTGAATGTAGTAATAGTTTGTTTTAAATCATTTATTATTAGTGGTATATTATTTTTCATTTCATTTGTAAGTGAATTAACGGATTGTTTAACTGTGCCTACTTGCTGCTTTACATCTAATAGTTTGTCCTTTGTGCTTTCAGCATTTGATCGCAAATTGGCACGTAATTGTTGTCCTGATTGAGGAGTTGAAAAAAGTACAGCGATTGTACCGCCTACGATCCCAGCTGTCAGTCCAAATAAAAATGGTTTTGCTTTCATATCGAATACCTCATTTCTGTAATTATCATGTATTACCTACTATTAAACCATGAAATGCACAAATACAAAAAGAAAAAGGAAACTAAACGAGTGATTTTGAATCACGGTTTAGTTTCCTTTGTAGATGAACGTGCATGTTCTACCTATGCGTCGTTTATTAAATTGAAATAGCTGTTTGGAATTTAGAACGCTTCACTAATTTTGCAACTATCGGATAAATAATTGCAAAAGCAATAACATTAAATGCTACAGCAGGTAATACAACGCCTACAAACAGAACAGCGAATGTTGCACCAACATTTGCATTGAATACAAAAAGTGCCACTGCTAAAAAGACAGTTCCAGATAAAATTGTTCCTAAACCAACTAAGCTAGCAGAAACTATAAAATTGCTTGCCAATTTTCTCAGCACAATTAATATAGCTAAAAAGACAAAGCCTGTAACTGCTTTATCGATAATATTTGGAACAAGTCCGGCTGGGAACGTTGTAAACAATCCTGATAGTACACCGGTTGCTAAAGAAAGTAAGAACGTCTCTTTAACAGTTGGGAACAATAAAATGCCAATAAACATCATTGTTAGCATGAAATCAGGCTTCATGCCGTTTACCATACCTGGTGTGACCACATAAAGGGTAGCGCCAACACCAACTAAAAGGGCCATTAATACTAAATTCTTTGTATTCATTTCTAATCTCTCCTCGACTATGCTAATCTTTTTGTCTCCTAACGTGTCCTATGACCGTTAGCGAAACTTATTTGTGATTGTACGCTATAAATATTAAAATTGCAATAGACAATTCTGACAATTCGAGTGATCAGAACATTGATTATTTAAGGTTAGCTTTAATGCTTTCCGCAACTTCAGTTAATTGCTCTGGTGTATATTTTTGTGTTTGCCAAATTAAGCCTAAGCCTTCTTTTTCATCGTAACGAGGAATAAAATGTAAGTGATAGTGGAAAACAGTTTGTCCTGCTGCAGCACCATTATTATTAATGGTATTCAGTCCAATTGGATTAAAAGCAGCTTTTATAGCATTCGCAATTTTCGGTGCTACTGCATATAAATTACGAGCCACATCCTCAGGCATTTCGAATAGATCCTTACAGTGATGTTTTGGAATTAATAGGGTATGCCCCTTTGCTACAGGTGAAATGTCAGTAAATGCAAAGACATGTTCGTCTTCATAAATTTTTGTACTTGGAATGGATCCATCAATGATTTTGCAAAATAGGCAATCGCTCATTCGAAAATTCCTCCTTATTTTATATGTAAATACATTCTATCATACTCATAACTGTATCATTTGCTAATTTTTGATAAAATATAAACGAGAAGAGGAGTGAGGGCATGACGGTATTAGAGGTACAACATGTGACAGGTGGTTATACAAGAAAGCCTGTTATTAAAGATTTGTCATTTACGATTGAAAAAGGGGAGCTTGTTGGCTTAATCGGCTTAAATGGAGCTGGTAAAAGTACGACGATTAAGCATATCATCGGAACAATGCTTCCAAAAGAAGGAGACATTCGTTTAAATGGTGTGACGTTAAAGGAAAATACGGACAAGTATCGTACAGCATTTTCCTATATTCCTGAAACACCTGTATTATACGATGAGCTAACATTACGTGAACATTTAGAATTAACAGCGATGGCATACGGCCTAGATGAAGCAACACTTGCAGCTCGTTCACAATTATTATTAAAAGAATTTCGAATGGAAAAGCGACTTAATTGGTTCCCTTCGCATTTCTCAAAGGGGATGCGTCAAAAGGTTATGATTATGTGTGCCTTTTTAGTCAATCCAAGTCTTTACATTATTGATGAGCCTTTTGTGGGGCTCGATCCACTTGGAATTCAATCATTGCTTGATCAGATGGATGAAAAGAAAAAAGAGGGCGCTTCTATATTAATGTCTACGCACATTTTATCGACCGCTGAAAAGCATTGTGACCGCATCATTTTATTGCATGAAGGACGTGTGCGAGCACAAGGAACAATGGAGGATTTACGCAAGGCATTTGCGATGCCACATGCGACATTGGATGATTTATATATTGCCATGACAAAGGAGCGCGACCATGAAGAACTTGCGTGATGTATGGTCCTCTCGCTTCATGCACTATATAGGTGAAGTACAAAAATATATGCGATTTATTTTTACAGGGCATCTAGCGATTGTACTAGTATTTCTTATCGGAGCAGGGGGCTATCAATATAGTGAATGGCTGAAAATTGTACAGCCTGATTTTCCAGCAGAAGTATTAATCGCAGTGTTTGTGGGGATTTTACTTGCATTTAGTCGTCCAACTTCACTTTTGAGAGAGCCGGACCAAGTGTATTTATTACCTTTAGAATCAAAAATGTCACAGTATTTTAAAAAGGCGTTAGCGTGGACGTTTTGGTCACAGGTTTGGATTGTGGCAATTGTTTATATCGTTAGTATTCCTTTACTAAAGGCTGTTACTGAATTAACAACATTTGAAATTTGGTCAGTGTTATTACTTATTATTATATTGAAGTATTTGAGCGTTCAGGGTGAATTTAGCTATCGTTATAGTGAACGTGGTCAAATGATTTGGGTGGACAAGCTAATTCGAGCTGTTATCTTTAGTGTTGCTGTGTACATGGGGCTTCATATGCAGCTTATTTTAGCGATTGTTGCTGCTGCAATTGGGTGTGTGTATATTGTAATATTTAGAAAAAAATGTGCAGGTGAGCCTGTCCCTTACGAGCATTTTGTGAGGCTGGAACAAAACCGCATGATGAGCTTCTACCGTTTCGCTAATTATTTTACAGACGTTCCGCATTTACGTGGTAGCATCCGTCGTCGTGGTTGGCTTGACTGGCTCTACAAATTTGTGCCATACAAAAAGGACAAAGCTCAAAAGTACTTGGTGTTCCGTACATTCGTCCGAACAGATGATCATTTTTATTTATGGCTCCGATTAACAGTGATTTCAGCTGTTATTGCAGCCTTTGTAGATATCCCAGTCGTTACATGGATTGTTGCAGGTGCATTGAGCTTTGCGACAACCATTCAATTAAAGCAGGCTTTATTATCCAGCGGTGAATTCCGTATGGATATGCTGTATCCTTTACCTGATGAAGCACGCAAGGTAGCAGTCAATCAAATTGTGCGTCTTGCGATGATCACTCAAGCTATTATAGTTGGTCTATGTGGTATCACACAGCCAATGTTCTATGTAACCTTTATCATCATACTGGTTGTAAGTGAATTGACTGCTAAAGTCTCAAAATCTTGAATATAGTTAATTTCGGCTTATCAACAAAGGCTAGAAGACTTTTGTTAAAACGTATGTCATGCGACTAAGTTGATGGAAGTGGAGACTGGGTGACTCCTCGGGGATTAGCGATAGAGGAACGAAGGCTAAAAGCATCACGTCCTGTGATAACGCCTTCGTGACCAACATCGTGTTGGCCCGAGACCCTGGAGCGAGCGATTAGGGGAACGAAGGCTAAAAGCATCACGTCCTGTGATAACGCCTTCGTGACTAACATCGTGTTAGCCCGACGCCCCCAGGAAAGCACCCAGTCGCAACGGAAATCAACCACACGCTTTGGTGATGAACCTTTATTTTTTTCTAATTGTAAAAGCTCATTTCTCCAATAAAAGAATTGGAAAAATGAGCTTTATTTTTTATTCAACTAATTGATAGTCTAGTGCTGCTGTTAATAATACCTTTGCAGCAATGAGCATTCCTTTTTCATCTATATCGAATTTTGGATGATGATGTGGTGCATATTCAGCTGGTTCGGCTCCAGTAAAGAAGAATGTACCTGGCTTTTCTTCTAAGTAGTAAGAGAAATCTTCAGCCCCCATAGTAGCTTCAACCTCAGCAACATCACAAATATCCTGTGCGATATTACGCACAAATAGTGTTTCCTTCTCATGATTGACAACTGCAGGGTAGCCACGACGATAATCAAGCTCAATTGTACAATCATGCGCAATTTCTGTACCTTGGATAACCCGTTTAAACTCACGCTCCATCGCTTCACGAACATCCTTATTAAATGTTCGAATTGTGCCATTTAAATAGGCTGTATCGGCAATAATATTGTCAGCATTAGATGCCACGAATGAACCAACTGATAATACAGCCGATTCGATTGGGTCAACACGACGTGCGACAAGTTGTTGTAAATTCATAACAAGCTGAGAGCCAATAACGATCGCATCCTTTGTTTGATGCGGATGAGCACCGTGACCGCCCTGACCTTGAATTTTTATTTCGAAACTATCAACAGCGGCCATCATCGGTCCTACGCGGTAGCCAATCATGCCTGTTGGATGGTTAGAAGATAGATGAGTACCAAAAATAGCATCAACGCCATTCAAAGCTCCAGCCTGTACCATCCCGATTGCTCCACCTGGATCAGCTTCTTCAGCATGCTGATGTATTAGTACATATTCTCCTGCTAATTCATCGCGCATTTCCCACAATAGCTTACCGATAATTAACAAAGTAGCTGTATGACCATCATGCCCGCAAGCATGCATAACGCCGGCTACAGTTGATTTGTAAGGTACATCTTTTTCATCTTGTATAGGAAGTGCATCAAAGTCTGCTCGTAAGGCAATCGTTTTGCCAGGCTTGCTTCCTTTAATGCGGGCAATTAAACCGTAGCCACTGACATTCGCTTCAAGCGGTACGCCCAGATTTCTATAAAATTGCATAATATAGTTAGCCGTTTCTTGCTCCTGGAAACTCAGCTCCGGATGCATATGTAGATGACGGCGAATCGCCACCATTTCATCAAAATGAGCATCAATCTTTTCAAGTAGACGTTGGTTCAAAGTAAAACCTCCTTAAACAGATTATTCTAGAATTGTATTAACTTCATTCAGCAAATGTCTTTTGTACCGAAAGCATAGCGACAGGTACAGAAGTCTCCCACCTCTATAGGCGGTGAAATGAATGCGGTTTCAAGTCACTTTTCAGCGGGTATCCAAACATCCGCTGAAATAGAGGAACTCAGTCTAAGAACGCCACGTCCTGTGGCAATTTATCTGTGCGAAAGCGAAGCGGCAGCAACAACACACGACTGAGTGACCAACATTTTGTTGCTGCCCTACGTTAGCACTGCGCTTTCGCACAAAAAACATCTGCTGCTGCCGCTACGCTTTCGCACAAAAAACATCTGCTGCTGCCGCTACGCTTTCGCGCAAAAAACATCTGCTGCTGCCGCTACGCTTTCGCGCAAAAAACATCTGCTGCTGCCGCTACGCTTTCGCGCAAAAAACATCTGCTGCTGCCGCTACGCTTTCGCGCAAAAAACATCTGCTGCTGCCGCTA
>NZ_JBGCCD010000023.1:0-79884 GCF_041262405.1 Lysinibacillus sp. RC79
CTGTTGCTGTCGCTACGTTAGCACTACGCTTTCGCACAAAAAACATCTGTTGCTGTCGCTACGTTAGCACTACGCTTTCGCACAAAAAACATCTGTTGCTGTCGCTACGTTAGCACTACGCTTTCGCACAAAAAACATCTGCCGCTGACGCTTCGCTTTCGCGCAATAAACATATGTTGGCCTAAAGCCTCTGAACGCAATTATGCAGAGGCCTAATTGATCTTCATATACCCTCTACCTGTGACACATTAACTCTCATTCGGTGCGCATCCGATTTAGGGGTTTACTAGATTTGCTACTTTCGAGTTTCACTTTTACACACTTAATTTACGGTGTGCTTACTCTTGGACGTAATGTATGCTTCAAAACTTTACCCGAGGCATTACGTGGCAATTCAGTTAAAAATTCAATTTCATGTGGCACTTTATACTTTGCAAGCTGAGTCCGACAATAAGCCAAAATCGCCTCTTCATCGGAAGAATTGCTTTCCTTCAATACGACAAATGCTTTCGGGACTTCGCCATATACTTCATGTGGTAAACCTACAACGGCTGCCTCTAAAATTTCTGGCAACTGATATAAAACCTCTTCGATCTCGATAGGATAAATATTTTCGCCACCTCGAATAATCATATCCTTTTTACGATCTACAATATAGAGATAGCCTTCCTCGTCAAAACGCCCTAAATCTCCTGAATAGAGCCAGCCATCTTTAATTGCTCTAGCTGTTTCTTCAAGATTACGTAAATAACCTTTCATAACCTGTGGTCCTTTGACACAAATTTCTCCTACCTCACCTGCTGGCACAGTTTCACCAAAGCTATCAACAACACGGACTTCTGTTTGTGCTAATGTTTTTCCTACTGATCCAATCTTTGTCAATGCATCGGCATCTAAAAGGGAAGTGGCCGCAGGGGAATTTTCAGTTTGTCCATACAGGTTTTGTACTTTCACATTAGGGAATGCCTCCTTCACTTGCTTAACAAGCTCATAAGGCATCGGTGCCGCTCCGTAACATAATAAACGTAAATTTTTAAATGTATGTTCCTTAAAGTTAGGTGTGTTTAAAATAATTGTATACATTGACGGAACTCCAAAGAAAATTGTCGCAGCTGTAGCGGCAAGCTGTTCTAATGTGTTTGTCGATGAAAAAGCCTCTTCTATAACCATCGTACCGCCTTTATAAAACATCGGCATCGCAAAAACATGAAGACCTGCACAATGAAATAAAGGCGTACAAACAAACATTCTATCCTCATTGGTCATATCCATTGATGACGACCATATATCTGCAGTTGATACAACATTTTGATGAGTCAACATTACTCCTTTTGGTTTTCCCGTCGTACCAGAAGTATACATAACAACAGCCGTATCATGAGGTTCCAATTTGACAGCTTTTCTTTGACCTGGATAGTTTTTAATCACTTCTTTCATTTCTTTGAGCCCTATAATATGTTGAAATGGATACTTAATAGTTGCGAGTACATCCTCTAACCTTTCATCATAAATAAGTCCTTTAGCTTCTGAATGATTAAAAATAAATTCGACCTCTGGAGCTGCTAGTTTTGTATTAATGGGCATGACAACATAGCCCGCTAACTGTACACCGATATAAGCAATTAAAAATAAATCTGAATTGAGCGTATATAACGCAATTACATCATCTTTTTCAAAGCCTTGCTCTTGTAAGTACGCTGCGAGTTTTTCTGCACTTTTATAAAATTCACTATAGGTTAGCTTTGTCCCATCGTATACCGTTGCAATCCCTTTTGGTTGCTGCATAGCATAGTTTTGTAGAACGTCTGTCATTAACATCGTCATCATTAGCCCCCCAAATTTTTAAATTCATTTCCCTCATACCACGCAAAATTACAATAAGAAAATTCAGAAAATTACAATTATATTTTATCAATCTATGAAAAAGTTAGCAATTTTTCAACACACAAAAAGTATGTGACCCTGAGTACAAGCTAGTAAAGCGCCCAACGGAACGGAAATCAGATCCACGTTATGGTGATGAACCAAAATATGACCAACTAGATATACTGATACATTTTACTTTTCTATCAATTTCTGTTAGGTGTATGATATTTATATAATGATTTTTAACTTCTTTCAGCAATTATTTTCTGTAGCGAAAGCAAAGCGTCAGCTACAGATGTTTTATGTAACGTAAGTGCAACGGCAGTTACAAATGTCTTTTGTACCGAAAGCGAAGCGACAGGTACAGAAGTTTCCCACCTCTACAGGTGGTGAGATGAATGCGGTTTTAAGTCACTTTTCAGCTGGTGTACAAACACCCGCTGAATGAAGTTAAAGCCTCCGGCGGATGTCACGAAATGCCGATTCCGGACGCCATTATGCCGAGGCATAATTGATGAAAGGCCTGATTAAAATGTTGTACGCACTTTTAGGAGATTTACATTCTAGTATAGAAGATACTAAGGCAGTTCTAGCCCATATTCAGCAATCTGCGAAAGATGCAAAGGTATTGGGACTAGGTGATTTATATGAATGTACTGTAAGTAAGAAAAAGGCTCAAACAATGTCGGGTTTACCGCTACAAAAAGCTGCGATAGTAGAAAAAAATTTTGAAAATTTACTAACCTTCCCCTCAATTCGCGGCAATCAGGAAGAGCGTATTACACGTGTTACTGGCATCGAACGTTTTACAGAACTATCTGAAACAATGGAGATTGATGGTGCAACACTTATACATGGACATCAATTTCAATGGAGTGTGACGTGGCAACCTACATTTCCGCCATTCAAAAAATCACTTCTTTTCTTCGGACATAGTCATGAATCAGGTCTTTATCATCGCAATAAAAAGTTACCTATTCGTATTCGCTTTGGCCAACCAATCGCATTACAAGAAAAGCAGTACGGCATCAATGTTGGATCAGTTGTTGATCACCGTGAGTGGTGTCTTTACGATAGTAATAAACGAACAGTAACATTTATGTGCGCTCCTTCTGTTGAGAATGTTTGATTATTTTTCATTAAGGGCAAACCTCACTATGGAATTTCGCTGATATACATCTTAGTCAAAAAAAACGCTAAAGTCGACTTCGACTCTAGCGTTTTTTAAACTAGCAATTTTCGCAATCCTTTAAAGCATCTAGTAATTTTTCCATTTCACAAATACGATCGCACATAGTTTGAATCATATTTCGAAGGATTGGTATTAATTCTTGGCAAATACAGAACCTTAAAACGTTTTGCGCTAGTCGAACGCCTGCCTGATGATGAACAATCATTGCTCGAAGAAAGTTTATATTAATATTATTGGAAACAGGCGGTAAACTCATTGCTTGGAACATAGCCCCGGTAATTTCTTTATACGCACACATATATTCGTACAATTCACATTCCGAATTTTGTACGATACAGCATCTATTTTGTATCGCTTCGAGGCATTCAACAGTCTCCGTACTTGTTGTTATTATTTCTAATGCGAGATTTTGTACAAGTATATTCGTGGTATATCGCAAAACATTTTCCGACATTTTAATAGCAGCTACTTGATGCGGTAATATTTGCTTAATAAAATTTTCTGAAATACTACATGTAATGGTCACATAGGTCATGCCCTGCATCATTTTATCGAGGATCCTTTGGTTTTCCTCTAAATAAGCCTTAGTTACATTACTGAGTACAACTGGTTTAGTCATTAGACACACTCCTTTCAGAGTAATATATGCCCGATAGGTTGTTGTGCTGTAGACAATTGTACCAACTGATTTCTATTGTTTCGTAACAGCAATGGAAGTATTTTCAAAGACTAAACGATTAATCTTTTTTATATGTATCGACGCACTTTTGACAAATACATTGCTCTTGAGGTACTGATTCAAAAATTTCTTTAGGAAAACTTTCTGTCATACACCAGCAATCCTTTTGCCCATTTACTACCCCACAATGATTTTCTTGCCCACATAACGGACAACGTTTTCTTTTCCCCTCCATTTGTACACCTCCTTACACATACTTTACATTGTAAAATAAAGTGAAGTTTTATTCAGTGATTTTTCCCAATCGCACTTTTACAAAACAAAAAAAGAGGAGTACTAAATTTCATACTCCTCTCCAAATAGCTTATTGCTTTTTCCCATGAATCTCTTGCTTTACTTCTTCGACATTTGTATCACTATATATTTCCGTACCAACCCCACCTCTTTGGGCTAGCAGCTTTTTCACTTCATTGTAAGATAAACCACCTTCTGCATTTTTTCTTTTTACTTCATTAATATTTGTTCCAGCAGAAGTTAACTGAGCTTCATTATGGTCAGTCATACAAATCCCTACCTTCTATAATTCATCAGGCTGTAATTCGATCAATTCATCGCCTTCTCGTTCTACTTTTTTATTGAGCTCCTTAATCGGTATAGCATCAACCGTTTGCATATCTTCGTGTAAGTCGAAAAGACTTATAGTATCTGATTCAACCATGTCTGGTTTGTTCTTGCTTGCTAAGTTCATAAATATTTTTTTCTCATGTGGTATGTTTTCTATGTCCATCATTGCTCACTCCTTTACCTATACTATGTGCAATGTTGGACAAATCATGTGCCCTTCGTTTTCGCACTTTTATCGATACGATGATATTCAGATATTTGAATGACCCGAACATGTCTTGTATGCAACTCGTGATAAATCCCTCTACTATCAGTAAAAAATATATATTGATCTCGTTCGCTTCGAACTAATGCCTCTGCTTTTTCCTGTGATTCAATATGGATAAATCTCCTTACATAATGCATTTCATCAAAAAAATAAGTAATTTTAAATTCTTTCATAAATAACTCCTCGAATACTGGATATGGCTTGTTACTGCTTATCATATCCAACTATCTGCAGTAGCTATCCTTATGAAAATATTAAAGGTTTTTTTTATAGCTGCAGCATACCCTGTATTAAAGTAATTTTTATATGCACATCACCATAATGTTAGGGTTGATTTCCGTTCCGGCTGGGCGCTTTCCTAGGGGCGTCCAGTCTTCATTCCAATCAACATATATACATGGCATACCTAATTTTTGGTGATGATCCTTATTGTATTGGAGGTGATAAATTTGATCCATACAGTTAAAGCAGGCGAAACCTTGGCCCAAATAGCTAGAAATTATCGTACACCGTTGTCGTCCATAATGGCTGCTAATCCAGGGTTAGATCCGAATGTACTTTATATAGGACTACAAATTGTTATACCTGGATTTCCTAATCCAAATACTATCCCTTATAGAATAGATATTTCTACTGAAAATCGATGGCTACGTTTATATAAGGATAATATTCTTCAAAAGCAATACCCCATTGCAGTTGGTAGAATGCTACATGGTACACCTACTGGCAATTTTATAATCATTAATAAGGATCCAAATCCCGGTGGTCCGTTTGGGACAATGTGGATGAGTTTATCTAAAGAGCATTATGGAATTCATGGGACTAATAATCCTAGCTCTATCGGTCATGCAGTTTCACGTGGCTGTATTCGTATGCATAATAAGGATGTCGAAGAGCTTGCAAGCATTGTGCCAATCGGTACCGGCGTTTTTATTTATCCTTAAAAATCAACAACGTGAGTGAAGTCGAGTAGCCTCCCACTCTTGAACTTTCGTTTTATACCTCTACTCATTTAAGTTAGGCGCTTACAATCATTAAAATTCAGACTAAAAACATTCCTAAGATTTTATCGGAATGCTTTCCAATTTTATCGATACATTATGCTGATTTATCGGAATAAAAAAGGCAACCTGAAAACCTCAGATTGCCATCACTATTTATACCTACATTTCAAAAGTGAACGCTATGGCCACATACCAGAACATGCTATATGAAGTGGTTGATTGGAGTGGAGGCTGGGCGACTCCTTGGGGATTAGCGATAGAGGAACGAAGGCTAAAACCATCACGTCCTGTGATAACGCCTTCGTGACCAACATCGTGTTGGCCCGAGACCCTGCAGCGAAGCGAAGCGGCTCATCTGACACCCCCAGGAAGCTCTGCTCTGCGCGAAAGCGAAGCGTCAGCGGCAAAGCGCTCAGTAGGAACGGAAATCAACCTCTCGCTTTGCTGAAGAGACCACTTTAGTGTAACTAACCTTCACCTCTAGATTGTGCAAGCTTCGATAAATAGTATTGCTCCTCTCTTAGCATATGATCCGCCATCAGAGCTGTAAATGTTCCTAATACTTCTGCACTTAACTCCATCTCCTCTAACTCCCGTAAAAAAGTTTTGAATAATCCCATTTCTATATCCACATCATGATTAAAGCGAGTTAATGCGGGGAATGAGTCTATATTTGAACGCAAATATCCTGTAAGCTCCACTGCTTTTAAATAAAATTCTTCAAAATGTTGGGCAAAGATAGTACTTTTTTGCCTCAACCTTCTTTCTACACCATCCAGATCGTCATGAATGATACCTGCATGTCCTGATGCATCTAATAGCCAGAGTAAGTGATGATGCAGCTCATGAAAGATTGGTGGGACTTCCCCCTTCTTCAAATAGCTAAGTACATTTTGATACTCCTCTAGTTCATTCACCATATGATTAATAAAGGTAGGTGGTAGATGAATATTAACATTTCCCGTTAATTGCTTTCTAAGCAAATAAAATTTAAATTGCTTTAGTTGTTCTACAGCTTCATCGACTGTAAGTGAGAAGGAAACCGCATTATTGGCATCTATCGAATTAACATAGGCAAGAAGTTGAGAAAATTGATGAATAAATGAACTCGCTCTTTTAATATCCTCTGTTTCCGATGGATACAATGAATCATGAATAAATTGAGAATGATCTTTTAGTATCCTTAGCCAAAACTTATGTTCAAACATCGCATGCTGTAAGTAATTAGACAACCAGTCACATCCCCTTTATTTCTATACGTTCCTCTATTCTATTCTTCTTGAAAATCTAATATTAATGCTTAACCTCAAATTGTCTTTTCGTATAGGATGAAACGCTTAAAGCTATACTACATAATGCTGAAGCAACGAAACAAAATTTCATTAAAGGCACATGCAAATTAACTGAAAAATTAGGAGGGAATATGCTTGTCCACAAAAGACAATACATTATCGATTTTCGCCTTAGGTGGCATTAATGAGATTGGCAAAAATATGTATGTAGTACAGTATGGGAATGATATTTTAATTATCGACTGTGGTGCTAAGTTTCCTGACGAAAGCTTACTTGGTATCGATTTAATAATTCCTGATATTACGTACCTGCTAGAAAATAAAGGTAAAATCAAAGGATTAATTGTGACACATGGACATGAGGATCATATCGGTGGTATTCCTTATCTGCTAAAAAAAATAAATGTCCCTATTTATGCGACACGTTTTACTCTTGGGTTAATCGAGCTAAAGCTAAAAGAGCATAAGCTTTTAAGAGAGACAAAATTAATAGAAATTCATTCCGATTCATCATTAAATTTCGGACAAGTTGATGTTAGTTTCTTTAGAACAAACCATAGTATACCTGATTGCTTAGGAATCGTTATTAATACACCTGAAGGAAATGTAGTACACACTGGCGATTTTAAATTTGATTTAACGCCTGTCAATAATCAGTTTGCAGATATTCATAAGATGTCTGAGATAGGTTCAGAAGGCGTACTAGTACTGATTTCTGAAAGTACGAATGCCGAACGACCTGGGTTAACTCCTTCAGAGAAGCTTGTCGGTAATCATATCGAAGATGCATTTTTACATGCCGAGCGTAAAATCGTTATCTCTACTTTCGCTTCTAATGTTAATCGCATACAGCAAATTGTAAATGCAGCGATTACTGTAAATAGAAAGCTTGCATTACTTGGCCGTAGTATGGTGAATGTTGTAGATGTTGCACTTGAGCGAGGCTATTTAAACGTTCCAGAGGATCTGTTAATTGATGCACGTGAGGTGAAATATTTTCCACCTGAAGAAGTTGTTGTTCTATGTACGGGTAGTCAGGGTGAGCCATTAGCTGCACTCTCTCGCTTAGCAAGTGGAAATCATCGCGAAGTAAAAATTTTACCTGATGACACAGTTATTTTAGCTTCATCCCCTATTCCAGGGAATGAGAAGGGTGTTTCACGGATCGTTGATAATTTGTTCCAGTTAGGTGCAAATGTTATCTATGGTTCCGCTAGTCATACAGGTATGCACGTTTCAGGTCATGGCTATCAGGAAGATTTAAAACTAATGCTTACACTAATGAAGCCTAAGTTTTTCATTCCGATTCATGGTGAATTCCGTATGTTACATCAGCATCGTTTGCTAGCTGAGTCCGTTGGTGTCAAAAGAGGGCATACGTTTATTATGAAAAATGGAGATGTTGTTGATATTGAAAATTCAATGGCTAGGCAAACACGTAAAATCCCTTCAGGTGATACGTATGTCGATGGTATTGGTATCGGTGAAGTCGAAGGAGTTGTCTTACGAGATCACAAACAGCTTTCAGAAGACGGTATGCTTGTTATCGTTATAACGCTTAATAAGGTAGATGGTACCTTTATTTCAGAACCAGATACAATTTCGCGAGGCTATGTTTATGCCAAAAACTTTGAGGAGCTTTTAACTAAAGTAAATAGTCTCGTCAAAGAAACGGTAAATGAGCTTCAGGAAGAAAGTAAGCAGCAAATACATGTCTTAAGAAGAGAAATCAAAAGAGCTGTCGGTCAATATCTATTTTCACAAACAAAAAGAAAACCAATGATTTTACCTATAATTATCGAAATTTAAAAAAGTCGGTGTGAGGTTTTTTTCCTTTACACCGACTAAATTTATATTATCCGATTCCAGTGAGGATGAAGAACTGTTTATGGATTATGCAATTTTATTTAAGCCCACCTTTGAAAATTTTGTGTAGCATAATATTGTAAATATGCTGAGCCTGATTAAATCCATGATGTAAACTATTGGAGTGATTTTCTATTTGCATTGAAAAATTGTCAAAATGCTGTGGTAACCCCTCTACTGCTGTCATCAAAGACTCTTTATTTTTTAATAAAAGCTGAATCTTATTTAAAATTTGTACCTTTCTGTGTTGGATATCTATCATCGGAATATCAATGGGTATATGGTACAAATGATGCCATTCTTTATTAATTTGATACCATTTGAGAAAGTGTAATAAATAATCACTTAAAATAATTGTTTCATTTGGAATAATAGCGACGATATCATTTGCAATACATATTTCAGTTTCACTTTGATAAATATATTTATTTTTGTCCTTCAAGTTAGCTTTAGTAAGAATGATGGTTTTAGCTGGTACTGGTGCACACTCAAAATGTTTTTTAAATGTAATATTAACTTTTGGTAATTGTTCAATATCACCATTTAGCATTAACTTTTTTAAATCTTCTGCTGTAATTAGGGGTACTCCGACGTTCGTAAAATACTTTTTCCTCGGTACTATTTTCCCCTCTTTTATTATAGCAACCTCATCTAATCGATAACGTTTTACCATGCCTGAATCCTCCAATCCTTAACTTAATTAGCTATACCCTAAAACAAGCTACTGGAATCATCAACACTATTTTGCATAAGTCTTTTTTCTCAATAAATACTTACTACCAATCATTGTACCATTTTAATGTAACATTATATCTATTATACCACTATAATGGTATAGGCATTTTCAATGTTTTTCACTAGCTTTTTACATAGAGGTGAATCATATGTCAGACTTTTTAAAGCTAGTAGGCGAACAACTCCGTATTATTAGGGTTTCCAAGGGGCTTAGTCAGGAAGAAGTAGCAGAAAAAACGGGGAAACTAGGTTTTAGTAAAGGACGAATCTCAAACATTGAACACGGGCAATCTAATATCACTTTAAGCACTTTAGAAACGCTGATGAAAGCATTAGATATTGCCCCTGAGGAGCTTTTTAATTTTCAAAAATTATCTGGTGTTACTGATATTGAAGAAAAGAACCTTGTGCTTGACATACATCGATCAGTATTAAGGGAGCGCAATTTAGACGAGGTAAAATACGTAGTACGCATTACGAAGGATTTTTTAGATACTATTGATTCACAATCAAAGAAAAACAGCTCCAATAGTCAATGACGTTGGAGCTGTTTTGACGGCTAGCTACAATTATTTTTTGAAAACTCTTGATACACTGCTTTAATGCGACTAATATCCACCTCGTATTTATTTTCATATTTTCTAGCAATATTTTGTATTGGCTCCTTTGGCCCGAAGTAAATAATATTAAAATCATCATTACTATATTGTACAACGAAGACTTCATCAAATTCGTTAAATGTATTTTGATTTAACGTAATAAAACCTGTACTTTGTGCTGTCGTTTTCACACTTATTCTTTTCCCGTTACTGATGACATCAAATCCATGCTGATTCGTCTGTCTAGAAAGACTTCCTTTTGTAATGATTGCACATAAAAACTCTCCAATTCGGCCAATTAAATGACGTAATTCTGTAGGTTTGCAGCCAAGTAGGCTCATTTCATACTTTAATATCTCATTATAATCCTCGTATAATTTAACGATTTGATTAGTACTAACAATATTTAATGACTCCGTTGTATTTATAGGTTCGTCATAAAGTACTTTTACACCGTTTCGCCATTCTCCTACGATTTGCTCACCACTCTGTTTTTGTGGCTTGTGAAATATAAGACCCGTATATGCGAAATTTTCCCCTATGTATTTGTAAGTGCTTTTTGTAATGTATTGAAATAAATGTTTTTGGAAAAGAATCCCTTTGTTATAGCGATTGTAACAATAGTCCGATAAAATGACACTTCCTGGATTGGTATTAAATTTCCTTTGTAGCTCTTCTTTCACTTCTGCAGGTGTCACCATTTGATTCTGTTTATCCGCCAGTACTTCTTTAATTTGCTCATAGATAGTCATAATCATAATTACTTATACCTCCCTTTTTGCTTTACCATGCGGGTATCCCATATTTTATCCATATAAAAAATCCATTTAGTCTAAAACCAAATGGATTTGTCTTTTACATTCCAAACTTTTGACGATAGCCACATTTTCTACATAGCTCTTCGACTGCTTCTCTACGTGAAAATCCGTCGACAATATTATTTGCACGTTCACCTTGAACAATGTCTGTGAAGGATTTCTCGTTCACATTCCCCAAATTAATAACGCCCTCACCATCTAGACAGCACGGCACTACTGTACCATCTACTAAAATAGCAGCTTGGCCTCGGAGGGCATGGCAAAAGCCTTTTCCTTCATCCTCAGGCTCCAGTAAGCTTGGCCACTTAAATTCATGATCTTGATTTAAATAAATATTATTAGCGATTTTTACACCTTTACCAGGTTGCACTTTTTCTTCGATGCGATAATCAAGATTATATTCATTTTCTAGAATTTCGAGCGTTTCACGATTTCTTCGTGCCGCAATATCCGTTACATGATCCCTTTGTAAATTCCATAAACGATATGAAATAATTGTATTATACTCTTTCGAAGCACGCACAAAATCCAAAATATCTCCTAAATATTTCTCACGATTTTCCGATCCCTCATGACCGTCGAAACTATGCAAAGAAAAATTGATTTGGCGTAAAGCTGGTTTCCCTAGTATCTTTTCATGATTCTTTTTAATCAGTGTACCGTTCGTTGTAATATTAACTTTAAAACCTTTCTCATGCGCTGCGTCAAGCAGCTGATCAATACGTGGGTGTAATAGCGGCTCCCCTTTTACATGCAAATAAATATATTTCGTATGAGGACGTATTTCATCCAATATTTTATTAAATTGTTCCACTTTAATAAGTCCCTTTGTACGAGCAGTTGGAGGACAAAAGCTACAAGCTAAATTACAGACACTCGTTATTTCTATATAAACCTTTTTAAATGTTCTCAACGTTGATTCACCGTTCCAGTTCTTCTTATATTCAAATCCTATTCATTTTAACAAATTTTACGATAAGGAACAGTTTTTCAGTCTCCTTCCCCTCGTATTATTTATACATCTTAGGGCTACATGAACAAGTAAGCTTGAGAAAGATTAATAACTTAATAGTAATGCTAAAATGAAGGAGGTGAAAATTATGCCTGATAATGAACATTCAAAGGATCCATCTAAAAATCATATTACCATCAATCTTACTATTAATATTGGCAATAAAGAAATCCATTTTGAACAAAGGACTGAAGGTGGGGGACCAATCAATTCCGCCTTGGCGTAATTGCGTCCGGATTTTGAATTGTGCCCGCACAATTCATTCCTTTGAAAATCCGTGACATCCGCCGGAGGCTTTATCTTCATTCAGTAGGTGTTTGAACATCCATTGAAAAGGAATCACATCCGCATTCATCTCACCATCTTCATAGGTGGGAATTTTCTCCTGAATGAAGATAAATAAAGATGTAGGTACTAATGCCAACCAAGGCGGTCAAAATGCCATAAACGGCAGTACTAGAAATGTAAACTCCCAATTCGCCGATGGAAACGGCAGAAGCGGTATTGCTGGTGACGATAATGATGAGGCTGGCGGACAACAAGGAATAAAAGTAAGAGACAGCAGAGTAATCGACAGCGATATCCATTCATCTTCGAATCATAGTGAAAGTAGTGAAGATGAAAATGAGTCCTCTCCATTGTTAGATGAAGATAAAAACGAATAATAAAATTTTAGTTGCAAGTGTGTTTATTAACCATTTTTATCCATTCTAATTAATTAGAAGGCTCTGATTTCCGCTACGGGCTACTCGCTTTGTCGCTGACGCTTTGCTTTCGCTACAGAAAACATTTGTCGCTGACGCTTCGCTTTCGCGCAGAGCAAGGCTTCCTGCGGGCGAGCGTCGAGTAGCCCTACGCTACAATCAGTAAAAATGGACGTACATTAGCAAAATATCAATAAAATCCTTTTATCAGCCAATAATAAACCTATATTTTCCTAATCAATACGCCTGATTTAGTTGATACTCAAAAAAACTTCTATCTGCAAAAATATTCCATACCATCAGATAGAAGTTTTTTGTTTTGTTATCCACCAAGGAATCACGCCTCACACATTGCGTTTATAATTTTTTGTACCATCATATGAATACAGCATTGGCTTTCCATCCACATATGTTTCTACATGAACTGGACGACCCCATAGCTGATAAATATATGGCAAAACGTTTTCTAAATAGCGTGGATCGAGCTCCATTCCCTCATAGCCATGCACTAAATAGAGCTCTCCGTTGCGAAGGTAATCCCCATTTTTAACAACGATATATGGGAATCCACCGTTTACACGCATCGATACGAGCTGATCTCGTACCATTTCATAATCCTTATCTGTAATACGGTATTCATTGCCCTTTTTCTGGAACAAATAAAGATCCTCTCGCTTTGCTAAATCCTTCGTTAAATAATTGCGGATAAAGGATATATCTGACTCTATCTCTCTAACCTCAAACATTTTCTCCCGCCCAGAATTCGGTTGTACACCTAGCTTCCTCATCTCTTCCGTTGGCTGATTATAGCGCTCTTCAATGTCCTCAAATATTTTCACACCAAGGTAATAAGGATTAATGGATGTCTTTGAAGGCTGCACAACACCTGCATTTAACTTCGCAAATTCAATCGTTTCCGCTGATGTTAGCTTAAGCTCCCGCATTATACGTTGATGCCAATAGGAAGCCCAGCCCTCATTCATAATTTTTGTCTCTAATTGTGGCCAAAAATAAAGCATTTCCTCACGCATCATTGTTAATATATCTCGCTGCCAGTCCTCAAGCTCTCGACTATGTTCCTCTAAAAATAGCAATATATCTTTTTCTGGCTTTGGTGGGAAGTGCTTTATTTTTCGCCTTACCGATTTATACTCTTTTTCCTTATCATCTAAACGCCATAGATCATCATATGGTGATTTTACTTGAGTAATTTCCTCTTCAAGTTCATCTTCTGTATTCCAAGGCAATTTTGGTCGTAAAAGGGATGGATCGATATGCTCCTGAATCGCTAAAACCGCATCTAAAAACTGTTCGACCTCATCCTTTCCATATTCTCTTTCATAGCCAGCTATTCGTTCAGCTGTTGCAGTCATACTCTCCACCATATCTCTTCTAGTATTGGAGAATCGTGCATTATTTTTAAAGAAATCGCAGTGCGCCAATACATGCGCAATAATTAATTTATTTTGTGTTAACGTATTTGTATCAAGTAAAAATGCATAGCATGGGTTTGAGTTAATCACTAGCTCATAGATTTGACTTAGCCCTAAATCATATTGAAGCTTCATTTTATGGAACTGTTTACCGAAGCTCCAATGCGAAAATCGAGTAGGCATACCATATGCGCCAAATGTATAAATAATATCTGCCGGACAAATTTCATAGCGCATTGGAAAGAAATCTAAGCCAAAGCTTGAGGCAATTTCTGTAATTTCATCAATCGCTCGTTCAAGCTCTTTCTTCTCCACTTTTTCGTCCCCTCCTTTGAACATGATTTAAGATTCACTTTTTTTGAAAAAGCTCTTTAAGGCATCGTAGACATCGCCTTTTTTTCTCAAAATATGATATCTAAACTTAGGGTCATCTACTTTTTTGTATGTGTACATAAGTGTAGAAAAGCGGTTATGCTGATTGACTTCACCATATCCAAACATGCTCGATACATCCATTAACTCTCCCACTAGCTTCAAGCACTTTTCATTATCCATTGATATATTTTCACCATCTGAAAAATGTACTGGATAAATATTGTAGCGAGAAGGACTATACTTTTCCCGAATTAGTTCCAATGCCTTTATATAGGCAGATGAACAAATCGTTCCTCCACTTTCTCCCTTCGTGAAAAATTCTTCTTCTGTCACTACTTTTGCCTCTGTATGATGAGCAATAAACTCAATTTCCACGGTTTCATACTTGGAGCGCAAAAATTTTGTCATCCAAAAGAAGAAACTCCTAGCGCAATATTTTTCGAAAGAGCCCATCGAGCCACTTGTATCCATCATGGCAAGGACCACTGCCTTCGATTCAGGTTTATCCACTTCATCCCACGTTTTAAATCGCAGATCATCATTATGAATCGGCGTAATTTCTGGTTTTCCTTTCATCGCATTACGCTTTATCGCATTGAGGATTGTGCGCTTTTTATCGACATTTCCCATTAAACCTTTTTTCCGAATATCGTTAAACTCAATTTTTTCCGTTTTAATATCCGCTTTTTCTTTCTGCTGTAGGTTTGGTAGCTCAAGCTCGTGAAATAACACATTTTGAATCTCTTCAATGCTTACTTCAGCTTCATAATAATCCTGGCCTGGCTTGTCACCAGCTTCTTTTCCTTTACCATTGGCCTGATTGCCTTTGCTGGCATCACGCGCAACCACATCACCTACATTACTGTCCCCTTGCCCTTGCCCAACATGCTTGGAGTTATCATAGTTATATCGAATTTTATATTCATCAAGTGAACGTATAGGAATTTTAATAACCTCACGACCATTGGACATAACAATGCTTTCTTCACTAACTAAATCGGGTAAATTATTCTTAATAGCATCTTTTACTTTTTCCATATGCCGTTGCTGGTCCTGGTGCCCTTTACGATGGAGGGACCAATTTTCCTGAGAAATGGCAAAGCGTTTATTTTCGTTTTCAGTCATTTTTATCCTCACCCATCTATCAAATTCGCTTTTTCTATACTATGCTAGTGATTCGTTTTCTTGAACTTTTTTAGAGAAATCAATTACACTTCGTGGTTACTTCACTTACGGTAAAAAATAAGTGAATGAAGATAAAAGGAGTGCCCTAAAATGGGACACTCCTATTCACTCCTATCAATAGTCTTATAGTTTCCACTGAATAGGTCAAAGTCACTAACGATTTAACAGACTACCTACATACTGCAATAATTCATTAGCAGATGTTGTATTATAGCCATGTTCATCGACAAGTCTTGCTACAACCTCATTAATCTTCTTCAGCTGTGATTCATCCGGCATTTTTGAGGATGTTGTAATTTTTACGACATCCTTAAGATCCGCAAATAGTTTCTTCTGTATGGCTTCTCGTAATCTTTCATGAGAATTATAGTCAAAACGCTTACCTTTTCGAGCATAAGCAGAAATACGAATTAATATCTCCTCACGGAATGCTTTTTTCGCATTTTCCGAAATGCCAATTTGCTCCTCAATAGAGCGCATTAATTTTTCATCTGGATTCATTTCTTCACCAGTCAATGGATCGAAAATTTTATTTTTATTACAAAACGCTTCTACATTATCAAGATAATTATTCATTAATGTTTTTGCAGACTCTTCATACGAATAAACGAAAGCTTTTTGCACTTCATTCTTGGCAATATCATCATATTCTCTTCGAGCAACTGCAATATAGTTTATATATTTTTCTCGATCTTCCTGAGAAATTGAAGCATGTTGGTCAAGTCCATCCTTTAGTGAACGCAGAACATCTAACGCATTAATAGATGGTACCTCTTTTCGAATAATAGCAGAAGAAATACGATTAATAATATACCGTGGATCAATACCGTTCATGCCTTCATTCGGAAACTCTTTTTTCAGCTCCTCTAAGTCAACGGAATTAAATCCCTCCACATTTTCTCCGTCGTACAGTCGCATTTTTTTTATAAGATCCACACCTTGTTTTTTCGGTACTTCCAATCTTGTTAGAACCGAAAAGATTGCTGCGGCCTTCAATGCATGTGGCGCAATATGAACATGTGCCATATCGCTTTCTTTAATCATTTTTTCGTAAATCAATTCTTCCTGACTAACTTTTAAGTTATACGGAATCGGCATGACAATAATACGCGAATGTAACGCCTCATTCTTTTTATTTGAAATAAATGAACGATACTCCGTTTCGTTCGTATGCGCAACAATTAACTCATCTGCACTAATTAATGCAAATCGACCTGCCTTAAAATTACCTTCCTGCGTTAACGACAAAAGATTCCATAAGAATTTTTCATCAAGCTTTAACATTTCTTGGAATTCCATCATACCCCTGTTTGCCTTATTTAGCTCACCGTCAAAACGATATGCACGAGGGTCAGATTCTGAACCAAATTCTCCGATTGTGGAGAAATCAATACTACCTGTTAAATCAGCAATATCCTGTGATTTTGGATCTGATGGCGTAAATGTTCCTATGCCCACGCGTTTGTCTTCAGAAAAAGTAATACGTTCAATCATCACATTTTCAATACGTCCATCATACTCCTTTTCAAGACGCATCGTATTTAAAGGCGATAAACTTCCTTCAATTCGTATACCATACTCCTCATAAAAATCATTACGCAAATGATGTGGAATTAAATGTAGAGGATCCTCATGCATTGGACATCCCTTAATTGCGAAAACTGCGCCTTCATCTGTTCGCGAAAATTGCTCAAGTCCGCGTTTCAACAAGGTCACTATTGTTGATTTACCACCACTTACTGGTCCCATTAATAACAAAATACGTTTCCTAACATCCAATCTTCGTGCTGCTGGATGGAAATATTCCTCCACCAGTCTTTCAATTGCTGTTTCAAGCCCAAAAATTTCTTGCCCAAAAAATTCATACATTTTTTGCCCATCGCGTTCCTCTACACCACTATTTTTGATCATATTGTAGACGCGTGAATGGGCTGTTTGAGCAACTTCAGGTCTTTCCTTGATGATGTTTAAGTAATCTGCAAATGTACCTTCCCACTTCAGTTGATTTTCTTCTTCGCGATAGCTTTTCACTTTATCTAAAATGTTGATAGCCTTCCCTCCATTCAGGGCTTGATTTATAACATAGTATGAAGGAAATGACATTATGATACCCAATACTTTTTCTTTGTCGAAGTTTCTTCTTATTGACAATAATTTTCTTCCTACAGAATAAAGGAATTCAAAGTCAAACAAAAAGAATGTTTTAAACTTACTTGTTTCACCTGACGTTTTATTGTTTCATCACCAAAGTTAGGATGACATTTGTTAAAAGATACTCCTTGAGAATAAGTTGATTGAAGTGGAGACTGGGCGACTCCTTGGGGATTAGCGTCACAGAAAACATTTGTTGCCCCGACGCCCCCAGGAAGCTTTGCTCTGTGCGAAAGCGAAGTGGCAGCAACAAAGCGCCCAGTCGGAACGGAAATCAACCCTACCTATGAGCCCGTTTTCATCACAAAAAATTGCTCATTTCTACCGCTTCGTTTTGTGCTGAATGAAGATAAAAAATTCGGTTATTCTAACGTTAGAAAGGAGGTCCATTATTGAATCGCCATTTTATATTCCTTTTATCATGGATGTTTTTATGGAGCTTTACTCTCCCCGCTGTTGCTTTTGCAAAAGAAGAACCCACCCAAGAAGAAATTGTTCAGAAACGTATGGCTTATTACGTACAATTTGACGAATTATTCATTCCGTGGCATTTCTTAGCGGCCATTGACCAATATGAACGCAATTTGCAATCAGTTCGTAAAGATATTCCGAAACGCGATGGTATCATTGCCATTCAATTTTCTGATGAATATTGGTCAGGTGCTTTAAATCCTGTAAGAGATGATACTCGCCCAGATACAATTAGTTACTTTGGCGGAATGGGGCTAGATGGCAATGGTGATGGAGTTGCTAGTCCTAAGGATGATGTCGATATCATATTCTCCATGGCTACTTTTTTAAGTAAATTTGGAACAACTGATGAGGACTTTAAATTAGCTTTATGGGAATATTACGGAAGTGAACAGGCCGTAAATCAAATCTCCACCATTTCCAAAATGTATAGTCATTTCAAAACAACTGAACTCGATGCCCACACATTCCCAATTCCTACCAATTACGATTACAGCTATCGGAGTACATGGGGTGCTAATAGGGGCTGGGGTGGACGCCGTATTCATGAAGGAACAGATATTTTCGCTAGCTATAGTACTCCAGTGGTTTCTACCTCTTATGGAGTAGTGGAAATAAAGGGCTGGAACCAATTTGGTGGTTGGCGCATAGGAATTCGAGATAATCATAATTCATATCATTATTATGCCCATCTTGGTAGTTATAATAAAAAGATTAAAGTAGGAGACCTTGTCGAACCTGGAACTGTTCTCGGTTATGTTGGTAGCTCTGGCTACGGTAAAGAAGGGACGTCCGGAAAATTCCCTCCTCATCTTCACTACGGTATATATAAGTTCAATGGACGTACAGAATGGGCATTTGATCCATATCCATCATTACTACAATGGGAACGAATTGCTAAAAAAGCGAAACAATAATCAATTACGCCTTGGCGAAATTGTGTCCGGATTTTAAATTGTGCTCACACAATTCATCCCTTTTAAAATCCGTGACATCCGCCGGAGGCTATCTTCATTCAGTTGGTGTTTGGACATCCACTGAAAAGAAATCTTACCTCCATCTCGCTACCTTCCAAGGTGAGAGGTGCTGAATGAAGATACATTTCAGAGCGCTTGGTGCACTTTTGCAGCAAGTGCTTTTTTCATTAAGTAGGAAAAAATACATAAAGCTAATAAAAAAACTCCATAATTGCACTAAAGACATATATTTTTAACTAGCTACTTCATTAACACCAAAATGTTATTGTACTAAAAAACTATTTTTCACTTTTCCATTAAAAGGGCTTATTTATATAACGATTTAGTTATAAAATAATATTTGTACTATAACAATTTATACCATTGAAAATTAGCAAAGGGTGGGGAAAGATGAAAGGTATTTTTCAGTTTAAAACACTTAAAGCTCGAATATTAAGTGCATTTCTTCTTTTGTTAGTATTAGTTGTTTGTTTTACAACCTATACTTACGTTTCTAATAATAAGATGGAAAAACAAGCAGAAGGTTTAGTGAAAGAAGATTTAATCGTCTTAACTGCAAGTAAAAATTTAGCAATGTCTATGAGTGTTCGTCTCTCTGCAGCTTTAAGTTATGTTGTATCTGGTGATGAAAAATACATAGAAACTTTTAATGAATATCGTCAAATTGCTGAGGAAAGCAATAGTATTGTGGAGAAATACGTAAATACGCCTGAGCGTGAGGCGCTAGTAGAAATGGCACGTACATGGAGCAATCGCGTAAATACCGAAGTATTCGATGTTTATAAAAAAGGTGATAAAGATTTAGCATTAAAAAATTTAACAGCTATCAATAATCTTGTAACTGAAGTTCGTTTTGGTTATGAAGAATTAGCCAATACACGCTCAGATGCCATTACTAAAATAGGAGATGACGTAGTATCAACAAGTTTAAGCAATAAAACAGTTGGACTGATTGTTAGCATTGTATTGGCAATCGCAGGTATCCTAATCGCCATTGTCACTGCTGGCAATATTTCTAAGCCTATTACGATTGTCTCAAAGCGCATGAGCAAGTTAGCGGATGGTAATCTGCAACATGAACTACTTCCAATAACTCATCGTGATGAGATTGGTCAATTAATGCTTTCTGCAAATGATCTGAATGAAAAATTAAAGCAAACGATAAGATCAATCCATGCTGTTTCTGAAACAGTAGCAGCTAGTAGCGAAGAGCTGGCCCAATCTTCTAATGAAGTACAATCAGGTACAGAACAAATTACCGTGACTATGCAGGAGCTAGCCTCTGGCACAGAAACGCAAGCATCTACAGCAGGAGATTTAGCCGAAACTATGGCTTCTTTCCAGCGTAGTATTCATGAAACAACACAGGAAGGCATTGAATTAAAAGAGAATTCAAGTCATGTACAAGAACTAACAACTACAGGTAAAGGCTTAATGATGCAATCAACACAACAAATGGCAGCTATTAATGAGATTGTTTTAGATTCAGTGAAAAAAGTTGAAGGCTTAAATGTGCAGTCTGCTGAAATTTCCAAGCTTGTTTCTGTAATTGATGATATTTCAAATCAAACAAATTTACTTGCCTTAAACGCTGCCATCGAAGCAGCTCGTGCAGGAGAACACGGTAAAGGTTTTGCAGTTGTAGCCGATGAAGTTCGGAAGCTTGCAGAACAAGTGCAATTCTCTGTCACTGATATTTCAACAATCGTCAACCGTATTCAAGGTGAAACTAGCAATGTAACAACTGCCCTACAATCCGGCTATGAGGAAGTAAAAAGAGGAACAACACAACTTAATCAAACAAATGAAACATTTGAACAAATTTCGGAAGCAGTTGAGGACATGATTCTTAACATAAATACCATTTCAAGCAATCTAAATACAGTTGCTCAAAATTCCGAGTCTATCAATGTCTCCGTTGATGAAATGGCTTCTATTTCTCAAGAGTCTGCGGCTGGCGTAGAACAAACAACAGCAACTGTAGAGGAAACTGCCGCTACTATGGAGGAAATTTCAAGGAGTGCAAATCAACTCGCTGGTATGGCTGAAGAGCTAAATATCCAATTACAGCAATTTAAAATTTAAGGTTCGGATTCATAATACACTTTAATTTAGAGAACGTGAACGTTTAAGGTCTGTAAAAGAGATTTCTTTGGCACCCCGAGCACTTTGGGGCGATAACGGATCACTTCTCTGGCTTTCCCGAGCAGTTCGAGACGATACCTGATCACTTCTCTGACTTACCCGAGCAGTTCGAGACGATACCTGATCACTTCTCTGACTTACCCGATCACTTTAAGACGTTACCTGATCACTTTTCTGGTTCACCCGAGCACTTTGAGACGATACCTGATCACTTTTCTGGCTCACCCGAGCACTTTGAGACGATACCTGATCATCACTCTAGATTTTCCTAGAAGTTAAAAAAAGCTATCTCGACATTACGTTTAAAATGTCCTTTACAAAGGGTACACTTTACGTTCGAGATAGCTTTTTTCTACAATTTTATTGCCAATGTCTAATTGGTACCCTTTCAAGCTCATAACGTTTGATAATAACACTGATCTTCTGAAACCATTCCTCACATAACTCAAGCGCTTCTTGATACTCATCCTCTTCTCTTGATATAGGCTCACCGTTATCCATAAAAGCATATTCTAGAATAGGGTCAGATAAGTAATCAGCTACAATTTTCAACGTCAATTGAGATACAGTGTTATACTCAGGGTCTTCTTCATCTAATTCCTCTTCTTCTATATCCAGTTCTTCACTCAATAATGAACCACTTATGAAGTTATTGCTAGTCCTTGCAATATACATTTCGTCCTCTACTATAGCAACTTCATATATTTTATTAAATGGAATTTCTTTTTTTATCAAATCTTCTTCTAAATCTTCTCTACTTACGAGGAAAAGTGTATTTGTAGGTTCATTTAATAATAAAGCACTTAAACAATCATGTGAGATGATGCAATGTGTATGAGGGATAGCCATAAGCTCCTCCTCACTTGCCTCTTTCATTTCATTTAATGTATTGATATAGATATATCGTTCTTTAATATAACGAATAATTCCTACTATTACTAATCCTAAACCAATTAAAAAATAGACCTTACTAAATATAGCCGTTTCGACTGAATTCGCTAGTAATAAATAGATCATCCCTAGAAATATAAGAAAAAAGGTTTTCATCTATATCCCACCCTCAAAAAGATAATCGATAGGATTATTTCATCCATGCTAATAGAAATTTTATTCTAACGATTATCTTTTCATTCTTAATTTCTATGGGAATTATCTGCGTTTCTAACATCTACATCAAACTTTGAAACGGATTTTTCAAGTTCTTCTGCCATTTTATTTAGTTTTAAAATAGAATGGAGGATATCTTGATTGTAGCTTTCTTGTTCCATCGTACGCCCTACAACACTTTCTGTTGCCTTTGCAGCCTTATTAGCAAGCATCGTTGTTTCCATAACTCCTGCTGTAATCTCCTGAGAAAATGCGGACATTTCTTCTGAGGTTACAGAAACTTGTTTTGTATGAAATACTACGCCCTGAATAGATTGAAGAATACTTTCAAATGATTTTCCAGCTTCTTCAACAGCTTGTAAACCGTCTTCTACATTTTCTGTTACAACATTCATCGTTTGAACCGTTAAGCTCGTATCCTCACTTATTTTAGAAATCAAATTTGATATGCTATTCGCCGATTTTTCTGATTGCTCCGCAAGCTTTCTTACTTCTTCAGCTACTACGGCAAAGCCTTTTCCAGATTCGCCAGCTCTAGCCGCTTCAATTGCAGCATTTAATGCAAGTAGATTAGTTTGTGAAGCGATATCACGAATCATATTGATAATAAGCGATACTTCATTTGATTGACTCTCTAGTTTTTTAATTGCATTTGCGGATAATTGAACGGAATCATTAATAATATTCATTTGATGAATCACTTTTTCAATGTTTCCATTTCCAAGCTCTACGTTTTGTAAGCTAAGAGATGATAATTGGGATACTTTTGAAGAAGCCTCGGCAATTTGTTGAATGCCCTCTGACATTTGCTCTAATGTAGCTGAGCTTTCCTCTGAGCTTTTATACTGTGCATGTGCCCCAGCTGACACTTCCTGGATGGAGGCTGAAATATGACTAATCGCTTCATTTGCCTTTTCACTACTTTTTGCCACTCCGTTAGTCGTATCGATTAACTGCTTAGAGCCAGAATTGATTCCAATGATAATATTTTGTAAATCTAGCACCATTTGTTGGAATGCATTTGTTAAAACTCCAATTTCATCTTTTCGATCTGTTTCTATTTTTACAGTTAAATCACCATTGCCAACTTGTTTTACTTGTGATGTTAATTTTCTTATCGGCTTCGTTAAATAATCTGTAAAGAAATAAACAATGCAGATTCCTACTATTAATATAATTAACGTAATCAATATAATTTTCATTTGATTAGCGTTCATGTCCGCATAAACTTCTGTGGCATCTAAATCTGCCCCTATTAACCCTACAACTTCGCCTGCCTCATTTTTTATTGGCGCGTAGATGGCAAGCACCGCTCCGTATTGTGAATCATTTGATAGCTGAAATTGTGTTTGCCCTGTTTCAAATACTTGCTTCATTTTAGGATACGATTCTGGTGATTCCTCTTTATCGCCAATCGTTGAATTCTCATTCGGAACACTATCCACCATATAATAGTAGTCATATCCTTCACCATTTTTTATCCGAGTCATCGAATATAAACTAGATACTTTATGAAGCTCTTTAACAGAGCTTAATTCTTTTTGTAACGTATAATAATAGTCATCTTTTTTTGCACCAATCTCTATACTTTGATAGCCTTTAACATCTATCTTTGAGATTGCCTGATCAATCATATTTACGTTTTGCTGACCAACTGTTTCTTTTACTAGTTCCAATGACGAACGATAAATAAAAAAGCTAATCAATAAACACGAAATAACAAGTAAAATTGAAAATACCATTAACATTTTAATTTTTAAGCTACTTCTCATCGTTGAACTCCTTATTTTTTATTTCCTATGTGAATACTTACTGTAAAATTTAAAATTTTAGTAACAATAAATTTTACAATATTCTCCTGGTAAAATGTCTCTATTACAAAAGTACTTTATTTTTTTTGCTAAAACAAGCTAAAAATGCCATTTTTGAGTGCTGTTTTCTGCATAAAAAAACACGAGGGCGTTAAAAATCAACGCTCTCATGTTCCCAAATTTTTATTTATAAATAATTATCAATTTGATTGTTCCATTAATTCCTCTTTACTACCAACATTGTCTAAAGTCTTATCTTTTTCAATTTTATGCATCTCAAGAACATGTTGTGAAGGTGGAATAAGCAAACTAACGATAACAATTGTAATACCTGTGATCACAACGCCTGAGAAGACAGGTGCCTGCCACAGCTCATTTAACAAACCTAAAAATCCTTCTGATTGGATATGAAGACTTGGTACATAGGTTAAAGATGTAATAATGTAATAGACTAGCCCGACAGATATACTTGTCCACACGGCAGGTGTACTTACTCGCTTCCAAAACGGTCCTAAAACGATTGGCCAGAAAATCGTCACGAAGACAATATCCCATGCCAAATATGCTAAATCAATTACTTTCTGGAAGCTGACCGCTAAAACTAAGCCTAGCAAAGCGCTTAAAATAATAATAAGTCTTGAAAATCTTAATAATTTTTTTGGATCTGGGTTTCGATTAATAAAGTCTAAATAAATGTTTTTTGTGATAATTCCCGAAGTCGCAACATAACACGCGGCTACAGTAGACATTCCCATCGCTGCCATTGCTGTTAAAAAGATGGCTGCTAATAACGGTGGGAAATATCCTTGAGCAAAGGCAAGCATTAACGTCTCTGGGTTTGTACTATTAGGATAAATCGTTTTAAACGCTTCTCCTAACATACCCGGAATCCAGCTAATCGCAATAATAATTGTCCCAGCTATAATCATACTGCGCTGTGCTACTTTTGGACTTTTCGCTGCGGCTACCCTTTGTCCTAAGTCCACTGCTGGAATATCACCAAGTGCTAACACAAGATATAGTGTCCAAAACTCTGCTCCAGCCTTATTGAAGAGTTCACTAATATTCCACCACTCTGGGTTAAATGTTACATCAGGATAATAGAATAAGATAAAAATTGTAATCCCTACTATACCCGCTACTGCCAGTGCCCCCTGAACAATTTCCGTATAGGCTACAGCCCATAAACCACCAATTACAGAATATAGGGCAGTTAATGATACAAAAAGTATTGCTGCCGGAACGAAATCAATTTGCAACAGCTGCTGAATAATATACGTGCCACCAACTGTTAACGCAGCTGCATTAAAGACACCGAAGGCAATCGCCATTACGATGCCTGTATATGCACCTAGCTTTTTACTGCCATATCGTAATCCATAGTAGTCTGCTAATGTCCAGCCTTTTAATCTACGTAATGGCTTCGTCCAAATAAGTGCTCCAAGAATCATACAAGTCCCTAAACCGCCCATTGTCGCTGAGCCTTCAAAGCCACCACTTGTGTAACCTGAGCCTACTGCCGCAAAAAAGAATGGGGCAGCTAATAAGGCCGCCACTAGACTTCCTGTGACAACAGATAAAGGCATACTCCAACCTGCAACAATTAAATCCTCCGCAGTATTAACTCGTTTGTATCCTTTATATCCAATGTAATAAATAAAAATTAAGTATAAGCTAAAGATGATTATATTTAACATAGTATTGCTCCTTAGTTTTCCACATTATCCGTTCATAACGACTCCGCCATTAGGCGTTAATATTTGACCCGTATAGAAATCCGCATTTTCTGAAGCTAAAAATAATACACTCTTTGCGATTTCTTCTGGTTGAGCTAATCGTTTTAACGGATATTTAGCAGACTCTTCCTCTACATAATTTTCACCAAATTCCTTTAGGATGTCTGTAAATGTTCCACTAGGAGCTACTGCGTTGACTAATATCGAAGGCGCTAACTCACGTGCCAAAGCCTTCGTAAATGCATTAATGCCACCCTTTGCAGCAGAATAATGCGTAAATTCTTCACAACCTAAACTACCAATATCAGAAGAAATATTAATAATTTTTCCTTTGTTTCGTTCTTTCATTCTTTTTGCTGCTTCTCGGCAATTGTAGAAGCAACCGTATAAATGAACTTTAATCATTTTATCCCACTGCTCATCTGTTAAATCCGTAATGCTTGAAGCCTGTGCAAATCCAGCGTTATTGACAAGAATATCAATAGCGCCTAACTGTTTGTCCATAGATTGATACATAGCTTGAACTTGCTGAGAATCCGATACATCTGCATTAAATTTCATAGCCTGTACACCAAACTTTTCTGCTTGTGCACGAACCTCTTCTGCCTCGTTGTCATCACCAATATAATTGATGCATACATTGGCTCCTTGCTCGGCAAAACCTAAAGCAATGGCTTTGCCGATTCCTTTACTTGAACCTGTAATTAGTACATTTTTTCCTTTAAAATTAATTTCCATCATTGATCATTCTCCAATTTGAATTTTGTTACAAGTACCTGCAATTCTTCTGCTGTTTTTCCTAATGAAGAAGATGCCTCTTTCACCTCTTGCATGGTCGTCAATTGCTCTTGCGTTGCGTTTGACACATTCGATGAGAATTCAGATGACTGTTCCGCAGATTGTTTAATATTATTGACAGATGCCGCTACTTCCTCCGATGAAGCAGAAATTTGTTGAGACGCAGCCGAAATTTCGCGAATCTGACTTGCAACTTCTTCTGATGACGTGAGAATTTCTTTAAAGATTTCCCCTACTTCATTTGTAAACACCATACCAGCCTTTACATCTTCTTTTCCTTTTTCCATAACAGTAATAGAAGCGTTTGAATCAGCTTGAATTGTACTAATTAAATTGTATATTTCCGTTGCAGATTGTGATGATTGCTCCGCTAATCGTCTAACCTCGTCAGCAACAACCGCGAAGCCTTTTCCATGCTCTCCTGCTCTAGCAGCTTCGATTGCCGCATTCAAAGCTAGTAGGTTTGTTTGATCTGCTATTGCTGTAAT
Organism: Lysinibacillus sp. RC79; assembly: GCF_041262405.1. Taxonomy (NCBI): domain Bacteria; kingdom Bacillati; phylum Bacillota; class Bacilli; order Caryophanales; family Bacillaceae; genus Lysinibacillus; species Lysinibacillus sp. RC79. Next base: position 27,337 of record NZ_JBGCCD010000023.1, read on the forward strand.
AAGGCTTACGATATCGCTAATTTTTTTCGTATTGATATGTAATCCGTTTATTGTTGTCCCTATTTGTTCAACAGAATCATTAATCAACTCCATTTGTGCAATGACTTGCTGAACAACATGATTTCCACGTTCTGAAGCTTGAGAAGAAGAGATAGATGATTCAGCAGCTGTATTAGCAGAGTCAGCAATTTGCTGAATGCCTGTTGCTGTTTCCTCCATAGCAGCGGCTGTTTCCTCAGTCATAACCATTGAAGCCTCAGCGTTTTGCGTGATTTCCCCCATGTCTTGAGCAATATTTGTTGCGCTGTTATATGTCTCTGTTGCATTAACAGTTAGCTGATTAGCAGCAGAAGAAACGTTATCAGATGTATTTCTAATATTTAAAATGATATGTTGTAAATTTGAAACCATCGTATTAATAGATTCAGATAAATTTCCGATTTCGTCCTTCGTTATTTCTAAATCTACATTTATTAATTCCCCATTTGCTACTTGATTTGCAGCATTTACTACTTTCTTAAGTGGTTTTAATAGACGATCAATAATTATGTAAAGTAAAACTAATAAAATTAAAATTCCAATAACAGCTATAACAATTTGTTTTACGACACTTGTTTTAATGATGGTATTTATGTAGTCCGCAGAATAATCAATACCTAATAACGCAATGAGCTTGCCATTGTCATCTTTAATAGGGCTAAATACAGTTCGCCATGAACCATAAGGATCTTCGAAAATATCAGTTACCTCAGTGCTATTATTTTTAATTGCCAATTTAGCTGTTTTTACATGTTCATCTGCTAAATCAGTAAAGATTTCACCCGCTTCATATACGTCGTTCAAATTAGAAGTATAGCCTATAGGGTTAACGCCACCTGCATCCTTCACATCCCAAATATAGCTCCAACTCATAATTCCTTGTTCTTCTTGAATCTTATCGAGTTGCTTTTGAATGTTCTTAAATTCAGCATTAGTTTCTCCCTTTTCAGTCAATAAATCTTTAATGACCTCACTATCAAGATTCATAGCTGTCAATACACCAACACTTTTCAACTCTTGCTCTAAATCAACAGACATTCGATTGTTTAATTCTCTAATACTTTGCGTAGTAATAATAGCAATTAGAAGTAAAACAATAATAGAAACCGTTAGTAAAAGTTTGTTTTTTAATGAAACATTTTTCAACAACTTCATGATTATTACTTCCTCCTTTATCGTATTTTTGGCAAAAAAAATAACCTATTTCAAAAGAAATAGGCATCAAAGAATATAACTAGCAATATATGTACTTAACTAGTACTCCTTTGCAGCTCAGCCATCATAGTTTTTATTACCTTAGACCTGTAGCTTTGCGTCTCTACCTTTCAGTAGATTTGCCCATCTTTTTCCTCCTCAAATTAACACACTGGGTAAAAGTAGTCAATGTTACCAGATTAAAATACACATAATTTTTACTATTTACTATTAGTATGAAATGAAGACTATTACGTAATTTTCTCGGCCTATCCACAATTCTCTTCAAAGCATATCAATTATGCCTCGGCATAATTGTAGCTGTCGCTTTGCTTTCGCTACAGAAAACATTTGTTGCTTTCGCACAGATAAATTGCCACAGGACGTGGCGTTCTTAGACTGAGTTCCTCTATTCCAGCGGGTGTTTGGACACCCGCTGAAATAATTTAAAAACAGCTACAACGCAATATTGTAGCTGTTACTATAATTTTAAATAATCAATTACCCCTAAATGATTATTCATATTAAAGATAGTTATTTAGTTAGTGTCATGAATAAGACTGACGGTATGAATGATAAAGCAAACATACAGGAATACCACATAGATGTACGGCGTAATGAAAAACGAACTTGTTTCTTTTCTGCATAAAAAATATCTAACATCACTGAAGCAACAACAAGTGGGATCGTAACACATGCGATAGCAACTAATAAAATGTTTAAACTAAACATAAAAGCACCCCTCTGTTCGTGAACATTTATTTATCCTCTTTGTGACAACTTTATGTCAATTTCATTGTACACATTTTGGTCACAAATTGTCAACAACATTCAACTAAGAAAAAAGTGCTTTTTGTAGAATATTTTTATCTAAACATAGATTTTTGTGCAAATCCCTTCATCAAAAAAGCACCTACAAAATTGTAGGTGCTTTTTTAATCATTAATCCATTAGCTCTTCATCAAGATTTACTCTTGACAATTTAGAGAGAACGTTTTTTAATCTCTATATTTATCTGTCAGCCCTCTTAAAAAATTTCTCACAAAGCGATCGCCACATTCTTTATAGTTACGATGACTTGGATTTCTTAAAATGGCACCTAATTCGCCTTTCGAAACGCTAACGCCTCCATCATATAAAATATCGAGCATCTCGTCACTCGTTAAGGCTAACGCTATCTTCACTTTCTTTAATAGCATATTATTAGGACTCTCTTTTCCTGAAACAGGTAGTGGTCCTTCCGGCTCACCAGGCTTAGGCTTTTGAGGACCTCGTTTAAATGTAATAAATCCATTTAAAAATGCCTCTACCATTTTATTATTACATTTGATGTATTCTTCTGGTGCTTCTTCCTCATCATAAACTTTTATAAGCATGTTCAATACTTCTTCCTTCGTAAAATCCATGCCTCCTAGCTGAAATATTTTAACCATATCTGTATTTTTGATATCTAATGCATATCTTAAACGAATTAAAATATCATTGTTCGTCATTTTAAAAAACCTCCATTTTAACTGTAAAAGCGCTTCTAACAATCATATCCTCGAAATTGAAGCATTACTCTATTATAGCAGAGACATTCACAATTTTAGTTAGCTTTCCAAAAGTTACTTTACTATAGTATTTAGAATGTGCATTTTATTTTTTAACATGTATGATTAGCTAACTCTCGACCATTCTAATCACAAGGAGGTGAGATAAATGGCTAATCGTAGTTCAAATAAGCTTCTAGTTCCTGGTGTAAATGAAGCTGTTAATCAATTGAAATATGAAATCGCACAAGAATTTAATGTACAATTAGGGCCAGAAGCCTCTTCTCGTGCAAACGGTTCAGTCGGAGGAGAAATAACAAAACGCCTCGTAGAAATGGCTGAAAAACGTTCAAAAGGTTTATTATAATAATAAATTTAAAAAGAACGAATCCCTTTTTTAATTGGAATTCGTTCTTTCATGTTTTAACTTCTTTCAGCGGGTGTCCAAACATCCGCTGAAATAGAGGAACTCAGTCTAAGAACGCCACGTTCTGTGGCAACGACTGAGTGACCAACATCATGTTGGCCTAAAGCCTCCGGCGGATGTCACGGAATCGGAAAGGAGTTCACATAGGATGTTAGCCTAAAATCATCGCATCCATGCGATAACGGCTAACTGACCTGCGTCATGCAGGCCTAAGCACAAAATCGATTCCGAACACATTGTTATCTGTGCGAAAGCGAAGCGACAGCTACAAATGTTTTCTGTAGCAAAAGCAAAGCGACAGCTACAAATGTTTTCTGTAGCGAAAGCAAAGCGACAGCTACAAATGTTTTCTGTAGCGAAAGCAAAGAAACAGCAACAAATGTTTTCTGTAGCGAAAGCAAAGCGACAGCTACAAATGTTTTCTGTAGCGAAAGCAAAGCGACAGCTACAAATGTTTTCTGTAGCGAAAGCAAAGCGACAGCTACAATTATGCCGAGGCATAATTGATTTATTTAATTTCAACCGGTTGTAAAGCCTCGCTGGTCCCTTTTTTAAGAGTTAGCATCACGATAAAGGAAATGCAATATAAGGCAGCTAAGTAGATCATAACTACTGTCATATCATAACTTTGAAGAATATAACCGACAAAGATCGGTGAAAATCCTCCAATTGCTCTACCGAAGTTAAAAATCGTATTTGTAGCTGTACTTCGAATTTGCACCGGATAGAAGCTACTAATTAAAGCTCCATACCCTGCGAACATGCCGTTTGAGAAGAAGCCGACAATCGCACCACCTAATAAAATTGCAACACTTCCTGTGGCATAGGAGTATAGAAACACTGCACATGCAGAGGCTAGTAAAAAGATTCCGAATGCACGCTTTGCGCCATATCGATCCATAAATCGTCCAAACGTTAGCATCCCAATAATCATGCCAACTGCTGTACTAATTGTCCAAAGTGCCGAGCTTGAAACGGATAGACCTTGAGATTGCTGCAGCATAGATGGCAACCAAATCATTAAGCCATTGTAACCAGCAATTTGAACAGTTGCCATAACGATTAGTGATATTGTCGTCATTGATGTTCGAGGCGTTTCAAATAGTTGTGCCAGCTTACCTTTTTCATGCTGCTTATCGATTCTTTTATTTTTCTGAGCAGCCAGCCACTCAGGTGATTCCTCAAGATTTTTTCGCACAATAAATGCGAAAATGACAGGTAACACACCAACAAAGAATAAAGCCCTCCATCCTAAAGTCGGAAGCATAACGGCACTTAGTAACGCTGCTAAAATAACTCCGTATTGAGCACCTACACTAACATATGAAGAGGCTCTTCCTTGCTTATTCTTCGGCCAAGCCTCAGCAACAAGAGCCATACCAATGCCGTATTCGCCCCCTGCACCAAGACCTGCAATAAATCTATAAATATAAATTTGTTCAATATTTGTTGCTAATCCAGTTAAAGCTGTACCAAGCGCAAACAACAAGATGGTGTAAGTAAATACTTTTACCCGCCCATACTTATCAGCTAAAACCCCGAAAATTATGCCGCCCAACAGCATACCAATATTCGTTACGGAAGAAATCAGTCCACCCGTTGCAAAATCAATGTTAAATTCCGAAATAATCATTGTCATCGCAAAGGAAATAAACATAATGTCCATTCCTTCCAATGTTAAACCAGCTACTGACGCTACCACTGTTTTCTTACGATAATCCATTCTTACGTTCCTCCAGTTTTCATTGTTAAAAATCTCTTTTAGCCTATTTGAGGGAATGGATTACACAATTCTTTTCCATTCTCTTTTGAAGCCTCACGGGACTCCCTTTAAAAGAGGGTATTAATTCGCAAAATAAAAAGCCCTTCTGTCACAGGGGACAAAAAGGGCATGAGAAAACAAAGATATTGTTAGCTTAAAAAATATCACGTAGCCCTTTTCAGCCTCTCTGGACCGTATTAAAGGAAATTTATTTCGTTCATTTATATCGTTCTACATTCTATAAGATTATGATTGAAAAAGCAATGTTTTATAGTAGAAAAAATTACCTTAGCACTTAGAAAGTAGCGATAAAATGATTTATACTTCATTTTCCCTGTGTTAAATGGGAAAACATCTTCCTCCTTGCATATAGATAAAATCCTATTTGAATGATAAGATAAATTCCTGAAACGCCAAAGAACTGCCATAGTATTTCTGGATTCCTTATGACACCGCCAACATCATTTGCCATAGCAATAACATATAGAAAGGCTAAGCCCATGCCTGCTAGTGTTGGGATAAAGAATATGATTGTTATCTCCCTTGATATCATTCGCTTTACTTCTGTCGCAGTAATCCCTATACTATAAAGTTTTTGATACTTCGCTTGTTCTTTATCGATCTCTGAAAAAAGATTTAAATATAATAAAATAAAGGAACCAAAAAAGAAGATAATACTCAAAAAAGTCATGACAAAGAATAACATACCATTAGAATGGATATTACGATAATGGCCCCCTATTTTAGAGACAATTTTGAATGAGTTCTCTTGTGATACATTTTCTCCTCTAACATCTACAATTGGTGAGATCTTTTCATTATTATATCTTTCCTCTAAGCTCTTAACAGCATTTGTTGTCTCTTTCCAGTTGACAACATTAATTAAATGGAGATTCGTTGCAAAACCATTTACATGCGCTTTAAGAAACTCGAATTCGGAATTACTGACAATGATAAAATCGGAAACACCTAAAAAAGAATTAATATTACTTTCAATAATAGATTTTTTTAGTGAATAAGTGATATTGCCTTCTCTACTTGGGATTGTCCACTCTTTGATGTCTTCCTTCTCATCCCCTGCATACTCTGGTTCTACATTCAAATAGTGAAGATATTCTCGCCCTTGTAATTTTACCTCTCTTGAAGTTAAAGCATTAAAATGATCCACTGTCATTATGTTATAAAGGTTATACCAACCATCGTACGTTTTCTCATAGTAAGAATATAATGGAATCACTATATGCTGTTGAACCGGATTATCTTTATCATCTAGGATTGAATCTAGTTCTTTCATAGACAAATTATCTTTCATTTCTGGTTGGATAAACGCTATATCAAAAGGATTTTGATTCAACACTTCCTTTTCATTTAACATATAGGTGGATAATATGATAGTACTGTACAAAATGGTTATCATAATCATCATTGTCACCAGCATTAATATAGAGGTAAGCTGCTTAAATTTATAGTCTATACTCGTCAATAACAATAATCGTTGATAATAAAATTTATTATTTTGTTTCGCTAGCTCTATAAAAAAACTCATGAACTGAGAAAGACAAAGATATAATCCTACAGTCGTTATGGTAAACCAAATATATAGAAATTCACCCGCATGTGGACTAACATACGTAATAAAAAGCCCCAGAACTGATCCAATAATCAATACAAGTCCAAACACTCCAAACTTAGGGCTTTTTAATTTAATTGATTCTGTAACCTTATTGCTTTTTAAGCTTTGTATAAGATTTCGATTTAAAATAAGATAAAGTGATTTACCAATAGCAAAAAAGTAGATGATGATGAAAGTGATAATGGGAAAGTAAAACATCTTGCTATTTAACTGAAAAGAAATTTCCTCTAAGCCTACACTATTCATGAGAAGTAAAAAGAATAGTCGCGAAAATACGCCCCCTGACAGAAGCCCGATAACTATAGAAAGTAAAGCAATAATGGCATTCTCTAACAGTAATAGTTTGCTAATATCGCGATTGGTCATCCCTAACGTTATGAATAGCCCAAACTCGCTTTTTCTTCTTTTGATAAAAGTACCATGTGCATATGTAATGAAAAATATCGTAAAGACAATCAGGGCAATTCCTGGTACATTCAACATATAATCCAGAGATTCCAACTTTTTAAATTGTTCGATTTGCTCATTGAAATAGAGGGTAGAAAACATAAAGAAAAACATAACGACAAAACTATTACAGACCAAGTATAAAAGATATTTTTTATAATGCACCTTTGCCATTTTCCATACAACTTGCTTAAATGTCATGGGCTCTTCCCCCTAAGACAGCTAGATTATCAATGATTTGATTGAGAAATTCTTTCTTATTGCCCTTTTTCACAATGTAAGAATGAATAACACCATCTTTTATAAAGACTACTTTTTGACAATAGCTAGCTGCAAAGACATCATGGGTCACAAGAAGAATGGTTGCCTCAAGCTCTTGAACGATCTTTTCAAAGCATTCCATAATTACTTCTGATGTTTTCGAATCCAAATTTCCTGTTGGCTCATCGGCAAATATAATACTAGGCTCGTTAACTAGTGCTCTACTAACAGCCGTACGCTGCCCCTGTCCACCCGATACGTTATAGGGATATTTATTCAAGATCGTCTCAATACCAAAAAGCTTAGATAGGCTTTGTACCTTCTCCTCCATTTCAGCTGCGCCTTTCTTTTCCAGAATCATTGGCAACATAATGTTTTCTTTTACCGTTAAGCTATCTAAAAGGTTAAACTCTTGGAAGATGAATCCTAATTGTTGTCGGCGAAATAAAGCTAATTCATCAGCGCTCATTTCACTTATAGCTTTGCCTTCGATTGTAACTTCACCAGAGGTTGGCTTATCAATCCCACTTAATATGTTAAGTAATGTTGTTTTTCCACTTCCGGAAGGTCCCATAATGGCAACAAACTCACCTTTCTTCATTGATAAGCTTATTCCTCCCAGTGCTGTAGTGGAACCTTCTTCTAGTGATTCTCCGTATATTTTAACTATATTTCTCGCATCTAAAATAACCATTGTTCTTCCCTCCCACGGAAATCGGTATTAAATATCATTCTAAATCACAAGTGGATATACAAAAATTTGATTCACTAAAAAAACCTTACAACTCTGTAAGGTTCGGTTCTACGCTCTATACTTGAGACAAATGATTTTCTGCCGCTTGCCATCGAATCGTTACAGTTGTACCTCTCGACATTTCAGATTGGATAGTAATCGTTTGCCCAAGCTTGTCAGCTATTTTCTTACTAATATAAAGTCCGATACCTGTGGAATTGGGCATTTTTCTTCCGTTTTCTCCTGTAAAAAATGGTTGAAATACTCTATCGACATCATAAGAAGGCATACCTATCCCTTCATCAATAATAGATAATGTGATGTATTCCCCGAGACTTTCAATTTTGAAAATAAGCTGTTTCTTCCCGCTTTTTAAGCTAGAATATTTAATAGCATTGGAAACAATCTGGTCCAATAAAATTTCGTTCCATTTTACATCAGTAACTACACAGGCTTCTTCATCATCAAATTCAATGACCGGAAATATAGAATGGTAAATACATTCCCTTTTTCGCTCATTAATGACTTTTCTCAATGTAGTAAGTAAATCAACGGCATTTATGTCCAAATCAGTTTCAAAGCTTTCCATTCTCACCATCGTTAACGCTTGCTCTATTGAAGTATGTATTCGTTTGTTTTCTCGCTGAATTTTTTCAAAAAGGACAGTAGCATCCTCTGTTTTTTCTTTACTAATGATCAGTTCTATTACAGAAACAGGCGTTTTTAAAAAGTGCATCCAATGGGATAAAAAATATAGACTTTCATTTTTCTGATCCTTCATTGTATTGTATTTTCGAGTGTGTTCACTTATATTTTTCTGTAGCAATTGATAAAAAGCCTTTTGTTCCTCTGTATGTGGTTGTATTTCGACAAATTGCCCTCTTAACATAAGCTCAATTGCTTTATTCGTTTGATAGTAGTTAAGCCAATCAATTACTAAATACACAGACAATAAAAATAATCCTATCGATAATGGATAAAAAATTTCATCATTTGCCGGTTCATTTAGATGAAAAAAGGTCATAACGCCAATCATATTTATTAAATAAAACATGATTAGTAGGAACCTATCTTTTAAGAATTTTATTAAAATATGCTTTAACATTGCGAACCCCTCGTAGAATTAGAATAGTAAAACATATACCCTACTCCTCTTTTGCTCTTAATCACATCATCAAATCCTAATTCAGATAGTATATGCTTTATTCTCGTTATATTAACCGTTAATGTATTATCCTCTACGAATGTAATCGAGTCCCACACTTCCTCGATTAGCTCTTCTCTCGAAACAAATGAATTTTTATTATCTATTAATTTTTTCATTAATTTAAATTCATTTTTGCTAAGGTTAATCTTTTTCTCATGGAAAGTTAAAACAAGTGTATCGGCATCAATACATAGCTGACCAGCACACGTAAGATTTTGTCCATTTGCTGCATATTCTCCATAAACTCTTCTAATCGTCGCTTTCACCTTCGATTGCAGCATGTCAAACGTAAATGGTTTCGTAATATAGTCATCAGCCCCAAGTTCAATTGCCATAATCTGATCTAGCTCTTGATTACGAGCAGAAATAATTAAAATTGGCACATTCGACTGCTTACGAAAAGCCCTACATAAATAATAGCCATCATAATAAGGTAAATTAATATCCAATAAAACTAAATCAGGTTTAATTCTTGTAAACTCATCCTCTATATTCAAAAAGTCTTCAGGCTGTACAACAGTATACCTATAGCGCTCCAAGTTCTCTTGAATAAGCGCACTTAATTCAGTATCGTCTTCAATAAGCATAAGTTTGTACATAGTTGACTCTCCTTTTAGGCAATAGATAACAGCTATCTTGAGTAAGAGTTTTTTAAAGAATCATACTTAGGAACAATAAACAATGTGTTACATATAATACCATTTTATAATATTTAATGTATTAATAGTATCAATAAAGAAGGCGATTGAGAAATAGATAAAAATAGTGATCATTATGTAATTGGAGAAAGCTACAGTAGTAAATCACTTTCTGAAGCTGGTTTAGAGGAAAAAAATATTGCAATTGGGTGGTCCACAATAATATGGATAACGTGCACAGTTTTTTTTTACGAATTAACACATGAAATCAAAAGGCAAATTTATTAAGGGGAACTCGCATAGCTGGCCTTTACTACAAATAAATCAGCCTTATCTCTATACGAATCTGTTGGCTTTTATACGGATAAAGAAGAGATAAGATACTATACACAACTGAATTAGGCAACAAAAAAGAGGGGTTCTTTGCCCCTCTTTGCTATTTCCGCCAATACATTCTGATCTAATTGTCCCCGTCCCATTCTTTTCCAAAGTAATCAAGTAATGCACGCACTTCATCTGTTGATTTCGTGTTCATCAATTGATTTCTTAATTCACCAGCTCCACGGAAGCCTTTGACATAAATTTTGAAAAAGCGATGAAGCCCTGTGATTGAACGTGGTAGTGCTTCCGCATATTGATCTTGAAGATCAAGCTGCAATCTTAAAAGATCAAGGTACTCTTTACTGCTATGCTCTTTTGGCTCTTTTTCAAAAGCAAAAGGATTTTTAAAAATACCTCGCCCGATCATAACGCCATCAATACCATATTGCTCAGCAAGCTGCAGCCCCGTTTGACGGTCAGGAATGTCTCCATTAATCGTTATTAGCGTATTTGGTGCGATACGGTCACGTAATTTTTTGATTTCCGGAATTAGCTCCCAATGCGCATCTACTTGGCTCATTTCCTTTCTTGTACGTAAATGAATAGAAAGGTTCGCAATATCCTGTTTTAAAATATGCGTTAGCCAATCCTCCCACTCATTTACCTCTTTAAAGCCAAGTCGTGTTTTCACGCTGACAGGCAGTCCGCCCGCTTTTGCGGCTTGAATAAGCTCTGCTGCAACGTCTGGACGCAGAATAAGGCCACTACCTTTCCCTCTCGATGCCACATTCGGTACAGGACAACCCATATTAATATCGATGCCTTTAAAACCTAGCTCCGCCATACCAATACTCATTTGACGAAAATATTCGGGATTATCCCCCCAAATATGTGCCACCATCGGCTGTTCATCTTCTGTAAAAATCAAACGGCCACGCACACTTTTCATGCCCTCTGGATGACAATAGCTATCCGAGTTTGTAAACTCTGTGAAAAATACGTCCGGTCGACCGGCTTCACTTACTACGTGACGAAAAACAACATCCGTCACATCTTCCATTGGTGCAAGTACAAAAAATGGTCGTGGTAAATCACGCCAAAAATTATCTATCATTTTCAAACTCAATTCCTCTCAATATGGATACAACTTCAAACTCTCGGTCAAACAATATAACGTCGAATGTTCCACTTCTTTTACACTTATATCATGCTTAATAAAACACAAATAAATTTGACATTTATAATCTGTAAAAATCAGCAATGTTTATTTTAACGAAAATCGGTCCTGAATGGTATGTTTATAAACAAAAAGCAGATGGCATAGATTTTTGAACTGAACCCCGAATAGTGGACACTTTATTCCAAAAACATAAAAAAGCAATTCAAGATAACGGCTAATTTATCATAAAGCAATCGAATTATAAACCCTTTGATATCAAACCCACGTTCTTGAACTGCCTATTATAATGTTCTGATACCAATTATGAGGTGTATAATTTTCGTCACATATATCAAAAGTAACCTCTTCTATTCAAGCATAAGATTCAACCAAAACCCTTCCATGCTTACACAAAAAGGATGGAATATTCACTCCATCCTTTCAGAGTTCTATCATTTACTAATCAATCACCCGAGCAACATCCCTACCACAAGTCTTGCATTTCCCCTTCAATACAGGGGCATATTCTCCCTCTTGTATCGTGTACTTCACAATTTCTGTTACACCACAATTGCCACAAAATACGTTTTTCACGAGCATTTCTCTGATATCTTTCGGGATAGAGAGCCATTTTTTTGCTGCGTCCATTATGATCGCTCCTTTAGAGTTAGTTCCGTAACAACCTCCACATGCGTCGAATGAGGGAACATATCCACAGGTTGAATCTCCTGTGTTTGATAGCCCCCATCCTCCAAAATTCGAAGGTCACGTGCTAGTGTAGCTGGATTACAAGACACATAAACAACACGCTTTGGACGTTGCTCTAAAATCGTCTTTAGAAGCGCCTCATCGCAGCCTTTGCGTGGTGGGTCGACTACTAAAACATCCGCTTCGTTGCCTTCCTTATACCAACGTGGAATAACTTCCTCTGCTGGCCCTGCCTCAAAATACGTATTCGTTAAACCATTTAATTCTGCATTGCGTTTTGCATCTTCAATCGCTTGCGGGACAATTTCAACACCCATAACAGCCTTTGCTTTTTGTGCAAGGAATAATGAAATGGTGCCTATACCACAGTAAGCATCAATTACTCGTTCATCACCCTGCAGGTCAGCGTAGTCTAATGCTTGCTTGTATAGAACTTCCGTTTGCTCAGGGTTTACTTGATAAAATGAACGGGCTGAAATTTCAAAGCGAACATCGCCAATTGTATCAATAATAACGTCCTTGCCCCATAGGTTTACGGTTTCATCACCGAAAATAACGTTCGTTTTGTCGCTGTTAACATTTTGCATAATTGATGTTACATTCGGGACAAGCTTCTGGATTGTCGCAACAGCCGCTTCTTTTTGCGGGAATTTTTTCTTTTTAGTTACGACAACAACCATAACTTCACCAGTTGCTCGTGCTTTACGAATAACTACGTGGCGCAGCATTCCCTCATGTGTTTGCTCGTTATATGGTCGAATACCGATTGCCGCTAATTCCTTTTTCAAGCCTGCAAGAATAGCATCCGCTTCTCCTGTCTGAATTAAGCAACGCTCCATATCCACAATGCTATGAGACTTCGTTTTGTAGAAGCCAGCAATTGCTTGTCCTGCTTCATTTGAGGAGAAAGGAATTTGTGCTTTATTACGGTAATGCCAAGGCTCTTTCATGCCTTTCACAGGTAGGACAGGCGCATCAATTTTACCAATGCGCTGCATGACATTACGCACCATGTTTTCTTTCCATTTTAACTGACCTTCATAAGATAGGTGCTGTAATTGGCAGCCGCCACATTGCTTGAAATATTCACAAGGCGCATCTACACGATCTGGTGATGGCTTGAGAATTTCTGCAACCTTCGCAAAGCCGTAATTTTTTAACGTTTTTAAAACATGTACTTCCGCCGTTTCATTAGGAAGTGCACCTTGGATAAATAATGGATAGCCATCGACCTTTGCGACGCCATTGCCATCATGTGTTAAATCTTCTATATAAACTGGTAGTCGGTCATTTTTTTTCACGGGTGCTGACATTCGTACATCCTCCATTTCAATCTCTTTATTGTAGCATGTTGTGGCGGATGAAAAAAGAACAAGGCTTCATATTAACGGCTCGGATGTATTGAGAAAGTGAGATCAGCTCTGGCCACCAACTGATTGGGTATGCCGATAATGTAATCCGCTCTCTCCCCAAACTGCTCGGGTATGCTGACAATGTGATCCGCTCTCTCCCCAAACTGCTCGGGTAAGACAAGAATGTGATCCGCTCTCCTCTCAAACTGCTCGGGTAAGACAAGAATGTGATCCGCTCTCACTCCAAACTGCTTGGGTATCCCAAGAATATGATCCGCTCTCACACTGCTCAGGTAAACAAAAAAAGTGATCTGCCCTGCCTACCTGAGCACCCGAACAAATACATCCCCACGAGTAGAAAAAAGAGCCGCTATTCGCGACTCTTTCCCTCTTTCCTCACTGTGTGGTAATCTCTAGGTGCCCACCAGAAAGCAGCAACTACACCTAGGATGACGACTATAAAGGGTGCATAAAAAATCAAAAAACTTGCCATAGTTGTATCCCTCCTATGCGTGATTGTCTTCTTTTCCTGTCACATATTTTTTGTTGAAGAGGAATAATTTCAACAACAAGAACAGTGATGGAATCAGTAGACACAGTCCTAAAATAAACGCAATGACGAGTGCAATCGCCATCTGTGTACTTGTAAAGCTATCGTAAATTGTTAAATACGGATATAGTAAATATGGATATTGTGCGATCCCATATGCGAAGAATGCCACTGCAAATTGGGCAATCAATAATCCTACCGCAAGACCGTAATTTTTTCGCATCCATATTAACACTACAGTAATAATAAATAATACGGCTGAAATGGCAAACATCCACCATAAATTAATCATATGATTGTAACTTTCAGGGTTGATAAATTTCATTTCGTACATAATGCCGAGCGCACTCACCATTAATGGTATCGCCCAAGCAAGTGCGTATCTTCTCATTAAATTTGTGGCTTCTCTATCCTTTGCTTTATGAGCATACCAAGTTAAAAACACGGCTGAAATATAAAGTACAGCTGCAATGCTCAACACGACAATACTCCAAGCAAATGGGCTCGTATACAATGTCCAATAGTTTAGGACAGGTTGCCCGTCAACAATATCCACATAGCCACCAGCAGCAATCGCGAATACAACAGAGAGTGAGGCTGGAATGAGTAAGCCTGCTACACCATACGTCAGCGTGTAACCGATATGTCCACGTGCGCCATAGGATTCAAACGCATAGTAAGAGCCTCGTATTGCTAGGAGCACTAGCGAAATACTAACTGGAACAAGTAAAATCGTTCCATAATAGAACGCTGTTTGTGGGAAAAATCCAACAATCCCAACAAAGAAGAATACTAAAAAGACATTGGTTACTTCCCAAACAGGTGATAAATAACGCTTAATAATATTCGTTAAAATATGATTTTTTCCGATAAGCAGGCTGTAGGCATTAAAAAAGCCTGCACCAAAATCGATTGAAGCTACTATGACATAGCCAAATAGGAAAATCCATAAAACTGAAATACCTAAAATCTCTAATGTCATAAGATGTCACCGCCTTTTTCAGCATGGCGATCTTCTATTTCTCGCTCAATTGGATTCTTTTTGAACATACGAATTAAAACCACCATACTGCCTACTGCTAATACGGCATATACGCCGGTAAACAATAGCATCATTAAATCCACATGGTCACTCGTTGTGGCCCCTTCTGGTGTTCGCATTAATCCATATAAGATCCAAGGCTGTCGTCCAACTTCAGCTAGCCACCATCCTGCTTCAATTGCAATAATGGAAAGTGGTCCACCTGCAACAACAATCCATCTAAACCAACGTCTATGAATAAACTGCCAATCACGTGCTTTCCCGGTTACGTAAAGCAGTGAAACGAATGCCATGAACATGCCAATCATCACCATGAGATCAAAGAGGTAATGAATATACAGCGGTGGTCGATCTTCTTTAGCAAATTGATCTAAGCCAATTACCTCTGCATTTGGATTATTATGTGCTAAAACGCTCAAAGCATAAGGTACTTTAATAGCATATTTTACTTCTTCACCATTTAATACACCGAATAGTATAAGGGAAGCTTTATCCCCCGTTTCAAAATGCCACTCAGCTGCAGCTAGTTTTTCTGGCTGATATTCTGCTAAATATTTACCTGAAAAGTCTCCAATAATCGCTGATGCAATGGAGAAAATCAGACCAATCTTCATAAGTAGGTATAAGGATTTTTTATGGTATACATGCTTAGAACCTCTAAGTAGACGGTATCCTGCAATAGATGCTAACACAAATGCGGACGTCATGTAGGCTGTAACGAGAACATGCGCTACCTTTGTCGGCATCGCTGGATTAAACATGGCTAAAAAAGGTTGAATATTCACAAGCTGGCCGTCCACAATGTCAAATCCTTGTGGCGCATTCATAAACGCATTGACAATTGTTATAAACACAGCTGACATCGATGCACCGACAGCAACCGGAATTAATAGTAGCATATGCTTTTTCTGACTATCGAAGCGATCCCAAGTATATAAGTAGATGCCTAGGAAGATGGCTTCAAAGAAAAATGCAAACGTTTCCATAAAAAGTGGTAATGCAATTGTTTGGCCGGCAAGCTGCATAAAATTCGGCCATAGTAAAGACAACTGTAAGCCAATTGCTGTCCCTGTTACAACTCCGACTGCAACTGTAATGACAAAACCTCGTGCCCAACGTCTTGCCATTAAAATATAGTGCTCATCGTTCTTTTTATACCCAGTCCATTGCGCAATCATAATCATTAATGGGACACCCACACCAATCGTTGCATAAATAATATGGAACGATAAGGTTAGCTCCGTTAATGCTCTACTCCAAAAGACTGCTGATTCATTCACCATTTCATTGCCCCCCTAACCTCCAAATATTCTTCCAAGTATGGAAAGTAGCATGATAATTCCAACACCAAAGCTTAGCCAAATGAGCTTTCTTTCCTGTGACTTATACAAAGGCAACACTTCCTTTCCCTTATCTCTACCCCCATTTTCCACTATTGCAACGAAAAAAACCTTTATAATGGACCGGAATTTCGGCCTATTATAAAGGTTTCAAATTTTGTTCAAGTAATATACGCACATTTGCCAAACATTTTTCTTAATTCATTCACAATACCAATTATTAGAATTTTTTATATCTATATATAGGTTTTTTTGCCAATTTCAACCACTAATGAACAGGGCTCCCTCCTAAATTGAGTAGAGCCCTGTTTTAATGTTCATTACATACGGTCTTCCTCACGAATATCTGCTAGTGGAACAAAAATTTCAATATGGCGCTTTAAGTTTTCAAATGTAGCAGGTGCATCTCCACCATACTCACCATCTAAGTTTAAATGTATTTCATCTTCAGTAGATACTTTTACGACACTTGCCTTTTTATAAATCACACGATCATCATTCAAATGCTCGCCTCTTAATGCCATTGCGGCAAGCTGAATAAATTCAGGCAGGCTTACTTTTTTCAATACTAATAAAGTAAAGTAGCCATCATTAATACTTGCGTCAGGTGCAAGCTTTTCAAAACCACCTACTGAATTTGTTAAGCCACATAAAAACATCATGGCATCCCCATCAAACACTTCGCCATCATATTCGATACGCATATGGGAAGCTTTGATCGATGGGATCATTTCGACTGCTTTTACGTAATAAGCTAGCTGTCCTAGCATTGTTTTCATTTTACTTGGCACTTCATAAGTTAACTCTGTAATACGTCCGCCAGCGGCAATATTGATGAAATAGCGTTCCCCATTTAATAAACCAACATCTACCGGCAACGTTTCACCTTTAATAATGATATCAACGGCAGCTTCAATATTTCGGGGAATATGCACGGCACGGGCAAAGTCATTCGTTGTGCCCATCGGAATTAACCCTACTTTCGGGCGGTTCTCAAATGGACTAACACCTGAAACAACTTCATTTAATGTGCCATCTCCACCAACTGCAATGATTATATCAAAGCCACGTTCTACTGCATCCTTTGCTGCAATGGTTGCATCGCCTTCACAGGTTGTTGCGTGACAAGATGTCTCATAGCCTGCTACCTCTAATTTTGCCAGTACTTCTGGTAGATGCTTTTTAAACACTTCACGCCCAGATGTAGGATTATAAATGATTCTTGCTCGTTTCATAACATACCTTCCTGCTTCATAAGATTCTATTTCTTTCAACGAATTATTCGTTTAAATGTTGCATCAAGCTTCCAATAATTAACAAAAGAAAGGCTCGTCCTCATTCTCTGACATGCAGCCTTATAATTTTAAATTATTGTAATGCAGCTGTTACTTGCTTTTTAAAATCCTCATAAACAAATGTCCAATATGATTTATTCGTAATATTCTCTTCACGAATTTCAGCATATAGCGCTTTTTGTGCATCTTCAAATGTAGGATCTTCTTTATCAGGTAAAGTAGCTCGTTTACTCACTACTAGTTCCTGTAATTCTGGTGCACGTGGACCCCATTTTCCAACAACCTGACCAGCATCATCTAATAAAATATAAACCGGAATTGCACGGCCACCATTTGTTAAATAGCGATCAATTAAATCTGTATCAGCATCACGAAGTACTGCGCGCATTTCTATACCTGCTGCCTCTGCAACTCGGCGAATAACTGGATTGTTTAACATTGCGTCCCCGCACCAGTCCTCAGTAATTGTTAAAATTTTTAGATGCTTGTCCTTCAGCAGTTCGATAAAACCATCGTTTAGCGGCACTTCGAAGCCATCATAAATACGGAAGCTCTCCTCTTTTAACGTCGTCATATTATCCATATATTGTTGAATCGAAATCGCATCATCGAAATATTGTTGTTCAGTTTTCATTGATTGACCTCCTAAAGTTATATCATGTTCTATACTATATTTTGCTATGAATACTCTTTGAAGACAACTATTAAGTTCTAATTTGGTATTTTTTAGTCATATTACGATAAAATTAGATCATCACCATAACGTGCGGTTGATTTCCGTTCCAGCTGGGCGCTTTCCTGGGGGCGTCCGATGAGCCGCTTCACTCGCTATGCTCGCTCCAGGGTCTCACCTGTGACGCTAATCCCCAAGGAGTCGCCCAGCCTCCACTCCAATCAACTTATTTACATAGTAGAAGTTTTAACAAAAGTCATCCACAACTTTTGGTGATGAACCATAAAATTAAGTTCAATGAGCCGTTTTTTAATATAACTCCACTTCGGAAAGGTCAATATGTAACCTTTCTAAACTACTACCTGTTGATACTTTATGGTAATGGGGGCATTTTATCTTGTATAGATACCCCAAAGAGTCTTTTGTATGTATTCATTTTTAAAATAAAAAGCCAAGAAAACGAATTTGCTCTCTTGGCCTTCTATTGCAATTGCAATTAACGTTTTGCAATTTCTTGTTGTAATAATTTATTGACCATTGGTGGGTTTGCTTGACCTTTAGTGGCTTTCATAATTTGGCCAACTAAGAAGCCGATAGCGCGATCCTTACCGTTTTTGAAGTCTTCGATTGATTGTGCATTGTTGTCTAGAACTTCTGTAACGATAGCAAGTAATGCACTTTCATCAGAAATTTGAACTAAACCTTTTGCTTTAACGATTTCTGCTGCAGAACCGCCTTTTTCTACTAATTCAGCAAATACTTTTTTACCGATTTTAGAAGAAATTGTACCGTCAGTGATTAATTTCACCATTTCTGCAAGGTTTTCTGGCGTTAATGCAGTATCTTTAAGGTCTTTTTGTTCTGCATTAAGGTATGCAGAAACATCACCCATAAGCCAGTTTGCTGAAAGCTTTGCATCCGCACCTTTAACTACCATAGCCTCGAAGAAGTCTGAGATTTCTTTTGAAATAACAAGAACTCCTGCATCATATGGCGTTAAGCCTAATTCCTCAACATAGCGTTTTTTACGAGCATCTGGAAGCTCTGGAATTTCTGATTTTACTCGCTCTAACCATTCATCATCGATTGATAGACGAACTAAGTCTGGCTCTGGGAAGTAGCGATAATCATCTGTTCCTTCTTTCACACGCATAAGAATTGTTTTACCTGTTTTTTCATCGAAACGACGAGTTTCTTGATCAATTACCCCACCTGAAAGAAGGACATCAGCTTGGCGTAATTCCTCGTGCTCTAAACCACGGCGAACATAGTTGAAAGAGTTCAGGTTTTTAAGCTCTGTTTTCGTACCGAATTCTTCTTGACCGTATGGGCGGATTGAGATGTTGGCATCACAACGTAAAGATCCCTCTTCCATTTTACAGTCTGAAACATCTGCATATTGGATGATTGATTTTACTTTTTCAAGATACGCATACGCTTCGTTTGGTGTGCGAATATCCGGCTCAGAAACGATTTCTACAAGTGGTGTACCTTGACGGTTAAAGTCAACTAAAGAGTGGTCGCCACTGTGAGACAGTTTACCAGCATCTTCTTCCATATGAAGACGTGTAATACCGATACGTTTTGTGTAACCATCTACTTCGATATCAACCCAGCCGTTTTTACCGATCGGCTTATCAAATTGAGAAATTTGATATGCTTTCGGATTATCTGGATAGAAGTAGTTTTTACGGTCAAATTTTGTTTCTTGTTCGATTTCCATGTTTAGTGCAAGTGCTGCACGCATTGCGAAATCTACAACATTTTTATTAAGTACAGGTAGGACACCAGGATAGCCTAGGTCGATAACTGTAGTATTTGTATTTGGTTCAGCACCGAAGTGAGCTGGTGCTGGTGAGAAGATTTTTGAGTTTGTTTTTAACTCAACGTGTACTTCTAAACCAATGACTGTTTCAAAGTTCATGTTATTTTCCCTCCCAAATTTGAGGAACTTGTTTATGGAACTCCGTTGCTTGTTCGAAAGCATGAGCTACACGGTAAATTGTTGCTTCATCGAAGTATTTACCGATAATTTGTAAGCCTAGTGGTAGACCATTTTCATTACCACATGGGATTGAGATGGCTGGCACACCAGCTAAGTTCATAGGAATCGTTAAAATATCATTTGCATACATCGTCATTGGATCATCGACGTTTTCACCAATTTTAAATGCTGGTGTTGGAGCAGTTGGTCCAATGATTACGTCAAAGTCTTCAAATACTTTGTCGTAGTCTGCTTTGATAAGTGTACGTGCTTGTTGAGCTTTTTTGTAGTAAGCATCATACGTACCTGCACTTAGTGAATAAGTACCCAGCATGATACGACGTTTTACTTCATCACCAAAGCCTTGTGCACGTGTTTCTTTATAAAGGTCCATCAAATTATTAACATTTTCTGCACGGAAACCATAACGGATACCGTCAAAACGAGAAAGGTTAGAAGACGCTTCTGAAGAAGAAAGAATATAGTATGCTGCAAGTGCATATTTCGAATGAGGAAGCGATACTTCTTCTACTGTAGCACCTAAGCCTTTTAATACTTCTAATGCATCAAGCACTGATTGACGTGCCGCTTCGCCAACACCTTCACCAAGGAATTCTTTTGGTACAGCGATACGTAAGCCTTTTACGTCACCTGTAAGGGCTGCTGCGTAGTTTGGTACTTCTACGTCTGCAGAAGTTGAATCGTTTGAATCTAATCCTGCAATTGCTTCAAGTAAAAGAGCGTTGTCTTCTACATTACGAGTAATTGGCCCGATTTGATCTAAAGAAGATGCAAAAGCAACTAGACCAAAGCGAGATACACGACCATATGTAGGCTTCATTCCTACAACACCGCAATAAGCAGCTGGTTGACGGATTGAACCACCTGTATCAGAACCAAGTGAAAATGGAACTTCACCTGCTGCAACAGCTGCTGCAGACGCACCTGAAGATCCACCCGGTACGTGGTTTAAGTTCCATGGATTTTTTGTTGTTTTATAGTATGAGTTTTCATTTGAAGAACCCATTGCAAACTCGTCCATGTTTAATTTTCCGATAGTGACCATACCAGCTTCACGTAGCTTTTTAACTACTGTTGCATCGTAAATTGGCATAAAGCCTTCTAGAATTTTAGAAGCACAAGTTGTTTCTAAACCTTCTGTAACGATGTTGTCTTTAACACCGATAGGAAGACCGAAAAGTGGTCCACGCTCTTCAAATGGCACTTTGTCCATTTCTGCTGCTTGTGCAGTTGCTTTTTCTTCGTTTGAAGCAAGGAAAGCTTGTACATCGCCGTCAAGCTTCGCCACACGTTCGTATGCTTCTTTTGTTAAATCAGCGATTGTTAGGTTACCCGCTTTAATGTCAGCTTGTAGCTCCTTTGCTGAACGTTCAAATAACGTCATGAGGAATCCTCCTATGTTTTAGTATTACATGATAGCTGGTACTTTTACTTGACCATCTTCTTGTTCTTTTACATTTAACATCATTACTTCACGGTCTAAGCCTTTTGTTGCCACATCTTCACGCATTACGTTTACTAGTGGTAAAACATGAGTTGTTGGTTCAACATTCGTTGTATCTAACTCGTTTAATTGCTCTGCGAAGTCCGTAATTTTACCAAGCTGTTCAGCAAATTTCTCTGCTTCCTCTTCCGTAATTGCAAGACGTGCTAAATTTGCAACGTGCTTAACTTCTTCTTTTGTTAATTTTGCCATTTTTCACACCTCCGAATACTCATTCCATTCATTGTTTTTGTCGATAACAATAGGGTTGAATAAAGTTAACCATGCAAATAATCATAACATTTTTCATATTAAAAATCACAACTTTCACCAAAAATAAAGAAACTTTCACTACTATAACGAAGTGTCGTCTTTAGGGACTGTCTTAGGAGTCCTTCTTATAGACTTCGCTTTTCGGGAGTAGGGCGTGGATTGTGTCGCTGTGCTTTCTTTTATCCGGTGTTTCGTTGGCTCTATCCGTCGTTTCGATCGCTCTTTCCGTCGCTCTGGGGAATCTTTCCGTCGCTTTGGCTCTTCTATCCGTCACTTCGCCGAGGCTTTCCGTCGCTCTTTTTTCTATCCGTCGTTTCGATTGCTCTTTCCGTCGCTCAGGGGACTCTTTCCGTCGCTCCAAGTAGTCTATCCGTCACTCCAAGTAGTCTATCCACCTATTATTGAATCTATTTTTCTTCCACAAAAAATATAGTCAGCACGAGGCTGACTATAAATTAATAGATATGGACGTATGGTTCTTTTTCGTTGGCATTCTTTACGATTAATGCCTCCGGACCGTTAATTGAGGTAATATTTACTTCAACATTGATGTTATCAAATTGATTGATAAGAACACCTGTTAAATATTGAGTAAAGCCTATAATTTCAAGCTTGCCGAAGAATTGGATTGGCACTTCAATCGTTAGCTTTTGAATTTTTTTATTTTGATAGAAGCCTGTTCCTATTACACTAGTATAGTTAGAAAAGTATTTATCTACATCTTGTTTAAAATTCTTAAAGTTATTACTAACATCTCGGTATACATCCTGTGTTTCACTCGTTGGGAACAGTACATATTCTTCATCATTAGTTTTCCAATCAGCTACGTCGTTTTGTCCTGCTTTTGCTACGCCATAGCTAAAATACGTTCCTGGAATAATGTCATTGCGAGCTTTTTGTTTAAATAAGCCTACTACAATCGGTATATCTTTCAATTCATCACGAGTTCTTAGGCGAGACACAATTTCAGCGGCCATCTTCTTTCCTTGCTCAACAAGTTTTGCCTCCGGAATTGGTTGCTCATAGTAATCCCCATACTTTTCTTTTTGATAGTAATAAATAGAGTTTAAGGAAAGTCCTATCGAAATACCACCTAATTTTACTTTGTTATCACTAGTTTTTGTTAAATAATTTTGCTCAACAATATGTGATAAATAGATTGGAGCCTTTGTTGCACGTTCTTCTGCCGACATTGAGTCCGTCGTTGGAGGATTTAAACCCTCCTTCGTTTGTGAACTACGTGCAAGCCAATCTGTCACTGTGCTTTCCGCTAAATATTGCCCCTCTTGGAAGAAGTAGTTTTCTGTGTCAAACTCATTTTGAGAAAGACGCATTAAACCTGTTTCTACTTCCTTCATATCATATTTCGTAAAGATATTTGAAACTACTAATCCTCTGCTGGCACTTTGTTTATAAGGTGTTAGCGTTCTATAGTATGATTCATCAATCTGTATACTTGGAATAATCGTTGTTTCCGCTTTTTCCTGTTGCGTATCCTGTGTAAGCTCTGTTTCCTTCTTATCAGAAGGCACACAGCCGACTAGCATTGCAGCAGCGACAATTGCTGGAATGAGTCGAAATGACTTCATTATTTTTGTACTCCTTTACTGAAAATCAAATTCTGCTCGACGAATTGTTCATACCTGCCTGTGGAAAGGACGGACAATTCATCTTACTTTACTATAATATTTAGATCATCACCATAACGTGGGGTTGATTTCCGTTCCGGCTGGGCGCTTTCCTGGGGGCGTCCGATGAGCTGCTTCGCTGCGCTGCAGGGTCTCATCTGTGACGCTAATCCCCAAGGAGTCGCCCAGCCTCCACTCCAATCAAATTATATAAGGTATGCATTTTAACAAATGTCATCTACAACTTTTGGTGACGAGCCTGATATTTTCCATTATTTCACAAGATTAAGTTGTTCGATCAGGCCGTCTTCATTCCAAACTTCAATACCTAACTGCTCGGCTTTTGTTAGTTTAGAACCAGCATCTGCTCCCGCAATGACAAGGTCAGTTTTTTTGCTGACACTGCCTGTAACAATACCACCTAACTCTTCTATTTTCGCCTTTGCTTCGTTACGTGTCAATTGCTCAAGTTTACCAGTTAATACGATTGTTTTACCTGCAAAAGGATTATCCCCAACAGCTACCTCATTTTTTTTACCTTTATACGTCATATTGACACCTACTTCAGCAAGGCGCCCAATGACTGCACGTGCATCCTCATTTAAAAAATACTCGACAAGCGATGAAGCCATTTTATCGCCGATTTCATGAATCGCCACTAGTTGCTCCTCTGTTGCTGCCATTACCGCTTCTATCGTTCCAAACTCCTCTGAAACGATTTTTGCTGCCTTTTCACCAACATGTCGTATACCTAATCCAATTAGTAGACGCTCCATCGAATTTTCCTTGGAAGCCTGAATAGCATTGACTAAATTTGTCGCTGATTTTTCGCCCATACGCTCAAGCTCGACAAGCTGTTCTACAGTTAAGTGATACAAATCAGAGATATCATGGATTAAATCTGCACGTAATAATTGCTCAACGACTTTATCACCAAGACCGTCAATATTCATAGCATTACGCGATACGAAATATTTAATGCTCTCAGCAATTTGTGCAAAGCATGCTGGATTTACACAACGTAATGCCACTTCTCCTTCAATACGAATAAGTTCGCTATCACAAACAGGACAATTTTCAGGCATTACATATGGCACTGAGTCCTCAGGGCGCTGCTCCAGTATTACACCTACAACTTGAGGAATAATGTCTCCGGCTTTTCGGATAATGACTGTATCTCCTAGTCGGATATCTTTATCTCGAATTAAATCCTCATTGTGTAATGATGCACGTTGTACTGTCGTACCTGCCACTTGAACAGGCGATAAAATAGCAGTTGGTGTAACAACACCTGTACGCCCAACCGTTAAATCAATATCAAGTAATGTTGTCACTACTTCCTCAGCAGGGAATTTATAAGCAATAGCCCAACGTGGACTCTTTGCCGTATAACCAAGTTCATCCTGCTGTGCATAGCGATCCACCTTAATAACAATGCCATCAATTTCATAGGCTAAATTCGGACGATTTTCAGTCCATTTTTCGATAAAGGCTAGTACATCTTCAATCGTTGAGCAGCGTTGACGCTCTTTATTTGATGGGAAGCCTAGTCCTTCTAAATAATCGAGCATCTCTGCGTGGCCGTCAATACCATATGCCTCACCATCTCCCCCTATTGCATAAATAAAGGTTGATAGTTGACGACTCGCTGCTATTTTAGGATCTAACTGGCGTAAAGAGCCGGCAGCCGCATTTCGTGGATTAGCGAATAATTCCTCTCCATTTTCAGCACGTAGAGTATTTAATTTTTCAAATGATTTTTTAGGCATATACGCCTCGCCACGTGCTTCAATTGTAAGTGGTTCCTTCAATCGAAGAGGAATTGCTCGAATCGTTTTTAAATTCGCTGTAATATCTTCCCCTACAACACCGTCTCCTCGCGTTGCACCTTGTACAAAAACGCCATTTTCGTATTTTAAAGAAATGGCAAGACCATCAATTTTCAACTCACAAACATAGGAAAACTTATCACCGATTGCTTGGCGCACTTTACGGTCAAATTCACGTAAGTCTTCTTCATTAAAAGCGTTTGACAGACTTAGCATCGGGTAATCGTGAGTCACCTTTTTAAAGCCTTCTACCACTGCTCCGCCAACACGCTGTGTCGGTGAATCTGGGTAAATGAGTGACGGATTCGCTTCCTCTAATGCGATAAGTTCATGTAATAATTGGTCATAAACACTATCTGCTACGACAGGTTTATCCAACACGTAATAGGCATGACCGTATTCATGCAATAATTTATTTAACTCCACAATGCGCTGTTCAATTTCGTTCATTTAAGTTCCCCCGCTTACCCTTTTTCAATAGGTGCAAATTGTGCTAGTAATCGCTTTATACCTATAGGCTGTGGAAAGGCAATATCTAGCTCTGTACTATCACCCTCACCTTTTACACTAACAACCATACCTGTTCCCCATTTTTTATGGATCGCTTTGTCTCCAGCCTTCCAGCCAAATTGGTCTCCACCAGTTGTTTGTAAACGAGCTGTTGCAGGCTTTGTTTTCTGAGTTGCGCCAAGTGTACGTTTTTGATAGCCGCCTGCTGACAGATTATTAGAGGCAAACGGAACCTCAGGCTTCGTACCACCTTTGGATATCGATTCTGTAATATCCTCCGAAATTTCACCTAAGAAACGTGAGACATTGTTATAACTAAAACGACCAAAAATCGTACGACTTTGTGCACTAGTTAAATATAAACGTTCCTCTGCACGCGTCACGCCGACATACATCAATCGTCTTTCTTCTTCCATTTCATCCATATCATCAAGTGAACGAGAATGCGGGAAGATATTTTCCTCCATCCCAATGATAAAGACGACAGGAAATTCTAAGCCTTTTGCGGCATGCATCGTCATTAAAATAATGTTGCCCTTCGATGTATCATCTTTATCAAGTGCATCAATATCTGCAATTAGAGCTAAATCTGTTAAAAAGGCAATTAAGCTCGTATCATCACTGCGCTCTTCAAAAGCCTTTGTTACTGATAAAAACTCTTCGATATTTTCTAATCGGCTTTCCGCTTCAATCGTCTTTTCGTTTTGGAGCATTGCACGATAACCAGATTTGTCAATGACCTGCTCTACAATTTCTGTCACCGATAAATAATCTTGCATCTCTGTAAAGCCTTTAATCATTGCATAAAATTGCTCAGCTGAATTAGCAGCCTTCCCTGAAAGACCCATGAACACAAGATCATTCATTGCATCAAAAATAGAGCGCTCTTGTTCAATCGCATAGCGCGCCATTTTTTCAAAGGAAGTTGCACCTATACTACGCTTCGGCTCATTAATAATACGTGCGAGTGATAAATCATCATCATTATTGGCAATAAGGCGCAAGTAGGCGAGTAAATCCTTAATCTCTTTACGATCATAGAACTTAGTACCACCAACTATTTGATAAGCCATATTGGACTTAACAAGCACTTCCTCCATCACACGGGACTGAGCATTTGTACGATATAGTATCGCAAAGTCATCAAACGAACGATTTTCTTTTTGTATAAGCTGTTGGATTGTTTGTACAACGAATTGCGCTTCCTCTTGCTCGTTATACGCTTTGTACAATACGATTTTTTCACCTTCTGCATTTTCTGTACGCAGTTCTTTTGGATAACGTGTTGTATTATTTTGAATGACGTCATTTGCCGCTTGTAGGATGCGTCTTGTTGAACGATAATTTTGCTCAAGCATAATGGCCTTAGCATTTGGATAATCCTTTTCGAATGAAAGAATATTGCCAATGTCCGCACCACGCCAACGATAAATCGATTGGTCTGAATCACCTACAACACAAATATTTTTGAATTTCTTAGCAAGCAGCTGAACGAGTAAATATTGAGATTTATTCGTATCTTGATACTCATCTACATGAATATATTGGAATTTATTTTGGTAGTATTCAAGCACTTCTGGTACACGCTTAAATAATGTAATAGTTGTCATAATTAAATCATCAAAATCGAGTGACTGATTGCGACGTAGTCTTTTTTCATAACCTTTATAAACACGGGCAATCGTTTTTTCGTAAGGATTATTTTCATTGATTTGACCTGCATAATCGTCCGCAGCTATACATTCGTTTTTTGCTGAACTAATCGCATTTAAAATCGCACGAGGTTCAAAACGCTTCGTGTCAATATTTTCATCCTTCATAACATTTTTAATAACTGATAGCTGATCAGTAGAATCTAAAATTGAAAAGTTACGTGATATCCCAAGTTGCTCAATATTGCGTCGTAAAATACGCACACACATCGAGTGGAATGTCGATACCCACATACTATCGCCAGTTCCGTTACCGAGAATGCCATCTATACGCTCTCGCATTTCACGTGCAGCTTTATTTGTAAATGTGATTGCTAAAATCTTTGATGGGTATACTTCTTTTTCAATTACTAAGTATGCAATACGATGTGTTAATACTCGTGTCTTCCCTGATCCAGCACCCGCCATAATTAGAAGCGGTCCTTCAGTTGTTTTGACCGCATTTTCCTGCTCAGGGTTCATACCTGCTAATAAGTTTTTCGTTAACTGTTCCATTTCGCACCGCCTTACAAACGTTTGTTCTTAGATTATATATTATTTTTTACAGCCTTAACAGTCGCAAGTGCGGCTTTTAAATCTTCATAAATAATATTACCAACTACTACTGTATCTGCATATTTTGCCATTTCCGCTGCTTGCTTAGCAGATGTAATGCCTCCACCGTAAAACAGCCGCGTATTTTTCAGTTCATTTTTCACAGCTCTTACAACCTCAATATCGCCATAAGTACCGCTATACTCTACATAAAATACAGGTAGACTAAAGAAATTTTCAGCCATACGGGCGTAGGCAACAACATCATCAATGGATAAATCAGTTTTCGCATTCGTCACTTCCGCTACTTTACAATTCGGGTTTAAAATACAATAACCTTCAGCGACTAATTCATCCCATACCATAATATCTCCATATTCTTTAATTGCTTCATGGTGTAGATTTTTAATCCATTTTGGATCATCACTATTCAACACGGTTGGAATGAAATAATAGTCATAACCTGGTGTTACTGAATCAATCGCAGAAATTTCAAGCGCTATTGGTACTTCAAAGCGTCTTACACGAACAAGTAAATCTAATACACCATCTAAAGTTACACCGTCTGTTCCGCCAACTATAATAACATCTGTACCTGATTCACAAATTCTTTCTAACGCCTCATCTGAAATATCTTTAGCTGGGTCTAGCTTGAACACATGTCTCCATTCTAAATAATCCATCTATTTTACCACCTATCATTTTCTATCTATTCGTTTACAAGTATAGCTTATGACTGTCTACAAAAAAATGAAAAAGACTGGGTAAAAACTCTACCCAGCCTCATTACCTACTATTCTTTTGGTGCTTGAAACGGCTTTTCATCTGGATACAAACGACCTAACATTTCATCATATGTATCATTCCCATAATCAAAGCAACGACGTACACGCGAAATAGTTGCTGTACTTGCACCTGTTTCCTTTTTAATGGATTCGTAGGTTTTCTTTAAACGTAGTAAATGCGCAACCTCAAAGCGTTGTGCCAGCGATTGAATTTCACTAATCGTACATAAATCATCAAAAAATTTATAACATTCTTCGATGTCTTTCAGCTCTAACACTGCTTTAAATAATTGATCTGTTTGATGCCCTCGAATTTTTTCGATTTGCATGCAATCTTCCTCCCTTTAAGGCTGTGTTTTCACCATTGCTTGTAACCCTGGTGAAGTTGGTACGAAATTTACCCAAGACTTCCCTGGTACTAGCTTTACAAGCTCACCAGACTCTTCAACAGCCATTGGTATTCCATCAATATTAGCCCATTTGACTTCTCTCATATAGCCATTTTGACATACATACGCTTTTCCACCAGAAGTTAAATCAATTTCTTGGCGCCCCTCATTATCAATCGTTCGATGATTCATTTCAAAAAATAGAACATTTGAAAATGATAATGTGTCGCCTGTTAACATATCCTTTGTGTCAACGCCAGCCGATTGTCGTCCATAACGATTACTTTGCTTATCATACAAATACGAATTATGGAAATACTCACTATTTCCGTAGTAAATGTCCACTCGACTTGTTTCATTGCCTATTTTACCACGTTCGTCGGGTTCATAAAAAGCCTCTTGTACTTTTTCATGGTAACTCATTGAAGCGCCCACTTTTTTCGCTCCATTTAATATATTTTCAGACGTAATATACGAGTTGTGTGGAGCAACACGGTCTTTTGAACGTTTAAAAAGTGTGCCATCATAATCCATACCATTTATATTGTCGACTACATTATTAGTAAGCATCGATTTTGCCTCTGGGCTATAGCCATGTGCTACGTAAAATGCATCATAGCCTTTCGCAAGATCAACAAAATAAGATCGAGCACTACGAACAGGCCCTACATTTTCTGGCAGTTCACTTTGATAAACTGCTAATAAACGCGTAACATTGCCTTCTGCCAGCATTTCATAAATGATATCTGCCGCTTCTATTCCTGATTGTGGACGTGCTTTCGGGTGATTATTAACAGTAACAATAATTGGACGTTGCGTAATTTCTTCCTTCACAGCTTCACCTGTTAACGGAGCAACAAACGCTCCTTCTTTAACTGGCTCTTCAATAGCAGTTCCATCGTCAACCTTGTTCGTATCATCTTCCTTTACTTCCGACGAATCTTTTGAACATCCTCCTATCAATAAGGTGCTAAAAGCCATTGCGATAAATAGTTTCTTCGATTTAAACACAAGCATTACTCTCCTTTTATCAATTCCATCTACCATAGGGAAACTTCTATTAACGCATCACTGCTGGTAATAATAACTTATTCTTCATAACATCAAAAATCCCTTTTGGTGTTATACGGATATATGGTAAATGTGTCGATTGTAAGAATAGTAAAGAATAAATTGCGTCTCCTAAGTGGTAACCACGTTCCGCTAATGCTTGTTTTAAGTACTTCTCTTTTTCTGTTAGCTCCTTAACATCTCCATCATATAAAAGACCGCCAATAGTTAAAGGAACAGCAGCAATTACTTCACCTTTTTCAACAAGTACAATACCACCATGCATTGCCTTCATTTCTTCAAAGGCTTTGATCATATCGTCTTTATTTTTTCCGATCAGCAAAATATCACTTGTATTCGAATAAGATGAGGCAAAACCTTGAACACTAGTAGCAAAACCTTTAATCATCGTGTTAACATGCCAATTGCCATCTCTATTAATGAGCATTAAATAGCATTCATCATGATCTGCAAGTTGCCCTTCTCTAGTAATTAATGAGTTATATGGTTTCGTAATAACATCATTTACTAACTCAATTCCAAAAGGCATCGAGAATTGAAAATCATGAGATGTTAATGAAAAATCTAAGTCAAATGCAGGTAACGCTGAATAATCGATTGCAGCAAGTTTTTGCATTTGCTCTCCCTCGCGTTTTAACCAAACACCCTTCGATAGTACGCTCTCAGGAACTGGATGCATTTCATCTTGTAAAATATTTAGCGAAGCAAATCGACCCGTTGCGATAAAGCCATGTAAATTGGACATATTATAATAACGTGCCACATTATAGGAAGCCATTTGATAAGCATCTATTGGTGCTACACCTGCATCTAAGGCTACTTGAATACATTTATCCATCACACCATCCTCATGAAAAGAAGGCGGTGAACCATCTGTTGTCATCATTAAATGATCAAAAATAGGTAGCTCTTTTTCGACTATTCCCTTTAGTAGATGTGGTAAGTCTGGACGTATTGAAGAATGACGCAGCGTTACTGCATATCCTTGCATAATACGTCGCTCTACTTCTTCCACTGTCATAGCTTCATGATCACCATCTGCACCAAGTAGCTTCATACGTGCTAAAGTTCGCTCTGATGCGCCAGGGAAGTGCCCTTCTATTTTTTTACCTTTGCCCTTAGCCATTTGCATGCGATAGAGCATTTGGTCATCTCCATGTAACAACTTTGGCCATCCGGTTAATTCTCCTCCAAGTAAAACATCCTCTCGTTCTAGCCATTCTAAAATGGATGTATTAGAAAAAATCTCTTCCTCCTGTTCCATTTCAGTTTGCGAATCAAAACGAGTCCACCAATAAAATGAAAACGGTAGCTCTTTCAAATTATCTAATATTGAAAACGCTTTCTTATTTTCTAAAGATAAAACGAAGCTTAAATTATCTGAAATAAAAGTCGTAGTTCCTAGCTGTCCACAAAAATCAGCAAAAGATTGCGGATGGTATAGCTGGAACGGATGAACATGTGGCTCAATATATCCTGGTACAATTGTTTTATTCGTACAATCGACCACTTCTGTCCCTTCTAATAACGGAGGCATTCTATCACCAGCATAGACAATACGATCTCCTAAAATCCAAATGTTCCCTACTATCCATTGTTTGAGCATGCTATGTAAATAACGTGCATTTTTTAATACAATATCCGGTGCTTTTTTTCCATCTATAACAGCTAATTGCTGACGTAATTCTGTAATTTTCCATACTGGATCCATTCTATTCGCCCCTTCCTAAATTACGTAAAATTTCATTGTGTAAATCCTACGTGAAATCACATACTACTACTGCATAAACGCTTATTTTCATAAAATTAGTGCTTTATGCAATCATCTTGTTTCAATCGTAACACAGCACTTTCATAAAGCAAAGTGCACCCCGCTTTATTTTTTCCACAATGACTAAAGGAGGAAATATTATGATGCAAGAAACGAATTTAAGCGAAAAAAATGCCTTTTGTCGCTTTGCCATGGGTACAAGTTTAACGGCATTTGGTATCGCTAGGGTCGCAAGAAATCCTAACTGTACGAGAGGTCGATTGATGATTGCATTTGGTGCCATGAAAATGGCTGAGGGTATCTTTAAATATTGCCCAACTAAAGCTTTAATGGGCTCTTGTACGCAGAGTGCTATGAACAACAGCAATAGCAATAGCAACTCTATGCAAAGTATGTTCAGCGGCCAAAATTCTATGTCATCTGAACAAATCGATAAACTCATGAAGGATTTCTCCTCCGCTATATCTGGAAATACGTCAGGATCAAACGCAACTGCGTCAAAACAATCTGACTCCAGCACTTCAAATCAAAATTCCTCAGAAAGTAAAAGTTCTACAAATAAAGCACAAAATCCTTCTTAGTCAAAGGAGCCGTCTCAACTGTATTGTTGAGACGGCTCTCACCCTTTTAAATCATACGTTTGAAAACAATAAGAAGTTTCATTGCATGATAAAAATATTTAATTCAGGTGAGTTATTAATCATCTTCATTAATTAGAAGGCTCTGATTTCCGCTACGGGCTACTCGCTTTCCTGCGGGCGAGCGTCGAGCCGCTTCCTCCGCTACGTTGCTGTCGCTTCGCTTTCGCACGGAAAACATTCGCTCCGTGCAGGGTCTCGTCTGTCTCGCTTTCCCGCGGGAGTCGAGTAGTCCTACGCTACAATCAGTTAAAATGGAAATATATTCGCCAAAATAGCAATAAAAAAATCCTTTTATCATAAACCTGTTTTTCCCTAATCAACACGCCTAAGAAGTGTTATTAAGGTGTGTTATTAACCATTTAGTAGCACGCAACGTAAACCAGTTCTTTAGATTTACACTAAAAGTTTTTTGAGACGACATTTGTTAAAACATATGCTATGTATATAAGTTGATTGGAGTGGAGACTGGGCGACTCCTTGGGGATCAGCGTCACAGATGAGACCCTGGAGCGAGCAAGTAGGGGAACGAAGGCTAAGAGCATCACATCCTGTGATAACGCCTTCGTGACCAACATCGTGTTGGCCCAAGCGGCTCATCGGACGCCCCCAGGAAGCTCTGCTCTGCGCGAAAGCGAAGCGTCAGCGGCAAATGTTTTATCTGTGCGAAAGCGAAGCGTCAGCAACAAAGCGCCCAGTCGGAACGGAAATCAACCCCACGCTATGGCGATAAACTTAAGCAAAATGTAAACAAAATATCCTTTTATCGGGCAATTAGTTACTCAACTACTACTTAAAAGTGCGCCAACCGATATCTTTGCGGTAGAAGAAATTGTTCCATTGTTCAGTTGCAATACCTGCGTATACTTTTTCTTGTGCTTCTTTTAAAGTAGATGCCTTTGCGCCAACTAATAAAACTCGGCCACCATTACCAACAAAGTTCTCATCTACAAGCTTTGTACCTGCATGGAATACCGCGTGTGAAGCTGATAAGGCATCTAAGTTAGGTAATGCATTTCCTTTTTCAACGTCCCCAGGATAACCTTCTGCGGCAATCACGACGCCCAGCATTGCTTCTTCAGACCATTGCAAATCAAATGGCTTTTCATCCATCAATGCTGTCATAAATACGCCAAAGTCGGATGCCATACGTGGTAAAACTACTTGCGTTTCTGGATCTCCAAAGCGTGCATTAAATTCAATCACTTTTGGACCATTTTTCGTTAAAATCAATCCTACATATAATATCCCTGTAAACGATACACCATCTGTCTCCATACCTTTCACAGTTGGTTCAACAATCGTCTTATAAGCAACATCCACTATTTCTTGAGAAATTTGAGGTACTGGCGAATAGGCACCCATACCACCTGTGTTTGGTCCTTTATCGCCATCATAGGCACGTTTGTGGTCCTGCGCTATGACCATTGGATAAATCTGACCTTTATGGACAAATGACATAAAGGAGAATTCTTCTCCGTCCAGGAATTCTTCAATGACAACGCGAGAAGATGATTCACCAAAACGTTGGTTCCCAATCATATCCTCTACAGCTTCAATCGCTTCATCTTCAGTCATTGCTACAACTACACCTTTACCAGCTGCTAAACCATCTGCTTTGATAACGATTGGAGCACCTTGTTCTTTAATATATGCAATAGCCTTATCTGCTTCAGTAAACGTTTCATGGGTTGCTGTTGGGATATGATATTTATTCATAATATCCTTAGCGTATGATTTACTGCTTTCGATTTGTGCTGCTTCCTTTGTTGGACCAAATATTCGTAAGCCACGAGCCGTAAAGAAATCCACGATTCCTTCAGCAAGTAGTTGCTCAGGCCCAACAAAGGTTAAATCTACTGCATTTTCTTTAGCAAATTGCGCCAAGCCTGCAAAATCCATTGAATCAATCGCTACAACTTCTGCATCGCCTCGCATACCATCATTACCAGGTGCTACAAATACTTTATTAACAGATGGTGAAATACTAAATTGTTTGGCGATAGCATGTTCTCGACCGCCGCTTCCAATGACTAATACTTTCATTTTAGGGAATCCTCCTCTTTGTGCATAAGACCGAGATGTTGCCCATCTCGGTCTAGTTTTTGGATATTTTAGTGCTTGAAATGACGTACGCCAGTGAATACCATCGCAATGCCGTATTCATTAGCTTTATCGATTGAATCCTGATCCTTTATAGAGCCACCTGGTTGAATAATGGCTGTAATACCAGCCGCTGCAGCTGCTTCTACAGTATCGCTCATTGGGAAGAATGCATCTGATGCTAGTGCTGCACCTTTTGCTTTTTCGCCTGCTTGCTCAAATGCAATTTTAGCTGCTCCAACACGGTTCATTTGACCAGCACCAACGCCAAGTGTCATTTGAGAATCTGTCACGACGATTGCATTAGATTTAACGTGCTTCACAACTGCCCAGCCAAGTTGTAATGCTTCCCATTCTTGTGCTGTCGGTTCACGGTCTGTGACAACTTTAATATCTGCATTCGAAAAACCGTAGCGATCCGGTTCTTGTACAAGAAGACCACCTTCAACTGATACAACATTGAATTTGTCTTGTTTTGCTTGCTCGAAAGGAATTGTTAATAAGCGAATATTTTTCTTCTTCATTAAAATATCAAGTGCTTCTTGGGAGAAAGCTGGTGCAATAATAATTTCTAAAAATATATGGCTTAATTTTTCAGCAGTCGCTGCATCTACTTCCATATTTAAAGCAATAATACCGCCGAAAATAGACGTCGGATCCGCTTCATATGCTTTATCAAACGCTTCTTCTAATGTTACGCCAGTTCCAACACCACAGGGATTCATGTGCTTTACAGCCACTGCTGCAGGCATTTCAAACTCTTTGACAATTTGCAATGCTGCATTCCCGTCTTGAATATTGTTGTATGATAATTCTTTACCATGTAATTGCGTAGCATAAGCTAATGAAAAATCTGAACCTAGACGTTTTTGATAGAACGCCGCTTTTTGATGAGGATTTTCACCATAGCGTAAGTTTTGTTTTAATTCATATGTCATTGTTAAGCTCTCTGGGAACTCTTCTTCTGTTAAATAGTTTGAGATATATGAATCATAAGCGGCTGTGTGACGGAAAACTTTCGCAGCTAACTTACGACGTGTTTCAATTGTCGTTACACCAGTAGCTTTAAGTTCCTCTAATACGTTCGCATAGTCATTGCTATCCACAATTACTGTTACATATTGATGGTTTTTTGCTGCAGAACGTAACATTGTTGGACCACCGATATCAATATTTTCGATAGCGTCATCCCATGTTACATTAGGCTTTGAAATTGTTTCAACGAACGGGTAAAGATTGACACAAACAATCTCAATTGGCTCAATTCCATGCTCATTCATTTGTGCTTGATGAGAAGCATCGTCAAACTTTCCTAATAGTCCACCGTGAATCATTGGATTTAACGTTTTTACACGACCATCTAAAATTTCAGGGAATTTAGTTACTTCATCTACTGCTGTTACGGCAACATTATTGTCTTGTAACATTTTTTTCGTACCACCAGTTGATAAAATTTCATAACCTAATGCTACTAGTTCCTTTGCAAATTCTAAAATACCATCTTTATTGGAAACACTGATTAATGCGCGTTTTGTCACAACAATATCCTCCTAATTTTTATCGTGTTTGCCACGAATATGTCTTGCTAGTATTGGTGGGACAGAGTTAGGTTTTAATTGAGTAATCTTTTGTAGAAGACCTAACTCTCTCATCAATCCATTACTTTAATAATTGCTGTAATGCTTTTGTATATAGTACATGCTCTTCCTTATGAATTACCGTTTCTGTTGCCTCACGGTCACCTTCAACAACTTGAACTGCCGATTGGGCAATAATTGGCCCTGTGTCCATACCTTCATCTACAAAATGGACGGTTACACCTGTTATCTTGACTCCGTGTTCCATCGCTTGACCAATGGCATCTTTACCAGGGAAAGCCGGTAATAATGAAGGATGAATATTCACAATGCGCTGTGGGTATGCAGTTAGTAATACTTCACTAATTAAGCGCATATAACCTGCAAGCACAATCCATTCTACATGACTTTCATGGAGAGCCTCGATAATAGCAGTCTCGTAATCTGCTTTTGAAGAAAACTCTTTCGGACTTAAAGCTAGCACTGGAATACTATAGTTCTCAGCACGTGTAACTACAAATGCACTTGGCTTGTCTGTGACAACAAGCTCGACCTTTGCATGTAGTTCACCACGTTCAATGGCCTCTTGAATAGCTTGAAAGTTACTGCCGCTACCTGAAGCAAAAACGGCAATTTTAGTTGGTGCCGTCATTACACTAAACTCCCATCATGTGAGCCATTGAATACAACACCTTCGCCTTTCACTACACGACCGATTTTGTATGCACTTTCACCATTTGCTTCTACTGTAGCAAGGACTTTATCTACTTCATCTGCAGGAACAGCTAACACGAAGCCAATGCCCATGTTAAAGACGTTATATAAATCCTTGTCCTCTAACTGTCCTTTTTCTTTTAAAAACTCAAAAATACGTAAGATTGGCCAAGAACCTAAGTCAATTTCAGTTGCTAAACCTTCCGGCATCATACGTGGTAGGTTTTCATAAAAGCCACCGCCAGTTACATGTGCACAGCCATGAACGTCTGCTGCTTTTAAAGCTGCAAGCACAGGTTTCGCATATAATTTTGTTGGCACTAACAAGGCTTCCCCGATAGGACCAAGATCCTCATAGCCTTCCACAATCGAATCAACTGTGTAATGATTATCTGCAAAGACAATTTTTCGCACTAATGAGTAACCGTTTGAATGCACCCCACTTGAAGCAATACCAACAAGCACGTCACCCTCTACGATGTTCTCGCCTGTTACGATGGCTGATTTTTCACAGGCTCCTACTGCAAAACCAGCTAAATCATACTCATCTTCTTCGTAAAGACCTGGCATCTCTGCAGTTTCTCCACCGATTAATGCCGCCCCAGATTGCACACAGCCATCTGCAACGCCCTTTACAATTTGCTCAATTTTCGCTGGCTCTGCCTTGCCAAGTGCTACATAATCTAAAAAGTACAATGGTTCAGCACCTTGCGCTACGATATCATTGACACACATCGCTACACAGTCCACACCAATCGTGTCGTGCTTATCCACCATAAACGCTAGCTTTAGCTTT
This sequence comes from Lysinibacillus sp. RC79, assembly GCF_041262405.1. Classification (NCBI taxonomy): domain Bacteria; kingdom Bacillati; phylum Bacillota; class Bacilli; order Caryophanales; family Bacillaceae; genus Lysinibacillus; species Lysinibacillus sp. RC79. The sequence goes on from NZ_JBGCCD010000023.1 coordinate 65,468, forward strand.
GTCCCAACACCATCTGTACCTGAAATAAGAACAGGTTCCTTAAGATTTAGTTCTGACAAGTCAAACATACCACCAAAACCACCAAACGTGCCCATCACACCTAGACGGTTTGTACGTTCAACGTGAGACTTCATTCGTTTTACGGCTTCGTAGCCTGCTTCAATATTTACACCTGCTTGTTCATATGCTTTTGACACGCAGAGTTCCTCCTTATCATCCAAATCGCCTTGGCACATCTGAATCTAGATTTGTCATCATTGCTAGACGTGTTTTGATGTTTTTCTTAACGTAATAGTTCTTTTTCATGTGGTAAGATTGTATCTGGGAAAATTTCTGTTGGATATTTACCTGTAAAGCACGCTAGGCATAATCCACGGTTTTCATCTTCATATGGTCTTGCAATCGTCTCCACCATACCTTCAACGGAAAGGAATGTGAGTGAATCGGCTCCTATAGTTTCACGGATTGCATCTACATTGTGGCTAGACGCAATCAATTCTTCATGAGTTGAAGTATCGATGCCATAATAGCAAGGATCCGTCATCGGTGGCGAAGAAATCACAACATGTACTTCTGCCGCCCCTGCATCTTTTAACATTTTTACAATACGTCGTGAAGTTGTACCGCGAACGATTGAATCGTCCACCATCACTACTCGTTTACCTTTTACGACTTGAACAACAGGAGAAAGCTTCATTTTCACTCCACGTTCACGTAATTCCTGTGTCGGTTGGATAAATGTACGACCTACATAACGATTTTTAATAAGACCTAGCTCATACGGAATACCGCTTTCCTCTGCAAAGCCGATTGCTGCTGAAATACTTGAATCAGGTACCCCCGTTACAACATCAGCTTCAATATGTGCACATTCACGAGCAAGCTGTTTGCCCATACGTTTACGCGCCATGTGGACGTTAATCCCATCAATATCAGAATCAGGACGTGCTAAATAAACGTACTCCATCGCGCACATTGCACGTTTATCCATATCTACAAAACGATCAGATTTTACACCCTCATCGTTAATAATTAATAATTCACCCGGTTCAACAGATCGAACAAATTCCGCACCTATTAAATCAAATGCACAAGTTTCAGAGGCTACTACCCAACCATCTCCTAGCTTCCCAAGAGATAATGGACGTAAACCATGTGGATCACGTGCGACAAGCATTTCATCTTTAGTCATAATTAAGCACGAGTACGCACCCTTTAATAATGAGAGGGCATTTTTCACCTTTGCACGGAATGGTGAATGCGAACTTTTCTTAATAAGATGCGCTAGCACTTCTGTATCGGAGCTAGAATGGAAAATACTCCCTTGACGCTCTAAGTACTGTTTTAAGTGCGTTGCATTGACTAAATTACCGTTATGAGCAATTGAAAGGCTACCAGTTGACGAGTGGAATAATAACGGCTGTACATTTTCAATACCGCCTCCTCCAGCAGTCGTATAACGGACATGAGCAATTGCAGCTTTTCCGTCCACTGCCTTTAATTTCTCTTCGTTGAAAACATCATTAACTAGTCCTTCGCCTTTCACCGCGCGAAGATGCTGACCGTCAGAAACGACGATCCCAGCGCCTTCTTGGCCACGGTGTTGAAGAGCATGAAGCCCGTAATAACTAAGGTGTGCGGGATTCGGGTTGCCCCAAATACCAAACACCCCACATTCTTCGTTTAAGCCTCTGAGTTCAGCAAGCATGGGATTGCTCCTTTCCAATTAGAACGGAATTCCTCCACTGTACCTTCTACAAGCACACCGTTGTCACCGTTGATTTTAACAAGCGCATCGTTTGTTACGACACCGATTTTCATTGCGTCTTTTACAATTTCTACAAATGCAGCTGCATTTTCTTCTTTCACTGTTACAACGAAGCGAGATTGTGTTTCACTGAATAATGCTGTTGTAGCAGAGCCTGTTAATGTCACATCAAGACCTAAGCCATTTGCGCTAAATGTTGTTTCAGCAAGCGCAACTGCAAGACCACCTTCTGCTACATCATGTGCAGATTGTACGATTCCAGCTTTAATCGCTTTAAGCAATGCTTCTTGACGTGCAGCTTCAATCTGTAGGTCAATAGCTGGTGCTTTCCCTGAAATAACCCCATTATTTAATAATTTTTGAAGCTCCGAACCACCGAATTCAGTATTTGTATCGCCGATTACAAATACTACATCACCAGTAGCTTTTACTTCTTGAGTTGTCACATGTGCTAAATCTTCAATGAGTCCAACCATACCGATTGTTGGTGTTGGGTAAACCGCTTCACCAGAACGCTCGTTATAAAGAGACACGTTACCGCCGATTACTGGTGAATTCAGTGCTGTACAAGCGGCTGAAATACCATCAGCTGATTTTTCAATTTGCCAGAAGATTTCTGGTTTCTCAGGATTACCGAAGTTTAAGCAGTCAGTAATCGCTAATGGTGTACCACCAGATGCTACGATATTACGGGCCGCCTCTGCTACAGCAATGGCTCCGCCTACCTCTGGATCTAGGAAAATATAACGAGAGTTACAGTCAGTAGTCATCGCTAATCCTTTGTTCGTACCGCGAACACGGATCACTGCTGCATCAGAACCTGGTGCAACGACTGTTGATGTACGAACTTGATAATCATATTGATCGTAAACCCACTCTTTTGAAGCGACTGTTGGCGCTTTTAAAAGTGCATTTAATGCTTCTTTGTAATCTGTTACCATCGGTTCTGTGTTTTCCATCGCTTGGAACTCAGCATAGTAAGCAGGCTCCGCAGATGGCTTATGATAAACCGGTGCATCTTCTGCAAGTGCATCAGCAGGTACTTCAGCTACAACTTCACCATTATGTAATAGGCGTAGCATTTTATCATCCGTCACGCGGCCAATTGCCACAGCATCTAAATCATATTTATCGAAAATCGCTTTAATTTCATCTTCGCGACCTTTTTTCACAACAAGTAGCATACGCTCCTGAGATTCAGATAGCATCATTTCATATGCTGTCATGCCTGTCTCACGTTGCGGTACTAAGTCTAAGTTCATTTCTACACCAGAGCCAGCCTTAGAAGCCATTTCTGCTGATGAAGAAGTAAGACCAGCAGCACCCATATCTTGAATACCTACTAGAGCGTCAGATTTTACAACTTCTAAACATGCTTCAAGTAAAAGTTTCTCCATAAATGGATCTCCTACTTGTACAGCTGGACGTTGGTTCTCAGATTCTTCTGTTAACTCCTCAGATGCAAATGTTGCACCATGGATACCGTCACGACCTGTTTTAGCACCCACATACATTACCGTATTCCCTACACCAGCTGCGATTCCACGTTGAATATCTTTGTGGTCAATTAAACCTACACACATTGCATTCACTAGTGGGTTGCCTTCATAGCAAGGATCGAATTGAATCTCGCCACCTACTGTAGGAATCCCGATACAGTTACCGTAACCTGCGATACCAGCAACTACTTCTTCAAATAAATATTTACCACGCGCTGATTTCAATTCACCAAAGCGTAGTGAGTTTAGCATCGCAATTGGACGTGCGCCCATTGAGAAAACGTCACGGATAATACCACCAACACCTGTAGCAGCACCTTGATAAGGCTCAATTGCTGATGGGTGGTTATGTGATTCCATTTTAAATACAACTGCTTGTTCGTCACCAATATCTACGATACCAGCGCCTTCACCTGGACCTTGTAAAACTTGTGGACCCTTTGTAGGGAATTTACGTAACACTGGTTTTGAATTTTTGTATGAGCAGTGCTCAGACCACATTACGGAGAAAAGACCTGTCTCTGTCCAGTTTGGTAGACGTCCTAAAATACCTTCTACCATTGCAAATTCTTCGTCTGACATCCCCATACCAGCGTATAATTTTTGATCTTTAATTTGCTGTGCTGTTGGCTCAAACTTAGTTGTTGACATGATTTTCCCTCCACTGCTTCACAATTGATTTAAATACTGCTAGACCGTCTGCTCCGCCCACCAGTGCATCGACAGCTCGCTCTGGGTGAGGCATCATACCTAGTACATTGCCGCGCTCGTTTATGATCCCTGCGATATCTTCTAAAGAACCGTTTGGATTTTCGCCTGAGTATGTGAACACGATTTGATTGTTTTCTTTTAATTGTTGTAAAGTTTCCTCATCACAGTAGTAGTTACCTTCACCATGTGCGATTGGAATATTGATCATTTGACCTTGCTCATATTGATTTGTGAATAATGTATTATTGTTTTCAACTTTTAGCTGGATTGTACGACACATGAATTTCAAATTTTTGTTACGAAGTAATGCACCTGGTAATAAGCCTGCTTCAGTTAATATTTGGAAGCCATTACATACTCCTAATACTGGCTTACCAGCATCTGCTGCCTTCTTAACCTCTGCCATAATATTAGATTGGTTGGCCATCGCACCACAGCGAAGATAATCCCCGTATGAGAAGCCTCCCGGTACTAAAATGCCATCAAAGCCACTTAGATCTGTTGCTGTATGCCATACATATTCTACTTCTTCACCTAGCTCGTCTTTAATCGCATGATACATATCGATATCACAGTTTGACCCAGGGAAAACGAGTACTGCGAATTTCATGATTAGTTAGCCTCCTCGACTTCGTAGCGGTAGTCTTCGATTACAACGTTAGTTAAAACCTTTTCACACATTTCTTTTACTAGAGTATCAATATCACGTTCTGTATCTTTAATTGTTAGTTCAAGATATTTACCAATACGTAAATCTTCTACTTCAGCGTAACCCATTTTCACTAAAGAACCTTGTACAGCTGAACCTTGTGGATCAAGAATGCTCTCACGTAATGTTACGTAAATTTTAACTTTTTTCATTGTTATTTGCCTCCGAGTCTAGAAAGTATAATAGTATAAACTTCAGTTAAATTACCAAGGTCTCTACGAAAGACATCTTTGTCTAACTTTTGCTTTGTAGTTGCATCCCAAAGTCTGCATGTATCTGGTGATATTTCATCTGCCAGTAGTACATTTCCGTCATTGTCACGTCCGAACTCTAATTTAAAATCAATTAGTGTAACGTTGACATCTGCAAATAGTGGTTGCAAAACTTTGTTCACTACAAGTGCACCATCATAAATGGCTGTCACTTCCTCAGGTGTTGCAAGATCAAGTACGTCGATATGCTCCGTTGTAATGAGCGGATCGCCTAGCTCATCGTCTTTATAATAAAACTCAACGATTGGGCGTTTTAATGGTGTACCTTCCTCAAGGCCAAGACGTTTCGCTAAGCTACCTGCCGCTATATTACGAACTACGACCTCAATTGGAATAATATCTACCTTTTTTACAAGCTGTTGCGTATCAGATAATTGTTTTACGAAATGTGACGCAATTCCGTTAGCTTGCAATTTTTCGAAAATTAGAGAAGTAATGCGATTATTTAATACGCCTTTACCTTCAATTTCTTCTTTTTTCTCACCATTAAATGCTGTTGCACTATTCTTGTATTCAACGAGTAACACATTGGGCTCCTCTGTTGTAAACAATTTTTTTGCTTTACCTTCATACAAAAGTTGACCTGTAGTCATTTCGTTACTCCCCCTGATATTATGAAATACACGCGTATTGTTCAGAATTGAATCGTACGTATACGATTCAATTCTGTAACATCCGCTAGTGACTCTACTTAGTTAAGTCCAAGACGCTCAAAAATCATATCTACATGCTGTAAATGGTAGTTGTAGTCAAAGCACTCATCTAGCTCTTCCTTCGTTAAATACGATGTAATTTTTTCACTTGCATCGACTAACGTACGGAACTGAACTTGCTCGTCCCACGCCTGCATCGCTAAAGGTTGTACTGTATCATACGCTTCCTCACGCACTAACCCTTTATCGATAAGTGCTAATAAGATACGTTGAGAGTAAATTAAACCAAAAGTGCGACCCATATTACGTTTCATGTTTTCAGGGAATACTGTTAAGTTTTTCACAATGTTACCGAAGCGATTTAACATATAATTAAGTGTAATCGTTGCATCCGGTAAAATGACGCGCTCTGCAGATGAATGTGAAATATCACGCTCATGCCATAAAGCTACGTTTTCATAAGCTGTTACCATATAGCCACGCATTAAACGTGACATACCAACCATGTTTTCAGACCCGATTGGATTACGTTTATGAGGCATCGCTGACGAGCCTTTTTGACCTTTTGCAAATGCTTCTTCAACTTCTCGCGTTTCAGATTTTTGCAAGCCACGAATCTCTGTTGCAAATTTCTCTATTGATGTTGCGATTAATGCCAATGCACCTAAATATTGAGCATGGCGATCACGTTGTAATGTTTGAGTTGAAATAGGTGATGCTGTTAGTCCTAATTTATCGCATACATATTGCTCAACTTGAGGATCGATATTGGCATATGTTCCAACTGCTCCAGACATTTTTCCTGTTTCAATTACTTTTGCCGCTGCTTCAAAGCGTTCTAGGTTACGCTTCATCTCTTCATACCATAAACCTAGTTTTAAACCGAAAGTTGTTGGCTCAGCATGAACACCATGTGTACGTCCCATCATGACCGTATGCTTATGCTCTTTCGCTTTTGCTGCAATAATATCAATGAAATTCACGATGTCTTTGCGTAAAATATCATTCGCTTGTTTAATTATATAAGAAAGGGCTGTATCAACTACGTCCGTAGAAGTTAAACCATAGTGCACCCATTTTCGCTCTTCACCAAGTGTTTCAGAAACCGCACGAGTAAATGCTACAACATCATGACGTGTTTCTTTCTCAATCTCTAAAATACGATTAACATCAAATGAAGCATTTTCACGAATTTTAACTACATCCTCTTTCGGAATGTCGCCAATTTCTGCCCAAGCCTCACATGCTAAAATTTCAACTTCTAGCCAAGCTTGATATTTATTTTTTTCTGTCCAAATTGCGCCCATTTCGGGTCTTGTGTAACGTTCGATCATTGCGTTTCTCCTTCTATTCTGACCAAATGCCAGAACTCTCGATTTGTTGTAGTGTTTCTTCTAAGTTTTTTGTCATAATCGTTACGTGGCCCATCTTACGGTTCACCTTAGCTTCAGCTTTCCCATAAAGATGTATAGACCATTCAGGATATTTAGCAATTGAGTTACTAAGTGGCATGACATGCTGCCCTAAAACATTTACCATAATAGATGGTGCCCAAAGTTGTGGTTTACTTAATGGCCAACCACAAACAGCACGTATATGCTGGTGGAACTGTGAAACGTTACATGCTTCTATAGAATAGTGACCTGAATTATGAGGTCTTGGTGCTAATTCATTAATAACAATTCCACCATCTTCTAATACAAACATTTCTACAGCTAATGTCCCTACTAAATTTAAATAATCAGCAATTTTCAAGGCTTCTCGCTCTGCAGCCTGTGCTGTTTCTTCTTTTATACGAGCTGGCACAATCGTTTCATGTAAAATATGATGAACATGAATATTTTCTCCAACTGGCTGACAATATGATTCACCATTACCGTTTCTTTGAACAATGACAGACACCTCTTTAACGAAAGGTACAAATCCCTCAACAATACATTGTGAATGTGAGAAAAGCCCTTTTGCTAACGGTAGGTCTTCGGCAGATTTTAAAAGCTGCTGCCCCTTGCCATCATAGCCACCTCTTGCTGTTTTGACTATACAAGGATAACTAATCCTATCGATATTGGCTAGTAATTCTTCATATGTATTTACAACCAAATAAGGGGCTACTGGAGAACCTGCGTTCACAATCGCTTCTTTCTCAGTCACACGGTTTTGTGTGATGCGTACTAGCTCTGCTCCTTGTGGGACGTAAGCCATTTGTGTTAAACGTTTTAAGCCATCATAATCGATATTTTCAAACTCATACGTTATAACGTCACTTACCTCGGCAAGTTCTTCTAAAGCTGCCTCATCATCATATGGGGCTACAATACGTACATCTGCCACCTGTCCACCTGGTGAATCCATTGATGGTTCAAGAACGGCGATTTTAAAGCCTGCTTCTTTAGCAGCAAGTGCCATCATACGGCCAAGCTGCCCTCCTCCGATAATGCCTATCGTCTGCCCTGGATAAATGATCTTTGTCACACTAAGTCACCTGTGCTTTCCAGTACTTGTTGCTTTGTGGATTCACGTCTAGCATCTAGTTTATTAGCAAGCTCTACATCTGTTGTCGATAAAATTTGCGCTGCAAGCAAGCCTGCATTCGTCGCTCCCGCTTTGCCAATCGCTACTGTTGCTACAGGTACACCGCCAGGCATTTGAACGATTGATAATAAAGAATCAAGACCGTTAAGAGCACGGGATTGCACAGGTACACCGATTACCGGTAACGTTGTTTTAGCTGCTACCATTCCAGGTAAATGCGCAGCTCCACCTGCACCAGCAATAATTACTTGAATACCTCGCTCACGTGCTGATTCTGCATACTCAAACATTAAATCAGGAGTACGATGTGCAGATACAACCTTTTTCTCGTACTGTACCTGTAATTCATCTAAAATATCACATGCATGTTTCATTGTTTCCCAGTCACTTGAACTCCCCATAATGACACCGATTTTCGGATTCATGATTGTCGCTCCTTTTTAACGTTAGAAAAATGATCAAATATTGTGCAAGCCTCTATTTCTCATATAGCTACTGCAATTTTTACTTTTTATAACAAAGAAAATCCCCAAATAAACTACTCCCTACCATACACGTGAAAGCAGTTTACTTGAGGACTTATTATGAAAAGAATATGCAAATGTACATTTCTGCACACAAACCTTCCCGTAACATGCCAAAAGTGCTTTCCCGCATAGTCCAGCATTTACGGTGCCGGGTAGAGACACTAGAGCCAATCCTCTAGCATATATGTGGGATTTATTTGTTTTTCCTTCTCATATTTTAACAAGTCATTCCACTATCGTCAATGCAAAAATGCGAACAATTTATTTTAGTCATTTGTAAACGTTCGGATTTTAGTCAAATTCACTCAGATTCTTGCCAGTTCATCGCTTTAAATTGTATTTTTTGACGTAAATACGTTGGTTCTCCATCGACTAAGTGAAAAATTGGTTCTTCTTTTCTTCCCACTGCCATATAACCATCTCGACGCATTCTTGCCAAACAATCTTCAATTGACTCGTTTTCTTCTACTTCATACCAAATTTGTTTTTTTCCCAAATCTTTCTTCCTTTCGATCTTGTATCCAATAATTTTTCCTCTTATGAGTTTCATTATACCTTGAGATTCTTCATTTAGTATGTATGATTTATTAATGAAATGCTCTTCACCCTAAAGTAGGGTTGATTTCTGTTTCGACTGGGTGCTTTTCTGGGGGGCAGCAGATGTTTTTTGCTCGAAAGGTAGTGCAACGTAGCGGTAGCGTCAGGATGTTTTTGTGCGAAAGCGTAGTGCAACCTAGCGGCATGTGGGGTTGTCGATGGGGTAGTATATAGCAATTATAGGTTCACTTATGGGGGGACTCTCGGTTAAGCGGATAGATTGTTGCTGTTAATACATAAAGACCAAGTTGATCCTGCACATTTTGTAGATTAACTTGATCTTTATATTTTGATTTTTCCTAAATCCTTCTTCAACTAAAAGTACATTTATTGACAAACATTAAGTCTTAAAGGGCTATTCAACATTTTACTTTTTTATGGTCGCAACTAGGAACAGGTCGGATAATTTTTTTACAACAGTTAGTTTATTTTCAATTATCATCTCAGTCTCTTCACCATATTCATGATTTAATAAATAGACAGGAGGATTATTTCCTTCGTGTATATTTATTGCGTAAGCATCTCCAATAGCTATTTCTTCTCCGATACAAATATAACCGTTTTCATATACTGCACATCCAGGAACAGCGTCTAAACATTCTTCAATAATACACTTTGGATTCAAGAATTCGATTCGTAATTCAGCTTCCTCATCTAGAGGAACCACCAATTCACTATCACACACTTCTACCGTAGTCATTAATTCTATCAACCATTCTGGAAGTTTAATATCTAGTTTTTCATTTAGCTCATTTATTTCTCCAACTGTCGCTATCCTAGTGGATGTTCCAGACCTTTGAATCATATCTTTAGCATTTGTAATTACTTCATTAACCAACGTGACTCCTCCATTCAATTAGAAATATTTACTTCATCTTTAATAACGTCCCGTTTTTAATTTCTTCCCATAGAACTTGACCTATGCAATCTTAACAATGTATCGCCTTATTTTATATATGTAGTTTTTTCCACATTCAACTATCCTGCACACTTAGTTTAAGAAGAAAAAAGATGGGATCTCTGTGGAATCCCATCTTTTAGTAAAGCCCCGTTAGTTTAAGTAGAATACTTCACAAACTTTGGTTAATCCCGCCAAACTTGTCATTTCTTTTGATTTTAAGTGCTTTAGCGAATACATAACCAGTTAATCCTAGTGATGCACTAATAACATAGCATTTATAATTATCTTTTTGTAATTCTTGTTCAAGTTCATTCGTGTTACCGTACCAAATCGGCCAAGCATATAATTTAAAGTTCTCAAATTGTTCTCTGTTCTCTACAAAAAATGTATTCAAATCAACTTCATCAATATCAAACAAAATACTTCCCGCCATTACATGATGGAAATCATGTGCTAGATAATTCTCGAATGTAATAGTTACAGTTTCATCTGTCACTGTTTCGATATCTAAAGTTAACTCATTTTCTAGAAAACTTGCTGAGTACCCAATTATCACACCATCGTGAATAGATATTGTAATGCCCATCACCCCCATAAAATGCTGCGTTGTTTGAATAGGAAATAATAATTGCCTATAGCAACCTCATGATATTTTACTAAAGCCCCCGTTAGCCATCCATGAAGCGCAAAAAACAGCTCTTCACCACAGAAAATGAAAGATGATTAAGTTCTTTCATGGGAGTTGAATAAGGAAAAATTAATTTATGTTATGGTATGGTATGCCCTTCCCCTGACTTTATATATTTTATTTGGTCTGAGTTAATAGCGGAAGTATCTCTTTAATAAAAGAACCGTTTTTAAACTCCTTAATTCTTATACCAAACCCATTGTCAGACTCATAACCTCTTATATGGTATTTAATTCTTATTGGTGTGTTTTTTTGTAATACAATAGCTGAGAAATCCCACGGAAATACCTTTAATGTTTTTCTAATATCTATAGTTGTAGCTGGACTATGTAATATTGATATTTTATTTTCCTGTTCTTTATACACGACGGCATTATCCAAGATTTTAAAACGATAGTTATTAATAAATAAAGCGGCCACATCTTCTTCATAATATAGTTCTAAAAAAACAAGTTTATTTCCTTTATCTTTATAAAATTTATTGAGAATCTTAGCCTCATCTTCAATGTTTTCGATATAGATGTATGATGAATCATATCTTATGTCCAAATAAAACACTCACTTTTTTCTGTTATTTAACAAAAATATTACCATAATCTTAAGTAATTAAACTGCTTCGTTAGTTGAAGAAGAAAAAGATGGGATCTCTGTGGATTCCCATCTTGAAGTAAGACTCCTGTTAGCTTAATAACAATTTAATCTTTCGTTTAAAAATCCTTTAAAACGCTGCCGTTCCTCATTGTCCCTTAGCAATTTTCTAACCATTTTTCTCGATGATAAATATCGCCTAATTTCTTCATCTCCTTCTATCAATTTAAGTATAGAAGGTTCAGTAATCATTAGTTCTTGGAACCAGTATTTATCTTTAACTAAACTTATATTAATTTCAGTCTTTTCATCTTTTGAAAGCGTAAGGTATCTAACATAAGAAAATTTTTTTTTAATTATTCCCCAAACTGCTTCTTCGTTCGTCTTCATTTAAATCCCTCATATATATTTTTATTGTTCAACAAACCTGTCTTGTTAGTAAAGAAACGCCACCGTTCTAATTTCATTCCATAGAATACTTTACCTGTCAAATCTTAACAATGTATTGCCTTAGTTTATATATGTGATTTTTTCCTCTTTCAACTAAACTGCGCCGTTAGTACAATAAGAAAAAAGAGCTGTCTAAAACAGCTCAATGATCCTCATGTAAAGCCCCCGTTAGTGCAATAAAAATTCTATTTTAATGCCTTTATCCAGGTTGCTTATTTCATTATTTTGCAACCAATTTACTTCTTCATTCGACTTTATTGTGTAACGGAGAGGAGGACCAAAATGGATTTAGCAAAATTAGTGCAAAAAGCAAAAAAGGATGATGATGAAGCATTTGAACAACTGATTGATTCTGTTCGACAAAAGCTGTACCGAACAGCCTATGCATACGTTAGAAACGAACAAGATGCTTTAGATGTCTATCAAGAAACAATTTATACAGCCTATATTTCAATAAAAACATTAAAGAAGCCTGAAAGTTTTTCAAGTTGGATTACAAAAATTCTAGTTTTTAAATCGATTGATTTTATTCGAAAAGAGTCCCGACATTTTACTGCAGATAATGAGGAAATCTTTACTGAATTAATCGCTTCTGAAAATGGTGATTTTATCATGCATTCAATGGATTTGTCAGAAGCCTTTAAATTCTTAAATCCTACTGTAAAAACCATTATTTTGTTGAGGTATTACCATGATCTGTCCATTAAGGAAATTGCTACGATCATGAATTACCCGGAAGGAACCGTTAAATCACACTTAAATAGAGCGAAAAAAGAGTTACGACCCATTTTAAAGGAGGGTTATCTGTATGAATAAAGACAAATTCAATCGATTTATCGACAACATAAATGTACCTGTTGAAAAGCTAAAGGCAAGGGAGAAAACGGCTATCTTTCAAGCCAAGAAAAAAAGAAAAGTAGGGAGAACAACAAAACAGTCAATCTTGGTTGCATGTGGGCTATGTATATCTTTGCTTGGTTCTGGATTTGTTTCAACAGGCATGGCAGAAGCATTATCAAATATCCCTCTAATTGGTGCAATTTATAAGGACTTTAAAGACATTGCCTCGGATAAAATCGAACACGATCAACTTACGACAGTAATTGATAAACAAGATAGTAAAAATGGCTTAACAATGACTGTAAAAGAAGCAGCTTATGATGGCAGCCGGTTAATCGTAACAGTAGTTTACACAGGAGAAAAAGAACTTTCGATGGAAGAAGAAATTGTCGGCTTTAATTATATAACAATTAATGGACAACCAGTTAAACCAGCGATTGGTTCAACAGGGCAAGATGACATAAACTCGAAAACAATAATTGAACATCATCAATTTACCTTTTCTAATTATAATGAATATGGCGATGAAATTGAGATTGCCGTCCATGGAGAAGATTTATTTGGCTATGAGGGCAAGTTGAAGGTGTCTTTCCCACTTAAAAAAATAAAAGGTGATGTATTTGTGTTTTATCCAGAAGTTACAACTAAAACGGTTGATGAAGTTTATACATTAACAGCCGACAAAGTAACATTTTCACCTCTATCAACAAGAATAGACCTAAAGATTGATTACCCAGCTAAAATGTATGAAAACGATAGTTGGCCTTGGTTTGATTTTTCTGTAGTCGATGATAATGGTCATGTATATGATAAACTGAAACTACAAGCAGGCATGGCTGGGAACTATGGTCATCATATGGTACTGGCTTTGCCTCCAATGGATACGATACCAAAATCATTTACACTCAAGCCAAGTCATACAAGCAATGAGGGCTTTAGCGAAGAGATAAAGGAATTGGAATTGGTCGTTCCTTTAAATAAAAGTAAATAATGACCTCGTTTGTTTCGTTTACTCATATCGGGAAGTATCTAAATTGAACATCGAATTTTACTAAAAGCCATATAAAAAGCCGAATTCCATAGCCATTGGAATTCGGCTTTTTATATTAAATTTTCTTAACGTTGTAAATCCGCATTTTCCTGATGCTACCCTTATTTGAAGACATTTTCCTTCTTCCACTAACCTGCGCCGTTAGTTGAATAGCAACAATCTTTTCGAAAAGAGCCTTTTTTTATTATGTTATAAAACAAAAAAAGCCGAGGAATAAATCCTCGACTGTTTTCATTGCCTAGCGAAGTCCTACTCTCACAGGGGGAAGCCCCCAACTACCATCGGCGCTAAAGAGCTTAACTTCCGTGTTCGGTATGGGAACGGGTGTGACCTCTTTGCCATCATCACTAGACTATTAACGGCTTTCAATATACGTCGTATTTCTTCGTCAGCTTCTGTCGTTCAGTCAGTCACGTACTTGAGTACGCTCCTTCCCTCTCTCCATCGTTTCCTCGAACTACTCGTATCTTGAAACCCTTAATTAAAAGAATTATTCTTTCAAAACTGGATAAACGGTGCATTGAATGTTTCAAACGTTTTGGTTAAGTCCTCGATCGATTAGTATTCGTCAGCTCCATGTGTCACCACACTTCCACCTCGAACCTATCTACCTCATCGTCTTTGAGGGATC
>NZ_JBGCCD010000024.1:0-75797 GCF_041262405.1 Lysinibacillus sp. RC79
CCTGCAGCAAATGCTCCATCAACAAGTAATTCAGCTTCAAAGGATCATACACCTGCAGCAAATGCTCCATCAACAAGTAATTCAGCTTCAAAGGATCATACACCTGCAGCAAATGCTCCATCAACAAGTAATTCAGCTTCAAAGGAAATTACAGTGGAAGCTTCAGCCTATACGGCTTCATGTGAGGGATGTTCCGGTATTACCGCTACTGGAATTAACCTTAAAACAAACCCAAATGCAAAGGTCATCTCAGTTGACCCAGCTATAATTCCACTTGGTAGTAAAGTTTATGTAGAAGGCTACGGAGAAGCGATTGCAGGAGATACTGGCGGAGCCATTAAAGGAAATCGAATCGATGTCTTTTTTCCTTCTCAACAGGATGCAATCAATTTTGGAGTAAAACGATTAAAGGTCACAATATTAAACTAACATATCTATTACCAGCCTATCCTTAGGATTTCTATATATGTACAAAAAGGTGACTTAAAACCTTATTAAGCAAAAAAAGAACCAGATTAGGTTCTTTTTTTGCTTATTTTTTCAGCCTTTCCAATTGGTTCGTTTATCGTCTCACTTACTTCTT
Organism: Lysinibacillus sp. RC79; assembly: GCF_041262405.1. Taxonomy (NCBI): domain Bacteria; kingdom Bacillati; phylum Bacillota; class Bacilli; order Caryophanales; family Bacillaceae; genus Lysinibacillus; species Lysinibacillus sp. RC79. The sequence goes on from NZ_JBGCCD010000024.1 coordinate 584, forward strand.
CTCAACGCTCCAGGTGGTTCATTTAAAAACCGCACTTACTTATGGTACGGTTCACATAAACTAATGTTAAATTGTATTACTTATTTTCCCTCGTACAACCCAAGCCCAAACCGCAGCCTAATGAAACAACTATGTCTAACAATTAGGAGTCACTTCACTTGATCTAAAATGTGTATCTTTTAGTCGCTATTATCCCCTTAACGAGCCACGGTAACTCCTTGCAGCATAGTAGGATTCTGCTCCATTGTGGTTCATAACTCAACCTCTTTCTCTTGCCCTCTGTGTATCTCTTATATTCTTTTGAACCGTTATAGCTGCAAATAAACTAAGAACAAATGCCATACTAAAAAATCCTTTTTCGCTTAAAATAATACTTCCTGCATTGTATAAACCGATGGCCATTAATGCAATAGATACAATAAGTGCGAACCAACTAATACCATAATAAATATTAGTAACTGGTATTCCCTCATCTTTATCTCTAACTGCTTTTTGTAAAGATATCGCCGAATAAAGTCCGAATACTAAAACTGCAAAATAAAATCCCTTTTCGTTCAATTGCATAGATGCGTTAAACAAACCTATAAGATAAGACGCAACACCTACTAATAGCGCTGCCCACGAAGCCCCTTTGAAGGCTGGAGTCGGTTCTCCTTCTTTCCTTTCTACTTTCCTTTCTACTTTCACTTTTAAATCATTTCGTTTTTCTTCATCCAATAAAACTTTATTATCATTGGACATTCAATTTTTCGCCTCCAACTTTTAATCTAATAAAAATGGAGCACCAGAGACACTATAGTGCACCTTCTTTACATAACTAACCAGCCAATAAGTTGAGCAAGAAAAAACGATCTTCGTTATTAAAATATATGCTCATTAGCATGAAGAACATAACTTCACAACCATTAGGTTTCCGCGATCAATTATGCCTCGTCCGGAATCGGCTTTGTGCGTAGGCCTGCATGAGATATGAGTGTAAATCTTAAATCAGTTGTACTAACTCTGGATTTAATACAACTTTATGAAACCTCCAACAATCAGAGTATTCTGTACCAATTTCGTGGTCATTCAAGCAAACCCTGTTCATTCCATCACACCCGTCAAGACCACAACAACCATTTAATCTACTGCTATCTGAATGGCGGTTTGAATTGATTAAATCCTTGATGTTGATAATGATAGATCCTTTTAATATTTCAAAAGCTGTTTCCTCTTGAATTAAATAAAAGCCTCTAGGAATATAATCTTGACCATCGTTTTCATTAATCAAATTTAGGTCTTTTAATTCCGATAATGGTTCAGAAATTTCTAAATTACATGCTTTACAAATCAGTTTCAACTTATCGCTTCCTCCTTTTATATGAATATGTGTTCCAGTCAATGCTAAAATCGGTTTCTCTTTAGCCATCCATATAGCGCAAAACTAACGCTACACAACAGAGAATGAAAGAATACTACGTTCTTTCATGAGAAAAAAAGAGCTGACTATGCAACGAGGGCACTGAAAAACTTACGTTTTCATAAAAGCGAACCCTTTTCAGATAAAAATAAGGCACTTCTTGTTCAATTTTGAACAGGAAGTGCCTTATTTCTGTCTCTATTCCTTATTCATTTTCGTTTAGTAGCTTTAATATCCGTTTCAAATTGACAGCGAATATCGTTGTAGCACCTTGAATTTCCATGCCAAATAGACCCGCTGTCGATGCCGTATCGTACCCGTGTCTGTTTTTTAATTCACTATTCTTCGCTTCTACTTTGTAGCGATTTGCGGCTAATTGCTTAAAAGCTTCCGTATTTTGAAATGCCTCTTGTTCGGCATGTGTATCCGACTTAATTGTGACAGAATACGTTTTACTTTTTGCGCCTTCTTTATAACAGCCCTCTCTCATTGGACATACTTTGCATTTTTCAATGTCAAAATAATATGTCTGACTTTGACTCTTACTCGTTCCTTTTTTACCCGTACGTGCTTTTCTTGTCGCGAGATGACCGGCCTTACAAACAAACATTCCAGCGTCTTTATTAAACTCAAACTTGTCTTCTTCTTTTCGTGGGCCTTGTGTAAGAATAGGATTCAACTTTGCCACAAGTGCGATTTTCTCTTCTTTAGTATATTCGATATTTGCCTTTTCAGAGTAAGCTGCGTCTCCAATAACTGTATTAATTTTCATACCTGCTTGTGTGCTTTTTTCAATTAATTCTTGAAGATATTTCCCATCGCTTTTTTCACCCGTTGTAATGACAGCCGCTGTAAAAATACGTTCATCACTCATCGCGATATGTGTCTTGTACCCAAAGAAAGAAGATTCCACCGTCTTATGCCCTTTTCGCGCATCCGCATCAGAAGAGTAATTTAGATGTTCTTGAAAATCTTCTACGACTTCTTTTAAGACATTCAGCTTTTCTTTGACAGCCGGTATTTGTGCAATTTGTGGTTCCTTTTCAATGACTGAAATGACTTCCTTACAGTAAGCTAATTCATCCTTTACTTCGTTAGAAGTGGTCTTTGCGGGGAATTTTTCTTTCATCGATTCGTCTATTTTATAAACAGCTTTTCGAACGTTTTTTGATTTCTCTTGTAAAAATTCTTTCGGTGATTTTTGGTTGTAACGTGCTTTTGTATGTGTGGCATCCACAATAATCGTTTGACTGTTGATAATTTTTTTCTCCAATGCGACCTCAACTGTTTTCCCAATGAGCATGTCTAATAAGCTTACGTCTTGGAGACGAAGCCGACAAAATTTTGTAAGCGAACTTGAATCTATGACCGGATCTTCTGGCGCCATATCCAAGAAATATTTGAATGACATATCATACTTTGAGCGTTCTACAAGGTCGACATCTGATACATCAAAAATCGCTTTTAATAATAAGTACTTAAACATGCGAATTGGAGGAATGGTATTACGTCCATGTCTAAACAATATTTTGTTTTTAACTCTTCTAAAATGAATGAAAAATCAACAAGTTCATCGATTTGGCGAAGCATATTATCTTTTGGCACAACAATATCGTAGATCGCCATATATGGACTTAAATTAAGGGTTTCTTGATTTGAAATCATCGGGGGCACCACCTGCACATTAATTCTTTTATTATAAAGGAAAGCGTGACTAAAATAATAGTGTGATACATTGCGTTGTTTGGAGAAGCATCGCTCGACTCCTGCGGGAAAGCGAGACAGACGAGACCCCGCACGAAGCGAAGCGTAGGAGGAGGCTCGGCGCTCGCCCGCGGAAAGCGAGCGGAATGCTTCGGAAAACAACAGTAGAGTCACAGTGCCAAATGAAAAAAGCGAGGTATTCAACGATTTAATCGTTGAATACCTCGCAATGTGAGAAGATATGGACTTTTTCAGTGCCCTCCTATGCAACTCAATGATCTTTAATTAACGCACTCTGTTACTTCAATAAGAACCCCTGAATATTAAAAAGCAAACATTCAAAAAAATGCATCCTTCCTTATCAATGTGGTCAAGTAATCTTGCCTAGTAAAAAATCAATTGCCCATCCACCGCGCAACAAGAATTCAATTTCGTGTGTCTTAGAAAATGCACTAAATTCACTCAATACTTTTAAATGTGAATCAGTGTGTGCATCGAAATTTTCTTGTATCATATAAAACTATTTCCAATTTTCACCCACTTGGAAAGTTCTTAATCCACTAAACTGCAACATTAGTACAAAAAGTTCAATAAAAAAAGCGTTAATTCTTCCGTAATCAACGCACCCTTTAGTTGAACAAGTAATCTATCTATAATCTTTTATTCCACTTTCAAAAGCCTTTCTATCGTCATTCTCAATCCCGTGCAAGGCTTCTTGTAAAGCAAATGTACTTTTATAAAATTTAACTCGTTCAGATATTTCATTACCGTTAGGATATAGGTTAATACACATTTCAAAAAAATCTTCACCATAGCTAGAGAGTATGCCAGCAAAGTCGTACGCCGGATCTCCTAAACCCGAACCACCAAAATCTACTATCCCTGAAATCATACTTGTTTCCGGATTCCTCAAAATGTTAGATGCTCCGAAATCTCCATGTATAAGTGTTATATCTAAATTTGAGAATGCTTTCCCTTTTAGTAACGTTTCAAAGGATTGTGATATCTCCTTTTGAGCGTCTTTTCTGATAAAAGGAAATAATGTATTTTGAATCTTATCATACAAGTTATACATCTCTTCACTAGGTTTACGAACCTTTAGATTCAAATCTCGACTTGCTTTTTCTCCTGAAATAGAATGGAGTTCTACAAGAAAAGAAACAAGTTGATTTGCCAACGTTTTCACCATTTCAACACTCTTAACATCTGTTAAACTTTCCTTCCACAAAGGAACACCGTCTATTAGTTTATAGCCAGTAAAGACCTTACCTGGTTCTACCTCTTCAAAAGACTGATAAATTGGATTCGGTATAGGAGTGGAAACGATCCCTTTAATATATTTCAAAATTCCCGTCTCTCTTCTTAATTGAATGATGCCATTTTTATATTTTGGAAATCTAAAAACCAAAGATTTGTTTACAATTAACACATCATTATTCTGTCCAATTTCATTAAGATAAAAGTCTTCAATAGAAAGGTCAGAATAACAGGATTGAATGTTTTCAATAAAGTTATTATTCATTTAGAAATACCCCCTTTGGTCTCTTTCTATTGTTTTGATTCCTAAACTCTTGTTGAACTATCCTGCGCAGTTAGTTTAACTACATTTCTTCACAAAATTTAAATCTATTTTAACATAAATATCCAATAAAAAAATCACCTCTAACACGAGGTGATTCTTTTCAATCTTTTTTACTAAGCTACATTCTGCCCTAATCGAAAGCAATTTGTTGCAAATTCCCTACAACCATTAATAATTTCAATTTTAAGAAGCATCTTCAAACTGACTATTATATAGATCCGCATAGAATCCTTTTTCTGCAATCAGTTCTTCATGATTACCACTTTCTATAATATCTCCGTCTTTCATAACTAAAATCAAATCGGCATTTTTAATTGTTGAAAGTCTATGTGCAATAACAAATGATGTTCTTCCCACCATCAATTTATCCATTGCTTTTTGAATAAGTGCTTCAGTACGCGTATCAACGGAACTAGTAGCTTCATCTAAGATAAGCAATGGTGCTTTTTTAACCATTGCCCTTGCAATCGTAATAAGCTGTTTCTGTCCTACTGATAAACTTGTATTATCATTTAAAACTGTCTCATAACCTTTCGGCAACGTTTTAATAAAGTGGTCCAAACCTACTGCCTTACAAGCAGCAACCACTTCTTCATCGGTTACATGCTCTTTGTTATAAACGATATTTTCCTTAATGGTACCTTCGAAAAGCCAAGTATCTTGCAGCACCATGCAAAATAGGTCGTGAACATTTTTACGAGTAATTGACTTAGTCGACACATCCTCAATCATGATTTCCCCGCTATCTACTTCATAGAAACGCATGAGTAGATTAACAAGCGTTGTTTTCCCTGCCCCAGTAGGTCCGACAATGGCAACTTTTTGACCTGCTTTTATCTGAGCAGAGAAATCTTTAATAATAAGTTTCTCTTTCGTATATCCGAACTTAACGTTTTCAAATTTCACATTACCTTTAACATCTTTAGCATCTAAAGTGGCTTTCTTATCACTTTCATCTTTAAGCTCCTCTTCTTGTAAGAACTCAAATACACGTTCGCTTGCTGCGGCAGTTGACTGCAAGCTTGTAGCTGCCTGTGCTAACTGAGACAACGGCTGCGTAAATAAGCGGATATAGACCATAAATGAAACAATAACACCAAATGTAATGGAACCTTTCATTGTTAATGCAGCACCTACTACACAAACAACAACATAACCTAAATTTCCAATAAAGATCATGAGAGGCATCATCATCCCTGACATAAACTGTGCTCGCCAAGCGCTATTAAAAAGACTTTCATTGATTTCATTAAATTCTTGCGTCGCCGCTTTTTCTCCATTATAAACCTTCATGACACCATGCCCAGAATAGATCTCTTCAATATGGCCGTTTATTCTACCAAGGTCTTGCTGCTGGCGTATGAAGTATTTTCGGGATTTGGAAATAATAAAGGTCATGAATACAAATCCAACGAAAGTTGCAGCAATGGCAGAAAGTGTCATCGTAACATTAATAGAAAACATCATAATTAAAGATCCAAAGAACATAACGGCCGCTGTCACTAACGAACCGATACTTTGGTTTAGAGACTGTCCAATCATATCCACATCATTCGTGACACGACTTAATACATCTCCGTAGGTTGTAGAGTCAAAGTATTTCAACGGTAATTTATCGATTTTGTTCGAAATATCTGTCCGTAACCTTTTGGAAACTCGCTGCGTAATAGTAGCCATAATAAACGCCTGAATATAATTGAATATAAAGCTCAATCCATACAAAATAGCAAGTAACAGACCAATTTTCCCTATAGCCGTAATATCTATCTCACCAGTCATGCCATCCAATATCAAATCGGTGATCTCACTAAGCTTATTGGGTCCAATGATCGTAAAAATTGTTCCTGCAACTGCCAATACAATTGCAAAGATTATCGCTGGTAAATAAGGTTTACAATAGGCAATCAACTTTCCCCAAGGCTTTTTAAAATTCTTTGGCTTTTCTCCAGGAGCCATCATATGACCTGGACCACCGGGACCTTTTCGAGGCTTATTTTGTGTATTACTCATTTTCCAACTCCTCCTTCGATAGCTGCGAATAGGCAATTTCCTGATAAGTCTTACAAGTTTTCAACAATTCACCATGTGTTCCCATACCAACGATTTTACCTTCATCAAGAACAATGATTTTATCAGCATCTTTAATCGTTCCAATTCGCTGTGCCACAATCAAAGAGGTTGCACCTTTCGTCTCTTTTTTCAAGGTAGAACGAAGTTGACGGTCTGTTTTATAATCTAGGGCAGAGAACGAGTCATCAAAAATAAAAATTTCTGGATTTCTATTCACTGCTCTTGCAATAGAAAGACGTTGTTTCTGTCCTCCTGAAAGATTTGTTCCGCCTTGAGCAATAGCCGCTTCATATTCGCCGTCCATTTTCTCCACAAATTCTTGCCCTTGGGCAATTTCCACCGCTTTTTTGATCTCCTCATCTGTTGATGAAGTCTGGCCGTTATCACCGTAGGCAACATTAGATTTTACCGTACCTGAAAATAATACGGCTTTTTGAGAAACGTAGCCAAGCTTATTATAAAGAGCTTCATGTGCATATTCTTTCACATTCATTCCGTCGACTAATACCTCTCCCTCCGTAGCATCGTAAAATCTTGGGATTAAATTAATCAGCGTACTTTTACCACTACCCGTAGAACCGATTAAAGCGACAGTTTCGCCTTTATGTGCTGTAAAGCTAATATCTTTTAAAACATAGTCCTCTGCATTAGGATATTTAAAGCTAACATTACGCAGTTCGATTTCACCTTCGATTCCCTTAGGCGACAATTGTGTTTCTCCATCAATAATTGTCTGAGGTGTATTTAGTACTTCATTAATACGTGCTGCAGATACTGCTGCTCTCGGTAGCAAAATGAACGTCATTGATAATAGCATAAATGCCATAACTACTTGCATTGCATAAGATGAAAATACTACCATGTCACTGAACAAACCGATTCGATCCATACCCCCTGCATTCGAAATCAAATGAGCTCCAATCCAGTAGATAGAAAGAGTTAAACCTGACATAATCAGACCCATCCCCGGCTGCATAATGGCCATAAGGCGGTTCACAAAAAGATTTGTATCAGTTAAATTCTTATTTACTTTTTCAAATTTTTCTTCCTGATACTGTTGTGCGTTATAGGCATGAACAACACGAATACCAGTTAAACTTTCTCTTGTTACTCGGTTAAGATTATCTGTCATTTTTTGAACGACTTTAAATTTCGGTAGCACAAAGATGATCAGGTTGCCTATCATAATAAGTAAAACAATGACAGCCACTCCTGTTGCCACTGACCAATCCCAACTTTTCCCGGTAATCTTCAAAATAGCCCATGTTGCAAGGATAGGAGCCTTAATCATAACTTGAAGACCCATAGCAACAGTTTGCTGTATTTGCGTTATATCATTAGTAGAACGAGTAATTAGGCTTGCGATTGAAAAACCATTAATCTCCTCCATAGAGAAAGATAGAGTTTTGTTAAATACTCCTTTTCGCAATTCCTTTGAAAGAGACGTTGCTACCCTTGCCGCAAAATAGCCCACAATGACTGCCAATATCATACTGCCAAGAGCACATAAAAGCATCTTCCCTCCAGCTGTCCATATCTCACTGGTCTTACTGCCCTCCGTTTGTACAAGGGTTGTGATTTTGGACATATAATCCGGTAACTTCAAATCCAGCCAAACTTGCCCTACTATGAACACAATGCTGGCCACAATTAGCGTCCATTCTTTTGGTTTTAAGTATTTAAATATTTTCAACATGTTTGCAGTCCTCCTTATTTTAGTTAGCATGCTAACTATATAGTCATAAAAACTTTAAAATAGCATCTTCTTCAAGATTCTATATTTTCTTTCATAGCATCCATTACTTCAAAAAAAACGTCAAGTTTCTCTTCCGGGATACCTGATAGTAATTTTTGTTCCAGAATCGCTCTACGAGTCATGATACTTTCATGTATTTTCAGCGCATCTTCTGTTAAGACAATTTTTTTTAGTCTTGAATCGTAGGGAACAGATTGCCTTGTAATCAAACCATTATTTTCCATAGACTTTAGTGTTCTAGATGCTGTTGATTTACGAATAGAAAAGTCTCTTTCAAAATCCTTTTGAAACACATCTTTATCTTGGTTTTTGCAAAGATAACTAATCGTCCACCCATGCATGGCAGTAAGGTTATCTTTTTCCATTAGTGAATGATCCAATTGTCTTCTCATTAAAAGCGATAATGTACGCAACTCTAATCCAACTGATCTCCTTTTGCTCAATTTTACAACCTCCAATATTTCTATGGCCAAACTATCGTATTTAAAACCTAGTTTATTAGCTTTCCTGGTGGAACATCTCCATAATAAAGATACTTATGTCCTTAGGTGCCGATGGATCATGCTGAGATTTATCTTCGTATTCAGTTTGCCATATTGTCTTTAAATAATCCAACAATAAAGTATGCTTATAAATGTCAAAATAACAATGACATTGTGCTTGGGTGCATAAATAAATTACAAAAAGTACGGATTAACAAAAATTGTTAGAGAGTAAGGTATACCGATATACCTACAATGATACCTCGAAATTTTAGCTACCTCATGAATACGGATGATTTATATTAATTTGGCACTTCAATATATGTAGGATTTAATGATTGACCTAAAATCTAAAAATGCTAAAAAATAAAAGGTAGTCACATATTAGACAAGACTAAAATGTGATTACCTTTTTCTGTATGTGGAATTAATTCCGTCTGTAGGCTAAAAAACAAGGCTGTCTTTTCAAAGATTGTCGCTTCTGGTTTGGCTATGTTCTTCAACTAAGCAGCACCCCGTTAGTTCAACAACTTCTTTAAATCAATTCTTTTGTAGGTTTTATTATAGGTCGTACCATCATCATTATAAAATATGGCTTTTTTAAAATATGGGTCGGAGATAGGTTTGTAACCGTGTTTGCTAATTAACTTTATCATTTTGGGATTTTCTATTGGGTCAACACTCACAAATATCTCAGAATACCCTAAACTCTTCGCAATATTTTCTCTATACCTAATTAAATCTGAACCTATACCATTACCCCGATAATCCTCTTTTACATTTAGGTCACTTAATTTAGGAAGCAAAGTGCCTTTTAATTTAAGAACTCCAAAACCAAATATAAGTGAGTCTTGTTCAGCGATTGCCAAATATATTTCCCTTTTTGCTAATTGCTTTAAATAATTCGTGAATAAATCTTTATTATTTCTAATATCACATAAACCCGATAAGTCGTTTTCATTCGCTAATCTTATTATGTAGTTCATGGTTACTTCCTCTTCCCTATTCTTCAATAAATCACTATTATAAATATTCAATTCCTTATTCAACAATCCTTCTCCTTTAGTTGAATAGCAGCAATCTTTTCGAAAACATCCAAAACAAAGCTAATTCCATTTGTGGCTGCTAACGAGAATTTGATTTCGGAAGTTATTATATTTTCATATTTAATTCTCTATTAGGGTTATAGCATTGTAGCCATTTATCAGCTTCACTAACCATCCACGTTCCAATTTCATTTAAAAACGATAACAATAAGTTTGTATCTATTATGGGTGTTATGGCATATTCAAGTGCCTTTCTCATGTCGCTTTCCTTTTCAGGGAAATATGTTGAAAACAATTTATAAGCAGGATATAAATCCCTTGTATATGTGTTTTCTATAGTTATGGCAAGTGCAAGTCCTGCTCTTACTATAATTTTCATAATCCACTTGCAACAATCTTTAATATCCTCTATATCAGAATTATCTTGAAGATCATCACAGGCATTTTTAATTTGGCCTTGTAAATGAATAAGGTGGTCATTTGCTAAAGCTTCGTTAGCTTTATATCTTGGTAATTGAGGTATCAAATCTTCTCCAAACACACATAATCCATGGGTTTGGAGTATGAAACTAATTATAGAAAAAGATGACGCATTTAAAATATCTTCTATGCAGTAGAAACTTAGTTCAATACCATCTACACAAGTATGTTTTTGATTTAATTCTTGTTCTACTTCTTTTATCCGCTTAAACCGCAGTTTATTAGGTTTTTGCTTAGTAACCGCTATTGTGTCTAAATCAGCTACCCCTTCAATACCTATTCCTTTTGGAATTGACCCTCTTATGTATATACTATGTAAGTCATCTTGAAGAAGGGTGGAATACGTATTAATCACATCGTATATCACAGGAAGAAAAATTGGGTTGATTTTATTCCAATCAGAATGGTTAATAATGTGGCCATCTCTATCAATAACACATAAGCTTCCAATTTCTCTAATAGTAGTCATCACATATCTCCTTTTAAAGATTTATAGTAACTTAGTCTACCTACTATACTACGCCTGCGGGCTTTATCCCCTGACGAATAAAAACAACTAATGATATTATATCTAATAGTCAATTTTTTGAATATCTATTTATTATATCTATTTCGCATAAAAATAGGATAGCATGTTCTATAGTGAACACGCTATCCTATTTCATTTTGGAAGTTTAGGGTAGTAGAGAATTAATGCAGCATTGACGGTAAAAAAATCTCTTCCGTTATTACTTTTCATTAAACTCAAATTCAATTTTCCCTTCTACCAAACGGAGTGACGCATTAAATTGTTTACCATTTTTTGATTTAAACCCTTTAACCATAGCTGTTTTACCAATCTTACATAAATCATTAATGTTCTTTTCAGTTAGTTTTTTTCCTAATAGCCTTCCTGGGAACGTTTGCTTACAACCATTTTTATAATTCGAACAACCGTAAAAGCTTTTACGCAAACCTATTTTCCCTACTTTACATGTCGGACACGTCACAATATCTTTCACAGCAGCTGGTTTAAACTGCTCAGCTTCAATTGTAAGTGACTCTAACTGTTTAGGTACCTCCGCTAATAATTGATTAACAAATTTGCCTATGCTTTCAATAAAATGTTTTGCGGAGCCTTCCCCACGTCCAATTTTATTTAAGTAAATTTCCCATTTTGCAGTCATAGATGGACTTGAAAGTAATGTCCCTTCAATTGACCGACATAAAAGCGCCCCCTTAGGTGTAATACTCACTATGTTTTTTCGTACTTCAATAAATCCATGCTTTTTAATCGTCTCTATAATGCCACTCCGAGTTGCTTCTGTACCAATACCTTCAATCGATTTCAGCACCTCGATTTCTTCTTCATCCTCAACTGATTTACCACATGTTTTCATCATCGTAATGAGTTGCCCTTCTGTATAAGGCTTAGGAGGCGTTGTCGTGCCTTCTAGAATAGAAACCTTACTTTGTACCATCTCATCTTGGAATACGACAGGTAACGACTTCTCCCGCTCCTTCAACTCTTTTTCACTTGAAAACAATTCTTGCCACCCTTTTACAAGTTCTGTTTTCCCTACCGTTTTAAACTCTAAATTTTTGACATTCGTTATAATCGTTTTTTCATCGTATTCATAATCTTGGTGAAACATGGCGAGTGTCGTATTAACTATTTCGAAATAAATATTTCGTTCATCAGCATTCATTGATTGTAATGCTTTTTCTGTCGGCACTTTTTTCGTTGGAATAATAGCATAGTGCTCCCCAACGTTGGCACTGTCGACGTAGCGTTTGTTATTCCCTCGATTTATCGCATTAAATGACTTTCCCACTAGCTGCTGATATTTTGCCAATGATTCATTTAAATAGGCAAATTCATTATGTGTAATGAGCTGTGAATCGGTACGAGGGTAAGAAACGAGCTTTTTCTCATAAAGTGATTGCGTAAGTTTCAACACATGCGACGGACTATATTTCCAACGTTTATTGGCGGCGGCTTGTAATGTTGATAACGCATGTAGTTTGGGTGGTGCAATACGCTTCGTTTTGTTCGTTACACTCGTAATTAGACCTGTATCCATCGGTTCAACCCCATGTTGTTGCAATAATTGCACAGCCTCTGTACGCTCTTTTGTTTTTAACTTTGCCTTCCCTTTATATACACCATTTTGTGCTTTAAAAATCCCTTCAATTTCATAAAAATTTTCCGGCTTGAAATGTTCTATTTCCTGTTGTCTTTTATAAATTAAATATACGGTCGGCGATTGCACTCGTCCGATGGAGATACTACCCTTAAAGCCTTTTTTTTGTAAAAGTAGCGTATATAGGCGACTACAGTTCATGCCTACTAACCAATCGCTAATTTGACGTGTTTTTGCTTCTTGGTACATGAGCAAATCACGCTCATTACTTTGCATATTATTAAAACCTTTTCGAATTTCCTCAACTTCTAATGAATTGATCCATAATCGTTTAACAGGCTTATTTACTTTCGTCATTTTTAAAAGTGAATAAAAGATATTTGAACCCTCACGTTCACTATCGCAGCAGTTATAAATCATTGTTACTTGCGGATCACTAAAGATTTTTTTTACAGCATTAAATTGTGAATACATTTTAGAAACAACTTTATCTTCAAATTTTTGTGGAATGATAGGTAATGATCCAAGCGACCATTTCTCCCATTCCTTTCGATATTCTTTTGGTTCCTTTAATTCAACAAGATGACCAACTGCCCAGGTAATTACTGCACCTTCAGGAAAAGTAGAACAAGGTTCCAATTCAATAAATATTTTCTCTTTTTGTTTAATTTTAAATGCGTCTGCATAAGCTCTTGCTTGAGATGGTTTCTCTGCTAAAATTGCGATTTTCCCCATTAATCATCACATCTTCTTTAAAATATTTTAGTAGCTTTTTATATAAAAACATAAAACTCAACTAATCAGATTAGTTGAGTTTATTGTGAAATACCTTACTACTATTTTACTTTAAACAATTTAAAATATCACTTACTAAAATCTTTGCACCAGGAGCACCCTTCAAATATTTTAAATCTCCTGTCGCAAGCCAATCGAATTCGTCTAGCTTCATTAAAATTTGTGCAATTTTGTCGGAATCAGGCTGCTGTGATTAAACCAAGTAATTATCATTTATCACTTTATTACGAACTATCGCTAATGCATTTAAACATGTAATATGTGTCATTCGATAACTAACCTCTACTTCTGTCTTCGGGGTTCGGGACTTGCACCCTATAGTTCATGCGCATGCCGGGCGCACCATCAAAAAAAAGAGCACTTAAGTGCTCTTTTTTGGGATTAATTTTTATATATTATAATTATTTATGTAAAATAAAATGAAGAAAGGTAATATTTACACATATTTTTAATTCTATATCTCTATCAAGTAGTGTTTTTTTTCTGAAATCTATAAGATCTTTTTCTTCTACATAAATGATTTTAGATAAACTTTCTGTTGTTAACATATAATCAGTTAGCAAATCATTCAATATTAATTTAACTCTTTCTTTTACATTGAAATTTTCAAATCCGAAATTTAACATTGTTAATTTATTATCAATTTCTTCGGACTTTTCATTTGTGATGATATCTGAATCTTTCATTAAGTGTTCTATCTCGCTTACAGATAAATTTAATAATTTGGATAGTTGTTGATTATTTAAATTAAATTTTTTAACTAATTCTAGAGTTTGATCTTTAAGGTAGTCATATTGTTTTGAGTGATTAGATATAGCAAATAATTCTACGTCATTCTCATAATCTTCCATTATATCACACCTCATCGTTTATTTGTTAATCATAATATAGTCATAATAATATCACATAATAAAAAGCGACAATTGTTTGAGTCCTTGTAATATCGGTTTGTTTTGTTCATAAAGGTATAATTTTAATACATTCTTATTTCTATTTTTCAGAAGCGAAAAATGAAACTCCACCCACTTTTTTATACTAAAGGCTATGTTAAATTTTATGTGTTTTTTGCAAACAACCACCAAACATTCGTTCTCAACTGATTATACTAACATTTCAGGTAGGTTTCAAATTTCATATACATTTAATAGAGCCATAATCAATTATGACTCGGCATAATTGCGTCCGGAATCGGCTTTGTGCTTAGGCCTGCATGATGCAGGTCAGTTAGCCGTTATCGCATGGATGCGATGATTTTAGGCTAACATCCTATAAGAACTCCTTTTCCGATTCCTTGACATCCGCCGGAGGCTTTAACTTCTTTTATCCTAATGTAAATTGGGTATGTTTTATATTCTTTTTAAAGTAACTGGTCAGGTTTGATGAAGAAGCAGGAACTGTCCTACAAATTGCAGAATGTATAAAATGTTAAAAATTTCTTTAGGCGAAAAGTTATTAGTGAAACTACTAGCATCTGGATGAGATATATTTATTCTTTTATTGACAAAATAAAGAGCCGCATTAAAATGCGGCTCTCCATCTTTACCTTTTTAATTTCACTGACTTAAATCTTAATGCCCGAATTTGGCTAAAAAAGGGATATGTTTCGTTAGTTTGTTATAGATATTGAATAGAACTTGTACGACCGGCTCCAATTTTTGGGAGAACTTGATAATGACAAAGCTTGCTCCAAATGACAGAAGGGCTCCGCCAATCACGTCGGCTGGATAATGTACTCCGACGAAGATACGTGAAATACCTACTAAGATGGCCCATACTAATACAGGATACTTCCACGAGTCTTTTCGTAATAGCAACGTACATGCTAAAGAGAAAACTAATACTGAATGATCACTTACAAACGAAGAATCATCAGCATGCGGTACTAACTGATGAACATTATACGTTATGAATGGTCGTGCATGATAGTAAAAAAAGTGAATGAGTGCGTTTAGACCCAATCCAAGTAAACATGTAAAGACAATGTATATTGCAGTATATTGTTTTTCTGCTCTTTTTTCCTTGTTTGCAGTAAACCATAAAAATAACATAAATACGATTACGACATAAGGAACGCTATCAGTGATGAAAATCATCCCTTTATCTAGAAAAGGATAGCGACCAGCTAAATCATTAATCCAGTGAAAAATTCCATAATTCATTTTGTAAATCTCCTTGCTTGTAATTTTGATTTCTCAGTAAAAAATAAAGTGCCTCCTATTCATTTATCAATTATGCCTCAGCATAATTGCGTCCGGAGGCTTTAACTTCTTTCAGCGGATGTTTGGACACCCGCTGAAAGAAGTTAAAAATGTAGCAAGTAATGTCCTCTATTTAATAGAAGATAAACGTGAGCTTAGTGTAATAGTTGTCCAAAAGTAGAGACTTAATTCAAATAATTCCAGTTGAATACCTGCTTACTTTCATAAATGACGTCATTATAAGCCTCAGAGTTTCTTTTATTACAACAAACTTCAGACGAGCTGAGGAAAATCCATATCTCTCCCTAAACGTTTTCTATAAGATTAAATCATAAACTAGAAAATATTATAGTAAGCTAGCAAAAATCAGTATAAAGATGATAAAATATTTTTATAAAGGGGGCTTCAAATATGGGGAAATTAAGCAAAAGGAACATACTGTGGATAGTGCCAATCGGAATTTTAGGGGTATTCTGGTACTTTTACGGTCCACAAAAGGACATTACAGATAATGAATATATTACATATGTTAAAAACTATTCATTCGAAAATAGTAGTAAAACTTTAGAATCCAGCTTTGCAAACGCTTGTCAAAATCCATATTGGGTGTATTTTGAAACTCAAAAAGGACAGGATGTTGTAGAATATAAAGGAGACTGTCCTGTCAATAATAAAACCGCAAAAGTAAATGTTCAATTTTTAGTTGACCGTGATATGACAAATGTGAGAAACGGTGCAATGCTGGTCGATAATAAAATGCAGGAGGAAGCAGATCGAGACAAATACATTCTCGCATTAGTAGGCAATAAATAGTTAAAAGCTCTCGTTTGAACTACGAACGAGAGCTTCAATTTATTGAATTGACGGATAGAAATGCTGAACTGACGGATAGCTCCTCTATACATTTCATAAAGAACTAATCATTTCACTCCTTTCCAAATGGTCCAACTGTCCTTTTCAACTATTGAACTCTCAATTGAAATGGACTTATCAATATAATTCACTAATTCATTTAATTCGTCATCGTCTAACTCGTGTAAAATACTTCTACCTGTTCTTTCCCGTAAATCTTTTAACAATTGCTCTTTCTGTTCATACACATTTCTTACTTCCCATAATTTTACTTCTTCAATCTCGCTAAACCCAATTGCCTTAAGTGTCTCACCTACTAGCTCACTACTATGTCTGCGTTTAATTTCTTGTTCCTTTAATTTTGGAAAACGCTCAAAGAAATAGCCTCTAATATGGTAGTCATCACCTTTTAATAAACAATCTTCAGGTGTACGGTCTTGGATAATGTAAACCCCTTTATCCTCCAAAATTCTATATGCCTCTTGAAAACAAGCCTTTAAATCTTGGATATGATGAATTAAAGCTCGTTCCAGTACTAACTGGAGGCTGTCATTGTCTAAGCCTGTAGCCAATGCATTTCCTTGCTTGAAAGTAATATTATGATAGTCTTTACAATTTTCTTTAGCCCCAACGAGCATAGTCTGTGAAAAATCCACACCTACCACAGAAAGTACGCCCATATCTGCTAATGCTTTCGAGTAAATTCCTCCACCACAGCCAATATCTGCAGCCTTCGAAGTATTCGTGATAGGGACAAGTACTTTCATTGCTTCCATCCACGAGTGGTCAGCCTGTCGAGTTGTATAAGTAGTTTGATTGTCCTTATTGTGAAAATCAATGCCCATCTTCATCACTCTTTTCTGTTTTTTTATACCAATCTTTATGGATATTCTTACTAACATTATTTTACAACCATTCAATACATAAGTAAAATCAATGTTAATTATTGATTTCCATAAGTTTTTATTATCGACAATTAGCAGTGATACAGAAAATATCGTTGAGTTTTCAAATGATTTAAATCTTAGCTAAATTCAAGGGACTTCGTTATCTTCCCTACTCACTATCTTTTTCAATAATTGAACGTAATCCACTAGCTTCAAAAGTTCCTTTTAGCATTGTTTCTATCAACATAGTGGCGATTTCCTCTGGGGATTGTTGCGTATCGTGTTGTAGCCAGTACGTAATAACTCCTAAAATAGCATTTGAGTTATACGCTAATATTAATTCAATCGGAAACCTCCAATTACTTTTATCAATACGATTACCTAGATAAGCATTGAAATATCTCACAAAAAACTGTCTCATTTTTTCATGGAAAAATGGATCACCATTTGGACCTAATATTAATTTTAAGAAATCAGCTTCTTCATAAAACACTTGTAAAATTAGGATCATCACAGGCAATCGTTCATCTTTAAACTGATTGATATCCAACTCTAAATTGGTAGTTTCATCTAAAATAGCGTTGAATTTTTCAAAAATTTCGTTCTCGTACTGTTCTAATAAATTGTATTTATCTACGTAGTGTAAATAAAAAGTCCCTCGATTAATATTGGCACGCTCAGTAATATCTCGAACCGTGATAGCTTCAAAGTTCTTTTCAGAAAGCAAAGAGAAAAATGCTTGTTTAATTTCATTTTTTGTTCGTATAATTCGTCGATCCGTTTTTGTCATGGAATCATTCCTCACTTTTAATGAACACATTTTTTTATATGTTTATTATTGAACACTTTGGCTGCTTTTGATTATAGGAAGTGATTTTTTTAGAGTATATAATCAAACTAAGAAATAATCAACACGATGTACATTATCTGAAAGGAGAATACCTATGAAAGAAAATAAGTTTTTCGGTATAGCGTTTGTTGCTGTACTCTTATTATCCTTCATTTTTGTAGCAACACAAATTCCTGGAGCCCATTCATCACCTAAAGATCTTCCAATCGGTCTTATTCTTGAGGATGAGGGCAACATGGGGCAAACTTTTGTCGAGATGATTCAGAAAAATTCACAAGCAACAAAAGAAGCGCCCTTTAAATGGGTTGTATTAAAAAATGAACAAGAAATGAAAGAAAAATTAGCGAATCAAGAATTGTATGGTGCTATTTATATTCCTAAAGATTTTTCAGAAAAGTATGCTTCATTCCAAACACCAACACCTACATCAGCAATGTTAAAAATTTATATAAACCAAGGCAAAAATGCAAACGTTGCAACTATGGTTACACAAGCTTTATCTACAATGGTCGAAAAAATGAATGACAATGTCAGTGCCCAATTATTAGCTGTTACTGAAAAAAATAATATCCCGCTAAATGCTAATCAAGCACGCACTTATTCAACACCTATCCAAAGTGAAATAGTCAATGTACATGAAACCGGTAAATTAAGCAATGCACCACTTTCATTCTTCCAGCCTATTTGGATGAGCAGTTTAATCAGTGCTATTCTTTTATGGTTCACTGGAAGAAATCGCAAGTTTAATTCTGTATTGGAGCAACTTAAATTCCGAGGATTCCAGGCTTTGATTGCCATGATCATTGGTTTATTTGGAGGATATTTATTAACTTGGTACACTACTTGGATGCTGGATTTTGAGTTTGCAGATTTTAATCATGTTGCCCTATTTTTATCACTGACTTGCGCAACCTTTATTTTATTAATACTAGCTATCACTACATGGATTCAATTTGCGAGTTTACCAATTTTCGTTCTTTTAATGTTCTTTGGTTTACCGCTTCTACAAATCGCACCAGAAATGTTGCCTAGTTTTTATGCTGATTGGATCTATCCATGGCTACCGTTCCGCTTTATGTTTGAAGGATTAAAGGAGATTCTTTTCTTCAGTGGAGAACTTTGGGGCACTTCAGCAGTTACATTATGCTGGATTGCTGTTGTAAGTATTTTAGTATTACTTCTATCAGTGGTAAAACGTAGTTCCTATAAAGTAGACGATGATTCGCCAGAAGGAATAAGCTCTAATATGAAAGAGGGAGAAGTTTAAAATCGATTGAAGCCCAACAAAAAACTCATGCAATTATTTTTTGCATGAGTTTTTTTATTTAATTTATTTTGAATCTATGGACTGGATAATGTTTAGCTCAAGAATTCGAATTTCCTTATTTAGCTTAGCAATGGCTGCTTCTATTTGTTCAAAGCACTCCAAATTACTTTTACTGACATTGTGCGTAGGTAGCGCTTCTTTTAACGCTGCCTGCCCTGCATATAGAATTTCAAGTAAATCTAACTTTTCAAAATAAGCTGTGCTATATTGTATTTCCATTCTCCCTAAGCTCCTTACAGTTACTTTTTTACTACTAATAAAAATTCTAGCCTTTACTAGCACTATAACCGAAAAAAGTAAGTGCAAAACCATATCTTAGTTACCATTTATTAACCAATAAAAGGTATGTAAAGATGCCGTAATTATATTTTCGTAGGTTAATAGAATTTATTCTCGAGAAAAAGCATTCCTTATCTATTTTTTAATATGGAATAGACAAATGTATCGTGTTCCTGACCGTTTTGATACATATAATCTCGAAGAATTCCTTCTTTTTGAAAACCTATTTTGGTAAGCAGCTTATTTGAGGCTTCATTTTCTAAAAATACAACAGCGCCAATACGAGTCAGCCCCATATGCTCAAAGCCATACGACACAATTTCGGTAACCGCTTCTTGAGTATATCCTTTTCTCCAATAATCAGGATGAATTTCATAACCGATTTCTGCTCGTCTATGAACAGGCGACCAACCGTTAAAACCAATTGTCCCGATTATCCCCTTTGTTTTCTTTCTTTCAATTCCCCATCTTACCCCTCTTTTTCCAGCAAAGTTCTTTGAAAATAATTTCACTAAGTTTTCAGCTTGCTGTATCTCTATAAATGGCTCTTGTCCATAATAGCGTGTGACTTCTTCATTTGAAAAACAATTAAAAACACTTTCCGCATCATCCTGCGTCAGCTCTCTTAACAAAAGTCTTTCTGTCTCTAAATTAGGAAACATTTGATTCTCCCCCTTTGATATCATATATTCTCTATACTTCCATTTAAATCCTTTAAAAACAAAAAAGCACACTCAATTATAAGTGTGCTCACTTTGTTTAAGCGATTTTATCCGAAAATTTGCGCTGCTATGGCAAATAATGTATTATTTCTTATCGGTATTTTCTCGGCATGAAGAATCATAACAGGAGGTTTATTTGCCTCTGTAAAGCCACTTTGCTCTACCCATTTTATAAATTCAGCATGACCAGATGGTACATCAATTCTTAGTTTTCCATTATGGTCTTTCGCTAAAGTATTAATTATGAGACTGGCTGTTTTAGAATCAGGTGCTCTGATTGGGCCTAAAATTAGATTTATTGGACCTAAAATGGACAATCCAAAGCCAATAATATTTGCATGATGATCTCTCACAACGATACAATGCTTTGATTGCTTTATCCTATTCCGTAGAAAATTACTTCTTTTATTTCCAAAGGCAGCAGCATCTAAGCTGACAATTTCAGCAAAATCTTGCTCAGTAAAATCTTCAATCGTATACTCATTAGAAGTTAAGTTATGGGCACCGACATAATTGTCAGTCAGATATTTATGTACATAATCTACTGTGATAAAGCCCATTTTCTTATACAACGGTTCACCGTCTTTCGTTGCGACGAGCATAATTGCTGTACGTTCTGAAACACTTTCAATACATTTTTGAGTAGCTAACTTGCCTAGACCGAGCCCTCTATAATTTTCATGCACAATGACCATACCTATCGAAGCTAAATTTGAATCATATGTGATTATGGCAGCACTTGAAACAATCTCCCCCTCAGCATTTTTGTGCCCAAATATTTTGCCTGACATCATCACCGTTCTAATTTCTAACTCATCGTAATCCCACCCGACAGAATCAGAAAGAGCAATTAATCCTGGAATATCATTTGCATCGAATAATACTAACTGTAATTGATTAAATGTAGTCATTCTTTTCTCCTTACTTAAGAACATTTGTTTCTATTTTATATGCATACTCTATTATGTACAAGTGGAATTTTTAAAAAATTTAGATTTATCATCATAACGTGTGGTTGATTTCCGTTCCGACTGAGCGCTTTGTTGTTGCTGTCGCTACGCTTTCGCACAAAGCAAAGCTTCCTGGGGGCGTCCGATGAGCCGCTTGGGCCAAAAGGATGTTGGTCACGAAGGCGTTATCACAGGATGTGATGGTTTTAGCCTTCGTTCCTCTATTGCTGATCCCCAAGGAGTCGCTCAGTCTCCACTCCAATCAACTTTTACACATAGCAACGGTTTTAAACACATGTCACTCAAACCTTATACCATAATCATCCACCTAAATTTCAATAAATGTTGAAATAATTTCTATTTAAGTCTATTAAAAATAGCAAATATCTATATAATAGAAGCTAGACTATGCACTCCTACTTTAAGCATATTTAGGTGATTGAAAATGACATCTTATGAACGAATACTTATAATGGTCCCGCCGTTTCCCTAGCTACGTCTACTCTTTTCTAAAGAAGTAGATTTTGCTTGTAGGAGGGCATTAAGTTGAAAAAATATGTAGCACCATCTTTACTATTAATGATTGTTCTTGTAGCTTTTCCACAGATTAGCGAGACAATTTATACACCATCTCTACCTGATATTTCAGACGCATTCAATGCTTCTAATAGCTCTGTTCAGTTAACCTTAAGTATTTATTTTATAGGGTTTGCTATTGGTGTCTTTTGTTGGGGATGGATTTCTGATTTTATTGGACGAAGACCGGCCATGCTTGGCGGTTTAATTTTTTATGGTATTGGGAGTTTCATGTGTTTTTACGCAGAAACAATTACTTTTCTACTAGTAAGTAGAATTATACAAGCTTTTGGGGCGGCGACAGGCTCGATAATTACGCAAACCATTTTGCGAGAAAGCGTATCTGGCAGTAAAAGGCATGCGATGTTTGCCCAAATTTCTGCGGTGATTGCCTTTACCCCTGCTGTAGGGCCACTGATTGGTGGCTGGGTCGATCAAGCACTAGGTTTTAGAGCTGTTTTCTTTGTGCTCGTTGCGATGAGTATTTTGTTGTTTATCTACGCTTATTTCAGACTTCCTGAAACAACAGATAAATCAGCGAGAAAAAGAATTGCTATTTTCCCAGTTGTAAAACGTATTATTTCATCACCAAGGGTTCTTGTATTTGGATTGCTGATTGGTGGGATAAATGGCGTGTTATTCAGTTATTATGCTGAAGCTCCCTTTATCTTTATTGACCATTTCAATTTATCACCAGGACTTTATGGTTTTCTTGGCATAATTGTGGCTCTTGCCTCTATTATTGGTGCCATGATTTCCAAAAGACTCGTCAACAAATATCAGCCAGAAAAAGTAATTCATCTCGGTTGTTTTGTGATGACTGTCGGTGCTTTATTACTACTAATCGTTAGTACATTACCATTGCCTAATATCGTCTTACTAATAGGGATTTTAGTAACCATTTTTATTACGTTATTAGGATCAGGGATTGCTCTACCTAATTGTTTAAGCCTTGCGCTTGTTAACTTTCAGGACGTTATCGGGACAGCTGGCGCGATTTTCAGCTTAGGCTATTACTTACTAGTAAGCTTCATAACGTCAGGTATGAGTTTCCTGCATAATGGTTCATTGATGATCATGCCACTATATTTCTTCATCCTATCGATGATACTGTTATTATTCGGAAGAAGGTTTATTGTTTAAAATATTGTAGCGGGAATATATAATCAATAGCACTTCCTTTATCGGCCACCCTATATATCTATTAGGGTGGCTGTTCTTTACTGAAAATAATGATTGACTACTTCATCTGCAGAATTGAAAATGATATTGCTTTGAGTTTTATAAATAAACTTTGGTGAAGTACAAGCTTTTTCAAGACTTTTTGCGTACTTTAATGTATCGGTCATTTGCTCGATAATCTCAGCGTAGCCATCGAGATTATTGGAGATTTTCGGCATCATTGTATCAGAAACGTCTAAAACAATGGCAACTTGATCCTCCGCATAATTATTTAAATTAATGAAAAAGCACTCCTCCAAATCTTTCGAATGCTTGTCAACATTAATAACTGCTTCACTATATTTTGCAATTAGTCCAGTAGATGTCACTGTAATCGTAAAGCCTTGTTCGGTTAGTTTTTTATTTATGGCATCTAACAAAGTATTGACTTCCGCATCCAATTTTGGTGTTACAGTTGTCTGTATTAATTGATCACAATTTTGATGAATGGTATCAATTTCTGTCTGCTTATCAACAAGTAATTTAAAATTTGATATCGAATACACACTAATCTCCCCTTTATTATAAGTTTGGCATTAGTGCGTTTTTTTAGTCATCTTTCAGCCATATATTTTTAAAACAATAATCTGATTACGTACCTATAGAAAATGGCATTAAACATTTAAATAATTGAGGTTGGCAATTCTGGTGTGGTTACAGGAACTTGGAGAAACTTGGAGAAACTTATTGAATTTGATTAGTTGTGATTTGAGGATAAATAAGGATATAACAGAAGGCTGTCACAAAGTGCTAAACAGACAGCCTTTCTAAACTTAAAGTAGATTTTTTACCATTGTATAATAGCTACTTCCAGGCGGATAATCTTTTATTTCACCTACAATCTCATAGCCCCTCGCTTCATAAAACGTACGTGCTTGAAAGTCATATGTAGTTAGCAATGCCTTCGTTGCTCCCATTTGCTTGGCTGTTTCTTCAGCTTTCGCTAGTAGCTGTCCACCAATGCCTTTTCCACGGAATTCTTTACTAAACCAAAACTTATTGATTTCTACCCACCCCCAATACACCTCAGCAGTGATTCCGCCAATCCATTGCTGTTGATGATCGGTTACGATTAAGTTTAATGGACGAACAGAACCCTTTTGTCTACTTTCTTTATGATACGGTGAATGTTCATCGTTGTACTCTTTAATCTTTGTATTTAAGAACGTAGTAAAGTCATCGTGCTTTTCTAATAAAATCTCTACTTGATAATCCATATTAATCCCCCTTCCATATGTATTTTTATGCTTTATAACGCTCCATTAGCTTTTCCTGATGGGCTGAAAAAATTTCTTCCAGTGAAATATCATATTTATTAGCGATAACAATAATATTCCCTAAAACGTCTCCAAGCTCCTCTACTAATTCTTGCTTATTTTCTTCATAAGTTTGAATCTTTTCATCTGGTCTATCCCTACCAATTTCTAACGCTCGTATAGCTCTCGCTACTTCCCCAGTTTCTTCAGCTAGAAAACCAATACGCGTAAAAATACTTAAATCCGACCAACCACGTGTATCATAGTAATCCTTCACCCATTTTTGAAACTCATTTAATTCCATTTCTATTTCCTCCATTTCTTTCCTATCAAAATTAAATTATACTATAAAAGTGAAACTTGAATCAGTGGGGTTTTTTCATCCCCCGCTTACAGTTCACTACCCGTTAATGCGGAAAGAAATCTATTAGATATGGAGGAACAATGATGGATAGTATTGCAGTATTTTGCGGATCAAGCATCGGTGCTTCTGAGGCATATAAAGAAGGAGCTATTCTTCTAGGAAAAGAATTAGCAAAACGTAATATTACCTTAATTTATGGCGGAGCGAGTGTAGGTGTGATGGGAACAGTCGCAGACACGGTTCTTCGTGAAGGTGGTAAGGTGATTGGCGTTATTCCGACGTTGTTAGAGGAACGTGAAATTTCTCATAAACATTTAACAGAGCTAATCGTCGTCAATTCTATGCATGAGCGCAAAAGCAAAATGATGGAACTAGCTGATAGCTTTATCGCTTTACCTGGAGGACCTGGTACGTTAGAAGAATTTTTTGAAGTATTCACTTGGAATCAAATCGGCCTTCTGCAAAAGCCTTGTGGGATTTTAAATATCAATCATTATTACGATTTACTCATTGGGTTATTTGACCATATGCAAAACGAACAATTTTTACAAGCTCAATATCGAAATGCCCTACTTGTAGATGAAGACGTTGTGGGACTATTAGATAAATGTGCAGCCTATGTTCCACCTGCAGTTAAAACTTATCAAGCTAATAAATGAATGCATTTAGGATCTTGTATTGGATTTAATCAATTATGCCATGGCATAATTGCGTCCGGAGGATTTAACTTCTTTACGATCTTACATACTCAAAAAACAGCTGAACATATACATTCAGCTGTTTTTCATGTTGTTAATAAACACCATTATGCCAATGAAATTGGGGCGTTCTATAAAAAAAATAGGCTCTTCGGCAAAACGAGTGGTTGATTTCCGTTCCGAAAAGGCGCTTTCCTGGGGGCGTCCGATGAGCAATTAGACACTTTTACAATAATTTTCGTACTAAGCTCATAGAAGAGTTTAACGAGCCTGCATGCATGTGGTAATAGAGTCACGTGGAGCTACAGGAGCGATTGAGAAATATATATGAAATCATATCATCCACGTAAGTCCTCTCCTTACTAAACTTAAGCCCCCAGTGCTTAATTAGATTTTTATACTACTCTCATAACTTTCTTGTTTTTTCTCCTGACTTAATAATAATTGTGACAGAACTTGCTTGACCACCGTCTATGTGGTTTTCCATCTGCGACACATCAATATCTGTCTCAATCATCACTCGTTTACGTTCTTTCCCTCTTAACCTGACCTCATATGGGGCATCGTTATTCATAAGTGATTCCATTCGTACATCATCTTCAAATGGATAGCGTTCATAAAATTCAATGGTGAATTGGTTACTATTTCTACTGTAATTTTCAAAAGGAAGTTCACATACTCCATGCAATGTTGTCTCATTTTTCATTTCAAAATTACAAATGCTTTCTTGACTCTCATAAGATATTGCGTAAATGCCAGTTGCAATAGTTTTTTGAAAAGTACTGGCTACAATAGGAGGTGTAAAAATCGCTACCATAATAGCAATCAATACCGATCGAACATGATACTTTTTTAATGATTTTACAAGTAAATAAAGGCTTAGAATTAGTAACAAAAACGATGTGATTCCAACATAATTGAATCCATTTACTGTTGTAATAGGTATATTTAATACCGAAGCGATTTCCACGCCATAAGGATTTTTATGCGGAAAGGGGAAATTCAATGCCATGGAAATTAAAAAAGGAACTAAAGCAATGTAACTAAGTTTTTTATCTTTTATCAATGTAACCACTCCCAACTATTCACATTGCTAAGAGCATGTTTTGTTAGCAAAAATATTTAGTCCTATCTTAAAGTTTACCATTATTAAACCCAAAATCGGATATTTTTGGTGATAATTCTTATTCAACTAAACTGTCCCGATAGTTCAATTTTGAAAAAAAGAGCTGCTTATGCAACTCAAGTCCCTGTTTGCACTGCCACTATTCATGACAATAACTCTTCAGTAAAATAATCCAATACCATACACCCTGCTCCTTGAGCTACGATATTGTAAGCTGTTGTTGATTTAATAATCTGGACATTACTATTAGGATAGTGAATTAGTCTATTATGTGCTGTTTCAGATGCCACTTCGTAGAAAAGCGGTTTTGGTACTAAGGTTCCTCCACAGATGACTATATCTGGACGCATTAGGAAAATTAAATTGCTGAGACCAATGCCAAAATAATAAGCTGCATCCTTCACTACCTCTAAACAAAGTGGATCTTCTTGCTCTAAGGCATTTAATATATGGTGAAAATCGATATCTTCTACATCATTAACCTTTTCTTGAAGAGATGAAAAATTACCACGCTTCATACGATGTAATACTTCATTACGAATGGCTGGTAAACTGCTATATGCTTGTAGACAGCCATATGACCCACACGAACAAAGCTTCCCATGTACATCAACGATAACATGTCCAAAAGCATCAGCCATTTCGTTTTTATTACTAACCAATCTACCTTGCAAAATTGTACCGCAGCGAATCCCCATATCACTTGAGACAAAAATTAAATTATCTGTTTTATTCCAATAGTTATTACGGTATTCAGCTAATGCTGCTAAATTTGTTCCATTATCTAAAAATACATGAGTAGCATTTTGTTGTTGTAAATAGTCAACGATATTTAGATGATCCCACCCTCCTGCTGAGAACAAATGAGAATTTATGATGGCTCCGCTATCTTTGTCAATTGAATCAATGACCCCTACTCCAATTCCTAGAAGTTTATCTTTTGGAATGTTGTGTTTATCAAATAACTCATTAACGCATCGAGTTACAAAATTCAATGTGTACTCTCCTGTACAGTGTGATTCCATCTTTAATTTTTCGACATCTATGATATTTAATTTTAAATCTAGGAGCAACACCGTGGTGTATAAACTGGTTATTTCTACTCCAATCAAACAATATATATCAGGATTAATGACGTACATTAATGGTTTACGCCCACCACTCGACTCTCCAGTTCCACTATCATATATAAGGCCTTCCTGTACAAGCTCATCTAATAATCGTGCACACGTTACGTGTTTGTAACCAGTTAATTCAGTAAGTGTATTTATTCTAACTGGCCCTAACTTACGGACTAAACTATATAAAAGTTTTAGACTTTTTGTTTTCGGTGATGTTAAACCCACAAATTGCTTTAACATATACTCCTCCAAAAAAATGATTTTTACAATTACCTATATTTTATCTGATTTCTTACTAAAGAAGAAGTTAGATTATCCGGTCTTTTTTCATTATATATAAAAAGAGCTGAACATAGCGATTACTTACCGTATATTTCAGCTAAATTAATTTATACTTTTTTTCAAAATGATTTTAAGTTATTTAAATTAGCTATTTTATCGATTACACTGTTTTAAATAGATTGTTATTCAAAATGGAAAAATAGTAACAATTTATTGAGAAGATTCTTTAAGGAGGAATATTAAATGCACAATTCACAGAATATTTCGGAAACTAGAGATTTTATCATGAGTCAAACCGACTATCGTCCAACAATCGGTTTAATTTTAGGTTCAGGGTTAGGAACTCTTGCTGATGAAATTGTAAACCCTTATAAAATTCCATATAGTGAAATTCCTCACTTTGCAAAATCTGAAGCAATCGGTCATGCGAACGAATTAATAATTGGAGAATTAATGGGAAAGACAGTAGTGGCAATGAAAGGCCGTTTCCATTTTTATGAAGGTTTCACTTTAGATGAAGTTACTTTCCCAGTACGTGTAATGAAAGCGCTTGGGGTAGAAAATCTTATTATTACGAATGCCTGTGGCGCCATTAACACAAGCTTTTCCCCAGGCGATTTAATGTTAATTACTGATCATATTAATTTAGTCGGTACAAATCCATTAATTGGGCCAAATAATGATGAATTGGGAACTCGTTTCCCTGATGTTTCTCAAGTATATAATCTTGATTTACGTAATATTGCTTCTGCGGTAGCTAAGGAACAAAACATTAACCTACAAGAAGGTGTTTATGCTTGGTGGAGTGGACCAGCATACGAAACTCCAGCTGAAATTCGTATGATACGTACATTAGGCGCAGATGCTGTAGGGATGTCAACAGTGCCGGAAGCAATCGTAGCAATTCACGGAAACATGAAAGTGCTTGGCATTTCCTGTTTAACAAATATGGCGTGTGGAATTTTAGACCAACCATTAAGTCATGATGAAGTCATTGAAGTGGCAGCTTTAGCAAGAGATAAATTTATTAAATTAGTGAAAGAAACTATTACAAGAATGTAGATCTTATATTTATTGGTTCATCACCAAAAGTTAAATCATTTGTCATGAATAGAAATTGATTAAAGCGAAAGCAAGCGACTACTAGGGGTTCACGCCACCAAAAAGAGCTCCATGCTGGAACGGAAATCAAACCCACATTATGGTGATGAGCCTTTTTATGCTACCCTTTTTATCTAAATGATAAGAAGTTAACTAAAGAATAGTATCTTATTGCACTCAAAACTTAAAATGGGCTTCATCACCTTAATCAGGAGGGGTAAAAAAATGGGAATAAAATCACGTCTTAGATTAATGATTTTTCTTCAGTTTTTTATTTGGGGTTCTTGGCTTGTTACACTTGGCGCTTACATGATCAATACGTTAAATTTTACTGGCGCACAAGTTGGAGTCGTTTATAGTTCAAAAGGTCTTGCTGCAATCCTTATGCCAAGTCTTATAGGTATTGTGGCTGATCGTTGGGTAAAAGCAAATATTTTATATGGAATATTACATTTCCTTGGAGCGATTGCATTATTTACAGCTGCTCAAATTTCAGATCCTTCTATTATGTTTTGGGTAATGTTTTTTAATTCACTAGTTTATATGCCGACGCTTGCTTTATCTAATACGATTTCTTATGTTTCCTTAGAAAACAAAGGGCTTGATATAGTGAAGAACTTCCCGCCTATTCGTGTCTTCGGGACAATTGGTTTTATTCTGGCGATGTGGATTATTAGTCTAGCAAAAATTGAATTGAGCAATATTCAGCTATACATAGCTGGAGGTGCTTCGATATTGCTTGCACTGTATTCATTTACACTTCCGGACTGCCCAACATCAAAGATAAAAAAGGACAAGTCACTGGTAAGTCAGTTAGGATTAGATGCCTTTGTCCTTTTTAAACAAAAGAAAATGGCAATGTTTTTCGTTTTTGCAATGTTATTAGGTGCTGCATTACAAATTACGAATACATTTGGCGATCCATTTTTACATGACTTTGCGTTGAACCCTGACTATAAAGATAGTTTTGCCGTTAAATATCCAGCTATTTTATTATCAGTGTCACAGATGTCAGAAGTATTCTTTATTCTTACGATTCCATTCTTCTTACGTAGATATGGAATTAAGAAAGTAATTCTAATTAGTATGTTGGCATGGACGTTACGATTTGTATTCTTCGGATTCGGAAATCCATCCGATGTAGGATTCCTCTTGTTAATACTATCGATGATTGTTTACGGTTGTGCATTTGATTTCTTTAATATTTCGGGAGCTATCTTTGTAGAAAATGAAGTGGATCATCGAATTCGTGCAAGCGCTCAAGGCTTATTCAGCACAATGGTAAATGGGGTTGGTGCCTATGCAGGAGCTATTATTAGTGGAAAGGTAGTTGATTTTTTCACTGTAGATGGTGTGAGAAATTGGCAAAATATTTGGTTGGTTTTTGGAGCGTATACACTCGTTCTCGCAATTGCTTTCGCGATAATTTTTAAATATAAGTATGATAGCGATGCAATGAAAGATGTAAGTTAACTTTAATAAGTTGTTTTTTCCTCCGCTAATTTCCTTGCAGTTAAAAGATATCAGTTAAGTAAATAAGTTAATAACGAAAAGGCCAGTATTCAACATTTTTGAATCACTGGCCTTCCCCACTATCTCATGGAATTAATTATTTTCACTATGCCATCAACGGTAATAGCTTTTGCACTGACTTCATCAACAATAAAATTGTATTGAAATTTATTTTTCACGATATTATAAATTACAAAATCTGAGCTTTTAAAATAAATCATTTCATTTCCATCAGGTAATTTTACTGTCTTCGCACGCTTAGGATATGAGCGCCCATACTCATTGTCGGTTATTACTATCGTATAATGTGTACGACCTGCGTCCTCTACTAAATATTCGATGGATAGTTGAGGCTGTTTATGATTAAATGATCCAAAAACATGTGTGAAAGTAATAGGTGGAAGTCGTGTGGGTAAAGGTATATCACGTTTAAAAAACGCTTCACTTTCTTGAATCGCTTCATTAACTTCTGTATACTCTCCACCTTCTAAATAGATTTTTTCTAAATCCGTAGTAAATGCTTCCACATGTTTAACTTGAAAATATAGAAGTAGTAAAAGACATACACTCATTTTCTACAAATGTTATTTTATCCTCCTGATTTTATTTTCCTTTTAATATCTCCTAAAATCAGAAGGTGTATGAATTTTAGATTTTTCATGTCTTTTGCAAAACCTTTAAGATATCTTGAATTTCTATCAAATTATCAATGATGTAATCCGCTTTAACACTTTGCCATGCATCATTTCTTTTCCAAATAGCCATCATCCCTACTTTTTTAGCAGCTTCCACATCATTAAAAGGATGATCTCCAACGTAAATACTTTCATTAGCTGACACTTCTAGCTTAGATAACACTCGATCAAATATTTCTGCATTCGGCTTTTTGATGCCTTCCCATTCTGAAATAAGAATCACGTCAAATTCATCTTCAATTCCTAACGCTCGTATATTATCTAATTGAAATTGCCCATAACCATTTGTAATCATGCCAAGTTTTAAGCCTTGCTTTTTCAAATTGTGCAACATGCTATGCAAATTTACAAATGGAACACAATAATGCTTAAATTCCCGTATGTAATCCTCTAACATTGCTTTTGGAGATAACTCAATAGAAAATTCTTCGATTAATTGCTGATAGACTTTATCTTTCCATACATAGCCACGACTATCCAGCTCAATAAAGCGTTGAACATAGTTTCCTTTTAAAATATGTGATAGATTCGGCTTTAATCGCTCGTATTGGTGTTCAATAAATGAGCGAAATGAACTGTCACGATCTAACAATGTTCCATCTAAATCAAAAATCACCGCTTGAATCATTAGTATGCATCCCCTTTATTTAATTCTCCATTCTACAGTTCTTTACGTTTTTTCACTGCCACTACCGCTATCATCACCATTACTAACTTCATCACCAAAATTAATGCGTAGATGCTAAAGGATATGATCGCTGGCAAAAGCACTAACCACCAAGACCATGCTATAACATCCGTGAGCTTTAATACTATTAAGACAATTGTTAATACCATCAGATATAAGATTTTCGTCATACCAAATTTAGTTTCTTGTCGTTAATTCTTCTGAAGTCTCAAACTTTTTTGTTATACAACTATTTAATCACTTTACATGAAATGTTTAAATTTTTTAATTTTTTCGAAAAAAGACGAACCTTTTCATTTGGTAATTCGTCTAAATATTGGAAGAGTTGAGTTCCAGAGTAAATAAAAGGGAGAAATGATCATGAAGAAACCGATTAAAAAAACTTGGATGATTGCATCAGCACTAACAATAGGAATGGCAGTTCTAACACCACTTCAGGCAGGAGCTACTTCAATAGAACCAATAAATGGTGTTACTATTCAAATCGAACAACAAGTTACAGGAACGATTAAAGGAATCAGTGATGACGGGATATATCTAAAAGGTAGAGACGGTAAAAATTACTATATCAATTTCTATAAATTTTCTGAAGAACAAATAGCAAAAATGAACCTAGTAGAAGGACAGGAAATCACAGTTGAAGGCAGCGCAGTAGAGGATTTTTCAGACTTCTATACATTCGAAGTTTATAAAAAAGAATTGCCTAAAGAGGTAACAAATGAAGATTTAACAAAATTAGAAAAAATGTTTAACGAAGCGAAGAAGCTGCAAAAAGAAGCTGCAAAAGCGAATGAAGAGGCAGAAAAGAAATATGAAGAAATGCATAAAATTTATGTAGACATGAGTAAAATTATTAAGCCATATTATTTAGCTACTTGGCAACCTGAACCATTTGAAGAGTATATAGAAAATTTCGGCTTTAGTGAAAAAAATATAGTTATAGAAGAAAATGATAAAAAACAGCTTAAAGTTATTTATGAAGAATGGGTAAAGCTTGAAAAAGATAGTCAAGAAGAAAAGGCTAACGAAAAAATGAATGAGTTTCACAAAATCCTTCAACCCTATTTTGATAAACTTTATCCAACTCCAACATTTGAGGCATTTATCGAAAGATTTGAGTTAAATATCCCTGCTGAAGATTTTGCAAAACTAAAAAATATTTATGATAATGCTCAAAAAGCAGAAAAAGAT
Organism: Lysinibacillus sp. RC79; assembly: GCF_041262405.1. Taxonomy (NCBI): domain Bacteria; kingdom Bacillati; phylum Bacillota; class Bacilli; order Caryophanales; family Bacillaceae; genus Lysinibacillus; species Lysinibacillus sp. RC79. The sequence continues at coordinate 33,917 of NZ_JBGCCD010000024.1, forward strand.
GACAATGCTGATGAGTCTGTGAAATTATGGGAGGAATTCTATTACATCATTGATCAATTCATAAAGCCTCCAACATTTGAAGAATACATGGCTGACTATGAATTCAAAGTTAGCGAAGCGGATAGCAAGCAATTAAAACAGCTTTATGAAGAAATCTTAAAGCTAAATATAAAAGAAGACAAAGCAAAAATTGAAGAGAAATGGGCAGCATTTCACAATATTTTAGAGCCCTATTTTAAAGCAAATAAGGAAATTCTAATCTCTGCTTCTAAAGTAATAATTAACGGCCAAGAACATCTTCCACAATAAGTAAAAGAATATCTCAACAATCATTTAAGATGATTGTTGGGATTCCTCTTTTATTTAATTCCACAATAATATTTAGGGATTTTTTCCAAAGTCTATACCATAGTGCAATCAGTTTTACTTCTATAGAAAAAATATAAGAAGAACTTCCTTTTGCCCATCTTCCGATATAAGTCCCCTTCTATTTTGGAACAGAGAAAACATTACCTTGTACTTTTACTAGCTTAATTTTATCGCTGCTTAACCATTTCTCTATTTCTATCCCCTCAATAGGTGGTTTCTTAAATCTAATCTTAATTTCACTTTGAGGTGAAACAGAAAACGGAACAATTCTTTTATTAGCAATAATATCTGGTGGTAGAATTTAATCAACGCATTCATTATTTATAAGATTTTTCCAACAATATGTACCTTGTACTATTGGTACTGTATTTAATCAGACCGCTCAAACTTTGATGTTATACAACTATTTAAGCACTTAACATGGAATGTTTTAAAATTTTTTAAAAAACAACGAACCTTTTCTACTGGTAATCCGTCTAAATATTGGAAACTTTAAGTTCCAGAGTAAATAAAAGGGGAAATGATCATGAAAAAACCGATTAAAAAAACTTGGATGATTGCATCAGCACTAACAATAGGAATGGCTGTTCTGACGCCACTTCAAGCAGGTGCTACTTCAGTAGAACCAACAAATGGTGTTACTGTTCAAATCGAACAACAAATTACAGGAACGATTAAAGGCATTTATGGAGATGGGATTGATCTAAAAGGTAGAGATGGTAAAAACTACTATATCGGCTTCTATAAATTTTCTGATGAACAAATAGAAAAAATGAACTTAGTAGAAGGACAGGAAATCACAGTTGAAGGTAGCGTAGCAGAGGATTATTTAGACTTCTTTACATTTGAAGCTTATAAAAAAGGGTTGCCTAAAGAGGTAACGGAAGAAGAGCTAACAAAATTAGAAAAATTGTTTAATGAAACGAAAAAACTGCAAAAAGAATTGTCAAAAGAAATGACAGAAGAAGAATTAGAAAAGAAATTTGAAGAAATTGATAAAATTCACCAAGACATGTATAAAATCACAAAACCATATATATTAGCTAATTGGGAACCTCAAACATTTGAAGAATATATAGGGGATTATGGTTTTAGCGAAAAAAACATAGTTATTGCAGAACATGATAAGAAACAGCTTAAAGCTACTTACGAAGAATGGGTAAAACTCGAAAAAGATGGTCAAGAAGAAAAAGCTAACGAAAAAATGGATGAATTTTATGAAATCCTTCAACCATATTTAGATGAACTTTATCCACCTCAAACATTTGAAGAGTACATGGAAGACATGGAATTAGATATCCCTGCTGAAACTTTAGTAGAACTAAAAAATATTTATGAGGATGCCCGAAAAGCCGAAAAAGATGACAATCCTGAATTGTTTGATAAACTATTCGGTGAATTCTATGACATCATTAATCAGTTCATAAAACCTCAAACATTTGAAGAGTACATGGCTGACTTTGAATTCGAAGTTAATGAAGCGGATAGCAAGCAATTAAAACAGCTTTATGAGGAAATCTTAAAGCTAGATAACAAAGAAGAACAAGCAAAAATTGACGAGAAATGGGAAGCATTTCACAATATTTTAGAGCCATATTTTAAAGCAAATAAAGAAATTCTTATTTCAGCTTCTAAAGTGACAATTAACAGCCAAGAATATCTTCCACAATAAGTGGAAGGATCGGGGTGTCTCAACATTCATTGAAATGACTGTTGGGATTCCTCTTTTTTTGACTTAAGGAAGTTAATAAAATGACTAGGATTCATTTTATATTAGGTACCTAATCATTTTGTTTTGTTGATTCCACAATAATTATTGGGGATTTTTTCAAAGTCTATACCGTAGTGTAATCATTTTACTTCTATAGCAAAAATATAAGAAGAACTTCCTTTAGCCCACCTTCCAAAAATACTATAAATATAAATCCCCTTCTCTTTTGGTGCAGAAAAAACATTAATATCCATTTTTATTGGTTCAATCTCATCGTCATTTATCTCCCTTTCTACTTCGATCCCATCAATAGGTTGTTTCTTAAAATTGATTTTGATTTCACTTTTGGGTGAAACAGAAAACGGACCAATTTTTTTATTACCAATAATTTCTGTTGGTGAAATTTTATCAACACATTCATTAGTTATAATTTTTTGCTAGCAATATGTACCTTGAACTATTGGTACCTCTTTGCCTTCCGACAATACAACAGGCTTTGGTGGTCCCGCATTAAATAACATACTAATTATTTTTTCTTTAGACTTCCCATTTAAAATCCTCCTATTCAGCATTTATAATTGCCAATATCATTGCTCCAATAAAAATGCATTTTACTCAATCTCAATTTCAATCCAATCAATTATGCCCCGGCATAATTGCGTCCGGAATCGGCTTTATGCTTAGGCCTGCGCGAAGCAGGTCAGTTAGCCGTTATCGCATGGGTGCGATGATTTTTAGGCTAACATCCTTTATTAACTCTTTTACGATTTCCGTGACATCCGCCGGAGGCTTTAACTTATTTAAGTGGATTTTTGTACCCCCACTGAAATAAGTTAAAATTATGTATAACAAAAAAATGAATTAAGTGAATAATTAGCAAGCCTATATGACACATTACATATAGGAGGTGGAAGAATAATGTCTAAAATAATTGGTGTAGAACAAACATTAACAAACGTTGAAGACGCTTTAAAAGCAAAAGGTTATGAAGTTATTCAACTTCGTACTGAAGAAGATGCAAAAAAATGTGATGCCTGTGTAATCACTGGGCAAGACAGAGATATTATGGGAATTAGCGATCCTGTCATGGCAGGACCTGTTATTGATGCTGATGGTCTTTCTGCTGACGAAGTACTTCAACGTGTCGATAAATATTTCCACTAATAAATGCTTGGTGCTGTCGCTGTAGTTTTTTGACTATGGAGCAGCACCTTTTAATATTTTCTATCTATTTAAATAAAGCGAATATGAGAAATATACTAAAATCCTCTATACTATAAATTAACCTCCATTTTTAAACTATCTACAAATTCCTTAATTTGTTCCATTTTTACGATTAAACATAATGCAGGTCCACATTCCGTTGCAGCTAAATGATTTTTCTCACCGGCATCCAATACAAAAATTAATTTAATACGAGGCTCATTTTCTTGTCTTTCCTGCTCAGGCATTTGAAAAAGACCATATCCAGGAAAATGATAGGTACCATATTCAGGAATATGGTAAATACATAGTCCTGGATCATGAAACTCTAGCATACTTAGATGGATATTATCAATATGCTGCAGATCATCTAATAACTTTAGGAAGTCTCTTTTTAAACAAGCGATTTCCGTATTCACCTCAGGAAAAGCATGACCAGAGCGGAAATCAATGCGAAATTTTACACTCTCATCATTAACAAATTTGATATTTAGTTCAACTTCACAACTAGGTTTACTAAAGCAATCTTTTAATATAGGCATAAATAAATCTCCTTTTCACTATCAAATTCCATTGGTTTATTAAGTGGGGCTTTAATCGGATTTTATTGACAAACACCTAAAGGATTATCGTCTGGATCATAAAAGGTAAAGAATTTCGAAGAACCCTCTCCATGAATAGGATTTACCTTTACATTCTTTTCAGTTAGAAATTTATAAGTTTTTTCAATATCATTATTAGGAATGAAATTATAATATTTTCCCACACCAAAATTATTATTCGGAAACTTCATTGGCTTATGATTTAAAGTTCTAACCAAACATACTACGGTTTGAGAATGTTCAGCAATCTTCATCACAGCAGCCTCTTCTTCAATGTAGATTAATTTAAAACCAAGTATTTCTGCATACCAATCGGCTGAAATTTTTGGGTCTTTAACAGGAATAAAAACACCTTCCATCCCCTTTAAAAGTTGTTTAGTCATAAAATTATTCTCCTTGTAATCTTTTTATTAAATCCTTTTTCAATTTATAATTAAACACAATGATCTATTGTCTTTTTAACTAAAGTACCCTTATATATTGCTCGACGACAGTAGTCTTTTTTTATGTAGACCTTGGTGAAAAAACGTTTTTTATCGCACCTATTATTCCAGGTACGAGAAATATGACGCCAAAAACGATAGTAAGTAAATTGAAATGTTGTGTTTCATAAAAAGTAAACCACTCTCTGAAAATTGAAGATTCAGTAATTCTGCCAAATAACGTTCCACTAATATCTCGATAATTAGGTATCCACCCTGTTACTTCAAATGTAATAAAGATGATTTGTGACAATACGAATACACCAATAGAAGTTACCCAAGATCTTTTCAAAAACGGAATATGATTTTGTTTTTTAGCCATGTAATTCCCTCCCTCCATTAAATACTATTTATAGATATACGTAAAATCAAGGGAAAAGTTCCAAAATTAAACATCATTTTCTATTTTACATTAATAATCTCTCATCTATTATTGTTTATGTCCTTATTGAACTATCCTGCTTGTATGATTCATGTTTTGCAAAACAGAACGCTTGAAATGAATCTTCAATGCTGATTTTATATATCTTTTTTTACTTTTCCCGACTTAGATACATACATCATATTTAAATAGTGCAAGTTCTTAAGAAATCTTCATAAATAACCTCATTAATTATTAATAATTTCCATTTACAATAATAATAAAGTGAAGGAATCAATGAAATATAAACCAATAGAAAATCTGGGTAATTTTCTATTCATGTGAAGACCGCTAGAAATGTGTGGAAATCATCCAAAATAAAATAAGTAAGGAGAATCATACCTTGGATATTACAGAAATTTCTAGTTATATTCGACAATTAATGTTGCCAGTAATAATTATTATTGGAATAGAGTTCATGCTTATTGCACTATATTATTTCTATTATAGGAAACAACAATCAGATCAAAAAAAAAAGATTCACATAAAGAAACTTCTTCTTGGTGCAGTCTTCATCGGGTATATTGTTTTTGTGTTTGAGCTAACTATTTTTGGCCGTGGCACTTCTCATTACTTGCAGATGAACCTTCATCCGTTCAGTAGTTATATTGAAGCGTGGAATAAATACTCTTTACGTGATCTTCAAAATTGTATTTTTAATATATTAATGTTTATTCCATTAGGATTAATGTTGCCTTTAATTAGCCAAAAATTTAAAGAATTTAGGTGGCTTCTTCTTGTAGTTGTAAGTGCTACGGTATCTATTGAAACGTATCAGACACTTTCAGGAGCAGGGATTTTTGAGCTTGATGATATAATTAACAACTCACTCGGCGGTATTATTGGATATCAGTTATATAGACTAGTGGCTTCCATTGCTCATAACAAAAAAGTAAAAATAAAAAGTCTGGTTGGAAACCTTGCAATACCTCTATCGATGGGTTTGATTTTTGTTGGTATAAATATTTTCTACGCCCAGCAGGAGTTTGGTAATTTAGCAATAAACTTCTATACAAAATCGAATATGTCAGATGTTCATTTATCAACTTCATTGGAATTAAGCTCATTACCCACAGCTGCCCCAGTCTATAAGAAAATCGTTAATAATGATGGAGTGGAAGCTCTGTTGCAACAGAAATTAAGATTATCAGAGTTGAATACACAGGTTTTTAATGACGATCGTGAGCTTCTATTGGAAGACAAAGCAGGAGTCCAATACACATTGTTTATAAGTTCAGAGGGAAATTGGTCGTTAACAGCGAAAAATTATACGCCGGAGCAAACTTCATCTGCAGGGCACAAGCCAATGATCGAAAAGGCGAAGGCAATAATGGGCGAACTTTCTATACTACCCCAAGAAGCTGAATTTACTGTATTGGAAAATGGCGAATTTGAATGGAATCTTCCGGATAATCATGATCTTAACATAGATTATTGGGCTGGAGATTTAACACTTGGTCTTAAACAAGATGGCAGTGTTTATTCGTTAACAAATAATCTTAATAAATATCAATTTATACGAGAAGTGAATATACTATCTCCTGCAGAAGTGTATGAGCGAATAAAGAAAGGCGAATTTCCCCAAATAAAAATTAATGCTCTGATAACAGATGAACAACTTGCTATAAAAAAAGGGGACCAACTTGAAATAGAAACAATTGAGCTTTCGTATATGTATGACACGAAGGGCTTCTATCAGCCAGTATATAGAGTTTCCGGGGAATTTAATGGGAATATATGGTTCACCTTAATTCAAGCAAGAAGGTAGTAATTCTGTACGGGATCTTACATACCATAAACTAAAGTCCGGGCTCAATATTAATTGAGTAACTGGACTTCACTTTGTTTATTTTTCTCGTTGTTGAATCGTAATATACACCCCAACTAAACGATCTGTTGTCATTACTCCACTTTGTAAAACCTCCAAGTGTGAATCTTTAATAATACTATCCTTTACAGCGTGCGCTTCAATTTACGAAAAATCAAAATAAAGACAGAATTGATTCTACAAGAATTTGTAGATTTATCCTGTCTTTATTTTTTAATAGCAACATACTTTTAGAAAACAACCTTTTTTAAAGCTAAAAAGCCACACCGAGTTAGATGTGACTTAATACATTTGATTAATCAAATTCTAAAATATTTTTTTCTACTACTACTTGATAAACCTCTTTAGTACTAATTAAAATCGTTTTATAATGTTCTGTTTCAGTAAATGAATACCAAGACTTCTCATTTAACACATCAGAAAGTTCTTCTGTAAATGTTTCTTGTTCAATATTATTCTTGATTTTATATTCCTCTTCACGGCCTTCGTCAAAGTAAAACTTTACTTTATATTCATACTCCATAAATCAACACCTCCCATCTACTTATATAATGGGTTGTAATTACAAAAAATATGAAACATAATAAAATGCCACACCTAGTTAGGTATGACATTCTATATGCTCCATCTTTTACTTAACTCTGCACACATAATTCTTTAAAATTACACCCTCTACAGTGCCATTTATCAGGGTTTTGCTCAAATTCCTCAAAACAGCCCAAGACATCGACAAACATCCTATCGCATGTCAATCAACCATATAAAATAGCCCCCTTAACAAATATTTATTAAGAGAGCTATTTAGTTCCTAATCCGTCACTTATCTACAACTGGTTTTAATAAATTCACTGGAATCCAATGTTTGGACTCGTTGTTGTCATCTCTTTTCCAAGTTACACTTAGATAACCATTAATTTCAAGACCTTCTGAAACTAAAATGCTTCCCTTTTTCAATGTACTTATAGTTGCAGATGCTTTTATTGGATCGAGTTTAAAATCTGCAGCTTTTGTTAGCTCAAAACGCACGCCTATTTCGCTTCTTTTCGACTCAGCGATTTTAAGATCTGTACCAGGATACTGTATACACTCTTTAGAACTAACATCATTGGGACCGCAATAAGAAAGTATTTGTCCATTATTTGTAAAAGAAAAGCCTGGGTTGGTACTTTCATTGAACCACATTCCGTAAGTTGCGATATTACTATTACGATTAATAAAGATATAAGTTGGATTGTTATAGAAAGATGAACGAATTTTTATTGGTACTTCTTTGAAAACTACCAAATCCGTTGCTTGTACTCGATATTGCCCCATCTGGTAAAATGTTTTGCCATCATATTTTTCAATATCATACGTTCTAAAGAAATTATTTCGCTTAACCACTAACGAATCAAACGTACCATCAGGATTTTTCTTGTACACCTTGATGTCTTTTTTAAAGGTCATTTTACCTGTTTGGTCTTTTACAACCTCTGCTCCATCATACATCACTTTCGCTTCTGATTTTGTTGGATTTACTACAGCTAATACAAATGCTGCGAGTAACACAATAAATAATTTTTTCATTATTCTCCCCCTAGAAAATATAATTTATTAGTACTATATACTAATAATGTAATATTTTATCAATAGAAATTAAGGGTGTCAAAAATCTAACAAAAGTAGAGTGTTTTTCCATAACATAATTTCACCCATCTACCATTCCAGCCAATTTTATATATTCGGTGTACTACTTATAAATTGTGTACAATTATCCGCATGTCAACCTACCATATAAAATAGCCCCCTTATCATAAATAAGAGGGCATTATATAATTCCTAATCTATCACTTATCTCTAATTGGCTTTAATAAATCTACCGGAAGCCAAAAATATTGTTCGCCATTTCCTTCTAAGCCTTTGTCCACATATAGATAACCATTAACCTCAACACCTAGCGATGTAAAAGTGCTTCCTTTTGCATGCATTGTTAAAGGTTTAGCTCCATTTAATGGCGTGCTTTTCCCACCAGCATCTTGTGTTAACTCAAAACGTACATTGCTTTCTCTCGATATTGTCTCAGCGATTTTAAGATCTGTACCAGGATATTTATCATACCATAACCCTTCACCGCCATAGCTCTCGGAAAACTTCAGCAGTTGTCCATTATTTGTATCCAAGAAAGAAATACCACCAATACCACCACCCTGGAAGTATTTTCCGTAATATCCCATATTATAAATACCATCACGATTGATAACAATATAAGTTGGATCGTTATAGAAAGATGAACGAATTTTTATTGGTACTTCTTTGAAAACTACCAAATCCGTTGCTTGTACGCGATATTGCCCCATTTGATAGAATATTTTATTATCATATTTTTCAATATCATACGTTTTAAAAAAGTTATTTCGCTTAACCACTAACGAATCAAATGTGCCATTTGGATTTTTCTTGTACACCTTGATATCTTTTTTAAAGGTCATTTTTCCTGTTTGCCCTTTTACAACTTCTGCTCCATCATACATCACTTTTGCTTCTGATTTTGTTGGATTTACTACTGCAAATAAGAATGCTGCTAGTAACCCAATAAATAATTTTTTCATTATTCTCCCCCTACACAAATTAAGTTTAGAAAACAAAATTCCTTCGTATCACATGCTAACAAGAACATAATAACGCAAGATAAATTTAACAAAAACAGTGTGTTTTACCTTAACCTAATTCACCCTTCTACCATTCCAGCCAATTTTCTATATTCGGTGTACTACTTATGTACAATTATCCGCATGTCAACCTACTATACAAAAAGCCCCCTTAACAAATATTAATAAGAGGGCTTTATATAATTCCTAATCTATCACTTAACTGGCTTTAATAAATCTACCGGAAGCCAAGTGTAACTTTTTGGATCCGATTCACTTAATACTTCTAGATAACCATTAATTTCAGTACCATGCGATGAAAAAGTATTTCCCTTTGCATACATTGTTTCAGTTTTAGCTCCGTTTAATGGCGTGCTTTTCCCACCTGCATCTTTTGTTAACTCATAACGTACATTGCTTTCTCTCGATATTGTCTCAGCGATCTTTAGATCTGTACCAAGATAATAAATACACGGATCGTAAGTACCATCATTATCGGCAGCGCAATAATTAAGTTTTTGTCCATTATTTGTATCCGAGAAAGAAATATACCATTGGTCTTGTTCTCTGAAGTAACTTCCGTAATTATTAGTAATACCATCACGATTAAAATAAATATAAGTTGGATTGTTATAGAAAGATGAACGAATTTTTATTGGTACTTCTTTGAAAACTACTAAATCCGTTGCTTGTACCCTATATTGCCTCATCTGGTAAAATATTTTGCCATCATATTTCTCAATATCATACGTTTTAAAGAAATTATTTCGCTTAACTACTAACGAATCAAACGAACCATCTGGATTTCTCTTGTATACCTTGATGTCTTTTTTAAAGGTCATTTTTCCCGTTTGCCCTTTTACAACTTCTGCTCCATCATACATCACTTTTGCTTCTGATTTCGTTGGATTTACTACCACAAATATAAATGCTGCTAGTAACCCAATAAATAATTTTTTCATTATTCTCTCCCTACTCAGCTTTAGTATGGAAAACACAATTTCTTAGTATAATATACTTACAATCCAATATCCTACCAATAAGAACGTGATAATGGAAGTAATTTAACAAAAATAGAGTGATTTTCCTCAAAATAATTTATCATCTCTAGGCACTCTGATATAAAAATGACGGTTAACATTCAAAGCCATTTAACTAGTAAAGATAAAAAATAATGCTAGTGACTATTTTGATGCCTTCATTTAGTTGGCACTTTTTTGATCACTCGCTCCATCTTCTACTCAATTCTGCACACATAATTCTTTAAAATTACACCCTTTACAGTGCCATTTTTCAAGGGTTTGCTCAAATTCCTCGAAATCCACGGGTTCATTGGAGAAAATATCAGCCTGATACTTTTTCATTTCCAGCACACTTCGCTGAAACGTATGTAAAATATTGTCCATATCAAATGTTGTAAAGGAATATTTTTTTCGTTTGCCAGTCAATAAATATTCGTTATAGACATCAATTTGGTCAAGAGATACGCGATATTTCTGCTGAATATAGTATGCATAGAGCGCTAATTGCTGGCGATCATCATCGGACTCTCCGCCTGTTTTCCAGTCGATAATAATCCATTTGTCTGCCATCTCGTCATAATAATGAAAATCCATTACGACGAAAACTTGTATCCCCTCGATTTTCATGGAACGAAATTGTTCAGGCTCACCGATTCTTAGGGAGCCTTTGTGTCCAGTAATTTGCTGGAACGTTTCACTGTTAAGAAAGTTGTCAAAGACAGCCGTCATTCGCTCCTTATAGTCCTGTACAAGTTCAGGATTTAACTGACCTTCGTAATAAATTTCCTGCATCATATAATATTTATTCGGCTTATGTCTCCATAAATCTACATGACGTGTAGAATCGATAAAAGCAGCATTAAGCTGACCACGCGCACGATTTACTAGTTCAGCAACAGTAGGCGCCTTGCCAGTTTGCAAATAATCATTGATCGATTGCTCTATTAAATGATGGACGATTTGCCCAAATAAAATCGGCATGGATTGCAGCTTTTTTAAGCGATAGACATGTTGATGATATGGCTCCACATTGTAGCTTAGCCAGCCATTATGAGAAAAATAATATTCATAGCCATATTTTCGCGCACAGCTTGTTAACGTTTTATGACGTGACAGTGACCACGAAAAAGATGGATAAGGTGTGATTTCAAACATGGATATCGCCTCCCTATATCTGTTTTATCAATTTCGCCTTGGCGTAATTGCGTCCAGATTTTGAATTGTGCTCAGGCCTGCACGATGCAGGTCAGTTAGCCGTTTTCGCAGGATGCGAAGGTTTTAGGCTAACATCCTTATATTCATTCCTTTCAAAATCCGTGACATCTGCCGGAGACTTTGGGCCAACAAGATGTTGGTCACTCAGTCGTTGCCACAGGACGTGGCGTTCTTAGACTGAGTTCCTCTATTTCAGTAGATGTTTGGATATCCACTGAAAAGGAATTTCATCTCCATTTATCTCATCACCTTCATAAATGGGTGTCTTCTACTGAATGAAGATAAAATCATACAAGAGCTGTACTATTAGCACAATGGTTACAATACGTAGCAATAGCTTTACTTGATTTGCCTTAACCTTTCTTGCAAGGATAATTCCTATTTGCGCACCAATTACAGAACCAACCATTAAAACGATGGTCAATGGCCAATCAATTTTACCTGTGGCAATATACGTAATTGCAGCTCCTGAGCACATCGCAAAAACACCTACACGTGACAGGCCTACAGCTTTCATATAAGAGATTTTCTCATGAGCATATGTATAAAGTGCCAGCGTACTGCTCCCAGGACCGAACATCCCATCATAAAAGCCAACACCAAGAAGTATTGGACCGTTTTTGCGATTCATTGTAAAGCTCTCTTTTTCTCCAAATTCAGCCCCACCTATAAAGGACATAACAAGTGCAAAGCCTAATAAAATAATCGCGATGAACGTCAATGTTTGACTGCTCATAAACGATGCAAACAGCCCTCCAAGGGTACCACCTACTAGGGAAACAAGTAATACTGAACGCATTTCTGACCATAACAATTCTTTTCTTTTAAAAATCGTATAGAAGCTTGAAAAAGCACTGACCATATTAGAAACCTTATTTGCGCCTATCGCTGAATGAACTGGTACCCCCATTAACATCATGGTCGGTAATGTAATTAACCCACCACCTCCCACTAACGTTCCAATGACGTTGCCAGTGATACCTATAAGTAAAAACAACAAGTATTCCATTTAATCCTTCTTTCTATGACACACATGATGGTATTCATATGATACAGTATAACAGACTGCTATTTAACTTCTTTCAGCAAATGTCTTTTGTACCGAAAGCGAAGCGTCAGCTACAAATCTTTTAGTAGCAACAGTGAAACGTCAGCTACAGAAGTTAAAGCCTCCGGCAGATGTCATGGAATCGGAAAGGAGTTAATAAAGGATGTTAGCCTAAAAATCATCGCACCCATGCGATAACGGCTAACTGACCTGCTTCGCGCAGGCCTAAGCACAAAGCCGATTCCAGACGCAATTATGCAGAGGCATAATAGATAATGAACTATGAGGTGAACGAATGCTTGAACAACAAAAAACACCTACACCGCGTTTTTGTAAGTCATTAACGCTTATTGTCGCGACCATTTTTTTAGCTGGCATTACGGCAACGCTTATTCAATACAATAAGCTCCCCGCATCTATACCTGTTTTGCAAAGCTTTTCGAGTGAGCATGCACAATTTGGCCCAAAAATCGCTATTTTTTATTTACCCTTTATTGCCTTCATGCTATTTTTACTTTTACAATACTTAGAGGTTAGAGCCGCTTATCCTACCCTACGTAAAAGTAAGCCCACTCTCTCACATGTACAGAGACAAAATGGAATCATTACTTTTTGTCTCATCAAAAATAGTATACTACTGTACTTTACATATTCACTTTTCAATGACTTAACAGTCGCTTTAGGTCATAACCGTATTTTACAGCAGTGGCATTCTTATTTATTTTTATTTGTACTATGTACTATATTTATAATGGGAGTCGTTCGTGGGATTTTATTGAGTAAGAAGAAATAAAGCATACCCTTAACGCTGTACTAATGTATGATAAATAACAGTAAAAAAATAGGCTACCTGACACCCAAAAGCATCAAGTATCCTATTTTTTACAGATCCGTTTTCATTTTTTCAAATGTATGTATTAACACATATTTTTGTACACCACGAGCCATTTCAATGCTTTCCTGGGCATAATGATGAAGGGCTGTTTCATTCTTCATTTTGTATGCATAAACCGCTTCAATTGCTGGCTGCATCCACGGCTGTGTAAGCTGATCACTTCGCATGTCAGTTGTTCGTCCTTCAAAGGCAGCGATATAACATTTTGCATAGCTAGTTAAAGGCTCTTTATTTATTTTATTAGCCGCATCCTTTGCTTCCTCTAAATTCTCTTCCATGATTGCCTTTATAAATTTACAGTTATACTTCATAGCTGGCTGCTTATATTTTACGATGGCTGTTTCTAATGAGTGAAGTTGGTCTTCCCTTGTACCATAAGCAACAGCGTAAAGATAGGCAAAAAACGGATCATTTTTACGATCTTTTACTAGTTTATCTACCATCTTCATATTATTTGTCCTAAATAAAATATGTATATGTCTATAAATCATTGCGATCACAATAAGGGCAATGATGCCGATTGTAATGGATAGGCGAACTCCTGCTAGTGATAGTAATATTGTTAAAATAAAAATGAACAAATAAAATATGGCTAGTTTTGTAATTTTCATAATTCCTCCTACTGTAGTTTCTTCCGCATTTTCCGAGAAAAAATAAAGCCTGCTCCAAGGAAGAATACAAGCGCCATAAACTTCATGAGAGGAATAATAAATAACTTGCTAATCACGAAAACAACAAAAATATAATAGACCACCATTGCCAATAAAAATAATGTCAGTTTATTCACTATGCTTCCTACCTTCATTCAATGCTACTTCAATGGCCGCCAGCGCTTTCGGTCCCATCCCGTGTAAATTTTTCAACATTGATAAATCGACCTTTTCCAATTGCTCTAATTGTGTATAGCCTGCCGCATTCAATGCACGTATAGCAGGCTTCGCTACTCCCTTTGGCCATTCCGTCATTTATGCTCGTCCCTTCCTTTTTCGTCTATTAAGTATCTCAGTTCTTAAAATACCTATTAATAGTATAACTAGTGAGGCAACATGATAATCAACGAAAAAAGTCGTAAAAGCTATATTATAATAATGGCATATTGCAGTGATCATACGCCCTCCCAATAATATAAAACCGACAATCAAGCATCCTTTTACTACCTGCTCGATGAATTGCATTTCTATCACCTCTCTGCTTTATTATGCAATCGAACATGATGAAATGCAAATGAGCTAGGTCTTTAGAGCACATTAAACATTGCCACGAAGGAGGCAATCAGATTGCCAATACCATGTATGCCCCAGCTTGTTATGATGGAACCATTGGATTTTCGTTCATTTATCCATCCCATTAAATAACCTGCAAACGCGGTTGCCATAACAACTAATACTACAACTCCAAAAGGAACAAAAGAATAAAACATCCATCCATGTAAAATGCCAAAAAGTAAACTTTGCATGATATTTCCCATTTGAAAACCAAACTTATTCATGAATCTTTTCATTAAAAAGCCTCTGAAAATAAGCTCCTCTGACAATCCTGTTTGTACAATTGCATAGAAGAAGGCTGGTATGAGCGCTGAAAAACCAAGTCCTATAAAACGATTGGACGCTAAGATTGAACTGTCTAGGTAGAAATAGGTAATTATAAAAAGTGGTGCGGATAATAAAACAATAATGAATAAAAACCATACAAAATAATTCCCTTTATTTTCAATGACAGGCTTTTGAAGGCCGAGCCACCTTAAAAATGATTGTTCCTTTCTTGCTGAGAAAAACCACCAAATAAACGGTATAACTGAAAATAAAATGACTTGAATAATTGCACTTATTGCACTTTCCAAAACCATAATTTTTCCCCCTGTTCAAAATGTTTTACATGAAGAATGACGAGCGATGATGAGGTGTTTTCTGGAAATCGCTGGTTGTTGTTTGAAGTTCGCCGGTAACATCTGCTTTTCCGCCGCTTAATGTGGAAGCTTCGCCGCTAACTCCTGCTTCTCCGCCGCTTAATGTGGAAACTTCGCCGCTAACTCCCGCTTTTCCGCCGCTTAATGTGGAAGCTTCGCCGCTAACTCCTGCTTTTCCGCCGCTTAATGTGGAAGCTTCGCCGCTAACTCCTGCTTTTCCGCCGCTTAATGTGGAAGCTTCGCCGCTAACTCCTGCTTTTCCGCCGCTTAATGTTCGAATTGCGCCGGTAACTTCTACTTTTCCGCCGCTTAATGTGGAAAAGTAGCCGGTACTCTATATTGCTGTCCTTCTTCTTGTTAAGCATATTAAATAGCCGAGTTGAAATCAAGATAATTTTAATGATAATCGTTAAATAATTATCTTTTATAACTAAATATTAATTGTTAATCAGTATATAAGTATTTAAAAAGCGACTAGAAAAACTCTAGTCGCTTTCACTCTTTATTCGGATTCCGTTCAATATTTCATCACAATGCTTTTCGAAAAGAATAGCACCATTTTTCATATCCTAATCGATCTTCATAAAAACGATGCGCACTCATTCTTTGAATGCCAGACTCTAAAGCAATATAGTGCGCGCCATTTTCTTTGCCCAATTGGTGAAGATAATGCAATAATTTCTCACCATAGCCTCTTGAACGATAGGCCTCATCCGTTATTAAATCATAGACAAACATATGGCATTCACTGTAAAAGTTGACTCTCCAACTTAATCCGGCGACAACAACCATTTTCTTGTTTTCGTATAAAGCAAATAACATATAGCCGTCTTGGATCATTTCCTTTAATAATAGAAGGTACTTTTCTAATGTTAATTCTGTACGAAGCTGCACCAAAACGGTATACGCTTCCATCCATTCCTGCTGCGTTGTTAATTGTTTAATTGTTACTGTCATTTTTCGAACCTCCTTTTACCAATATTTAATATAATGAAATACTCCATCATCTATTTTCATCCTGAGCTTCTCATATAGTTTTTGAGCACGAACGTTGTCTGTCGCTGTTTCTAAAGCTATATAACGTGCATCATTCTGTAAACAGTATGAATAACACTGTTCAATTAGGTCCTGCGCTACTCCTTGTTTCCTGGCATGCTCTGCCACAAATAAATCGTTTAAAATAAAGGCCTTTTTCATTGCAACAGATGAAAAAATAGGATAGAGCTGGGCAAAACCAACTGGCTGCGCATCCAAATAAGCTAGAAAAATTACCGACTCCTCCTTATTTAAACGCTCCATGAGAAACTGCTCAGCCTGATCTAAGTCGGATAGTTGACCATAAAATTCTCGATAGGCATTAAATAATGGCACTACGTCTCCAAC
This sequence comes from Lysinibacillus sp. RC79, assembly GCF_041262405.1. NCBI lineage: Bacteria > Bacillati > Bacillota > Bacilli > Caryophanales > Bacillaceae > Lysinibacillus > Lysinibacillus sp. RC79. The sequence goes on from NZ_JBGCCD010000024.1 coordinate 50,629, forward strand.
TCTTGCTAACGTTACTGTACAAATCTCCATTTTCGTTTCTCCCCATTTCTTTTAATATGTAATTCTAGTATTATGATAAAAAACAAACTGACATTCAAAAAGAAACAGTTCTAGACATTCCAACATGTCAAGGAGGGACTTTATGAAGGATTTAATTTTCTTATTCACAGATGAAGAGGCAAAATATAAACAAATTTATCAGCAAATCAAATGGTTAATCGAACAAGGGAAATTGAAAACGAATGATTCTCTTCCCTCTATTCGAAGGTTAGCTGAAACTTTACATGTCAGTCGGAATACAACTTTAACTGCCTATGAACAGCTCGTAGCGGAAGGATACATACGTGGTGAAGGGCGAAAGGGATATTTCATGAATGAATTTGAACAAGTTTTTCTTCAGGAGGAGGAACGACCAAGCATTACTCAAAATACGAATAATAACAGTAGAGATATCATTATTGACTTTCGTGCTGGTGCAGTCGATCAACAGCATTTTCCTCTGAAAATTTGGCGTCAAATCGCCAATCAAGTATTACCTTTACAAAAGTGCTATGAATATGGCGACCCTTTCGGTGAGCCACTTTTAAAGAAACAGATTGTGCATTATTTGCTTCAAGCTCGTGGCGTTCATGTAAATGAAGAGGACATTATTATCGGTAGCAGCACCCAACAAATGTTAATTTATCTAGGCTTTCTTTTAAAGCAGGATTTCCCAAGTATTATATTAGAAGACCCTGGCTATAACGGTGCCCGAGAAGCATTTAAGCTGCATGGCTTTCAGATAGAGACATTACCTGTGTTAGAAAACGGTGCGCAGCTTGAACATTTAGCGCATTTACATTCACGCTTACTCTATGTCACACCTTCTCATCATTTTCCATACGGTGTTTCTATGAGTATTCAGCAACGGCAAACTTTAATTCAGTGGGCCAAAAATGTTGATGGCTATATACTTGAGGATGATTATGATGGGGAATTCCGTTATACGCAACAGCCATTTCCAGCTCTCGCCTCAATCGACAAGTCATGTGTGATTTATATGGGGACATTTTCAAAATCATTTTTACCAGCTATTCGTTTAAGCTATATGGTGCTACCGAAAGCACTTGTTCAGCCATATAAAGAACGCTTTGCTCATTTTGAACATAACGCCTCGTCCTTACATCAATTAACAATGGCGAAATTCATGGAACAAGGCGAATGGACACGACATATTAAAAGAATGCGTATCACTTATAAACATAAAATAAATACTCTTGTAGAGGAACTTAAAAAGCAATTCGGAGAAAAAATTACGATACTTGGAGAACAATCTGGGCTATATATATTGATCAAGGTGCATACGCCATTTTCAGAAGAACATCTCATTCAAAATGCACAACAATACGGAGTCAAGGTCTACCCTACGAGCCCATATTTTCTACAACAGCCAAGCGCTGTGCCTATTATACAATTAGGCTTTAGTAAGTTAAAGATGGAGGAAATCATCCTTGGCGTACAACTGTTAAAAAAAGCTTGGATCACAGAAAAATAAGCCATAACTGTAATGGTTATGGCTACTCATTATTTCGATAATCATATGTTTCATCAGGCACATTCAATGTCACACCGTTAATACTTACTGTATCATCATCTCTCCAGTCAATGTATGCTCGACTTTCTCGATATTGCCAATATATTTTCTTAGACTTTCTCTTTTCATGATTGAAAACTAATTCTCCCAACACTGTTGAAGAAGTTGTCGCACCAGCGTCTGAAACATAAGCTTTCACTGTATAGGTTCCTTGTGGTGATGTAGATTCAGCAATCAGCTCTTGTTTAAATCTAGTCCAATCAAAAAATAACCAATAAATACAATATCCTATAATACCAGCAAAAAACAAAATCCAAATAAGTAGCACTAGAAGCGTTTTTATATATATTTTCTTGCTTTCTAACTTCTCGGCATCGTTCATCTGTATCCCCCAATCTTTTTATATAGAGACGATTTCAGCAGAGTAGTTGTTTCCTGAATTAGGAAATACATTCATCAGAGCAGTTATTTCGGGACCTGATCAGTTTTCTCTTGGACCCAATCAGTTCTCACGCTGACCTGATCAGTTTTCTATTGGACCCGATCAGTTCTTGCGCTGACCTAATCAGTTTTCTCTTGGACCCGATCAGTTCTCACGCTGACCTGATCAATTTTCTCTTGGGCCCGATCAGTTCTCGCACTGACCTGATCAATTTTCACTTGGACCTGATCAGTTCTCACGCTAACCTGATCAGTTTTCTCTTGGACCCGATCAGTTCTCGCGCTGACCTGATCAATTTTCTCTTGGACCCAATCAGTTCTCGCGCTGACCTGATCAATTTTCTCTTGGACCCGATCAGTTCTCACGATGACCGGATCAGTTTTCTCTTGGACCCGATCAGTTCTCGCGCTAACCCGATCAGTTTTCTCTTAGACCTGATCAGTTCTTGCGTTGACCCGATCAGTTTTCTTTTCAACCCATAAAAAAAGGAATCTGCACAGCTACCTCTGCGCAAATTCCCATAATTTTATTAAAAATAATCAATAAACGTTGGAATGCCTACTGGTAGTACCGTCTCTAGTAGTGCAATTTCAATGGCATTGCCGTGTAAACGTTCGATTTTTTCTAAATAGTTCGGTCGTTTATAGCCTAGTAACATCGTGGCAAGTGTTTGAACCGTTAGCTGAATAGCATTTTCAGACTGTGTCTCACTCACCTTTTCAACGGCAACTTTTCCATTTTGCTTCGTTATGACAAATGTGCCATTATTCCATGCTACAATGCGATCACTAACAGCGAGTCGAAGTTGAAAATCATTTCCCGCGAATGGGTATTGTAACAGAAATTCTTTTACGTCTACAATTCGTGCCATAAAATAAGGGGATACCTTTTGAATAATTTCACTATCCTCTAACAAAAAGGCAACGGCTTCATTGCCAGTTGTTTTACCATAGACATTGTAAATCATCGAGCTATGTGCTGAGACAAAATTCCATAAGCCTTTACGCGCCTCTTCCTGCAAATAGACAATCTCATCAATGTAATAATTTTCTTCCATAATGCGGTAAAACATATAACCCTGTGGCATATCATCCTCATCATAATACACGGCTGCCTGGAGGTTCACATCACTATCAATAAATTTTTCTTCCCAAAAATCCTCCTGAAACTTTTCATTCCAAGCAATGCTATTACGTACCATGACACCATGCGTCTTCTTGGCATAGCGCGCATAAATGGTCACAACATCTTCATGTTTCGGATCGACACGGCGGATTTTACCGTTTAAGCCTTTATAGTGAGGAAGCTGCGTATCCTTGACCTGAAATTCCACAATATCACTCATAATTTCCCAGCCCCTTTTTCGGTAATAAGGGATAGAATATGGAAATAAATAGGATATATATTGTCCATCATTGCGCATCCGCTCCAGGCTCTCAATAATAAGGCTCTCCATCAAACCATGCCCAGAATATTCAGGGTACGTTCCAACCGCAGTAATGCCTCCCATTTCATAAATCCTACCATGAACATTTACCTCAAAAGGTAGGCTTAAAATTTGAGATACAAGATGTGAACCATCGAACCAACCAATTGCATGCCCCTCATTAAATTGCTTACTTTTAGCATTCACAAAGCGACGATCCTTATGAATGGACATTGACATTTGAAAAACATAATTAAGCAAATCTATTGACTGTGCCATTTCATCCAATCGAATTTCTCGCATAACTAAGCCTTTACGTTGATTCATTATTCCCTCTCCTCATCAAATAACTCTGAAAAAATGGTTTCCGGTGCATTTAAAAAGCGCTTTGTAACAATGTAATGTATAGTATCCTCATAACGGATAGACTCAATCTCCCCACTATCAAAACTATAAATTGTAGCATTTGGATAGCCAAGCAAAATAGGTGAATGCGTAGCGATAATAAATTGTGCCTCATGCTCTAAATCCTTCATAATTTTAAGGAGACTAAGCTGTCTAGTCGGTGACAATGCCGCTTCAGGCTCATCCAATAAATAGATGGCTTTCCCTTTAAAGCGATGCATAAATAGCGATAAAAAGGACTCGCCATGTGATTGATGATGTAGGGACTTACCACCAAATGCGGTATATTTTCTTGGATCTTCTAACAAATCAATATGACTCGCAAATTGATAAAACGTTTCCGAACGTAGGAAAAAGCCATTGGAAACCTTTGGCCACCAGGATAAACGGATGAATTCCCCGAGTGCAGATTCCGCTTTATGTACCTCAAATAAATTTTGACGGCCGCCACCCGCTGTATTAAAATCACAGCGATCAGCTATAGCCTCCAATAGGGTTGATTTCCCAGAGCCATTTTCTCCAACAAAGAAGGTCACATTCGTAGGAAACTCTAGCTCCTGTAAATCCTGCAAACTTGGTATATTAAAGGGATACTGGTCTTTATCAACAATATCTCCCTGTATTACCTTACATGATTTTAAATACATTTCGTTTCCTCCCTTACTACTATTATAACGCGATTTCGCTACTCTGAAACCGCCCTTTTCTCCAAATACAAGCTACACACTCCCAAAATAAACAATAGACTTATTCCTAAAAGGGAAATTGGCGACCATGATAGCCTTGAATCAAACATCTGAAAGAAAAATGTAAATATTGGAACAAAGCATAAACTCATCATTACGATTAAAGGTGAACAATACTGAATGCCTATCTGCAATAAATACATTGGAAGCATGACACCCACTGCTGTTACTGCGATTATCCATGAAATATTTCCCGAGAAATATTTAAAAAATATGTCGAAAGTCGCGAAAAAAGATAATAAAATTATGCCATAATAACGATTGGCTAAAATCATTGAAGTAGTCCAACCAGCCTCACTTAATCTCTTAGAATACATCGTACAAAGTACCGCTCCAACTCCACAGCCAACACTCGCTATTAATGCTACTATCACGGGCAATGTTAGGTCCATTTGAACAGCTGATTTCCCACTAACAACCGCTAATATTAATATAGTACAAGCAATAAATGCCCCCGTGGCAATTACCCATTGTGCTTTCGGAATGGATTCCTTGGCAAAAACAGCTAACACCAAGACAAAAAGTGGTCCAATGCCCATCTCAAGTGCACTTACAATCGCTGACTCTACATATTATCAATTATGCCTCGGCATAATTGCGTCCGGAATCGGCTTTGTGCTTGCACAAAGAACTCCTTTCCGATTCCGTGACATCCGCCGGAGGCTTTAACTTCTTTCAGCGGATGTTTGGACACCCGCTGAAAGAAGTTAAAGCGAAATAAAAGCCCATAAATGCTAACACAGATGCGACATTCAACTTCACTACATCATTAATATTTCCCTTCCACCGATTAGCTTGTTTATGTTTGCGTGCAAAAAAAGAGAAATAAATAGCTGTCATGAAAAAACTAATACCCGTAAATAAAAATGTCGGTACTTCTTGCACCTGCTTTGCATAGAAAACCTGGCTCATCGAAGTTAAAAGTGCTGAAAATACAAGAGCTACTAATCCTACTGTAGTTGCCTGTTTTTTTGTAATCTCCATACATTTCCCCCTATTTATTTTTATAAACACACACAGCCCGAGAATTTTGTCGATGAAGCAATTCATCTTTTCTGAGCGATCTGGTATTCGAGCGTTTCTCAATTTCCCAAATCAATTATGCCTCGGCATAATTGCGTCCAGAATCGGCTTTGTGCTTAGACCTGCAGATGTTTTTTGCGCGAAAGCGTAGCGGCAGCGGCACCGAAGCAGGTCAGTTAGCCATTATCGCATGGATGCGATGATTTTTAGGCTAACATCCTTTATTAACTCCTTTCCGATTCTGTGACATCCGCCGGAGGCTTTAGGCCAACACGATGTTGGTCACTCAGTCGTGTGTTGTTGCTGCCGCTTCGCTTTCGCACAGATAAATTGCCACAGGACGTGACGTTCTTAGACTGAGTTCCTCTATTTCAGCGGGGGTTTGGACACCCGCTGAAAAGTAGCTTAAATCCGCATTCATCTCATCACCTATAGAGGTCGGAGACTTATGTGGCTGACGCTTCGCTTTCGCTACAAAAGACATTTGCTGAAAGAAGATAAAAAAACTTCATCTCAAATAAATATAGAGACGAAGTTATCCGCGGTACCACTCTGATTAGCTAAAAAGCTCACTTTACTATAACGGTAGCTGCCGTTTATGCTTACTACATTCGCATAAAAACTCCTGAACGAGTTCACAAATGGTTTGCGATGATTTTCACCAGCCATCACCTCTCTAAAGCAAACTACATTCATTACTACTTCCAATCATTGTTAAATTATTTCGATACATCATAATTGATTTCTACTTTTTCGTCAAGCGTCTATCCAAAATTGGTTCCCTGCAGTATAACAAATGTTCTATATGATAAGTTCTTTTCATACATTGAGTAAAACCTTCCCCCTGCTAATAACCTCGTAAAAATTCTGTCTCTTTACATTACATACAAATAATTAAGGAAGGGCTTTTTTTCTAGGTTCAATAAAAAAGTTATAAGGAGAAAAAATATGTTTGTAACTCATTTTTATGAAAACAAGACGTCCGTTTTAAGCCAGTTACTAGTAAGTCTACCTACCGTAGAAGAGAACATTAAAATTAAAGGACGTAAAGCAAAGATTGTCCAGATTGTTCAAATCGACGACAGCAACTATCACGTAAGTATCATTTTTGAAAAAGTGCCTAAAAAACAACCAGTAAAAGAGATTGGCAAGAAAAAGAGATAGCTCTTCCCTATTTACCTACCGACGCTATCAATTAATGGTAGCGTTTTAACTTTTTTAAAAAACGGGGATCGAACTTTAAGAAAAAATTCCATCGTGAAATGTTCTCAATAAAACAAATATTATCAAGAAAAGAATTTGACTTTTTTATTGATAACGATTATCATTATCAATAGATTATTTCTTTACTCTGCAATGCTTAGTTCAGAATCCCCCTATTTTTTTGAAATAAGCATGTATCAAACGGATATTCTTACATCAGACTAAGAATATCCGTTTTTCAACTTCTTTCAGCGGATGTTTGGACACCCGTTGAAATAGAGAAAAGGATTCTTTGTGCATGCACAAGCCGAATCCGGACACAATTATGCCTAGTCATAATTGATCTTTAATAATTTATTGAAGAGATTTACATAAATAAAGGAGCTGTTTTACATGGATTATCGTATTGAAAAAGACACTATGGGTGAAATTAAAGTACCTGCAGATAAAATTTGGGGTGCTCAAACGCAACGCAGTAAAGAGAATTTCCAAATCGGAACAGAACAAATGCCTATTGAGCTAATTCAAGCAATGGCCATTTTAAAGAAAAGTGCTGCGATTGCCAATAATAAATTAGGTAAGCTCTCAGATATAAAAGCAAATGCGATTGTGCAAGCAGCTGATGAAATTTTAAATGGTCAGTGGGACGATCAATTCCCTCTTGTAGTTTGGCAGACCGGTAGTGGTACACAGTCAAATATGAACGTCAATGAGGTAATTGGGCACCGAGCAAACCAAATTTTACAAAATGCTGGTGAAGCTGATCGTATTCATCCAAATGATGATGTCAACAAATCTCAAAGCTCAAACGATACTTTCCCAACAGCTTTGCATATCGCAGCAGTATTAAAAGTTGAAGATTATTTACTTCCTCGACTACGCTTACTAAAAGCAACACTTGATGACAAAGCTGAGAAATTTAAAGATATTATTAAAATTGGTCGTACTCATTTACAAGACGCAACACCACTTACTTTAGGCCAAGAAATTAGTGGCTGGGCAGCAATGCTTGCTAAATCTGAGCAAATGATTATCCAAAATATTGAATATATGAAGGAACTAGCGATTGGTGGAACAGCAGTTGGTACAGGTATTAATGCACATCCTGAATTTGGTGAGCGTGTAGCAACGGAAATTAGTGAATTGACAGACAAACAATTTACTTCTGCAGCAAATAAATTCCATGCACTAACGAGTCATGATGAAGCCGTTGTCGCACATGGCGCATTAAAGGCTCTTGCCGCTGACTTGATGAAAATTGCCAATGATGTTCGCTGGTTAGCGAGTGGTCCTCGTTCAGGTATCGGTGAAATTACAATTCCAGAAAACGAGCCTGGCTCATCCATTATGCCCGGTAAAGTGAATCCAACGCAAAGTGAAGCGATGACAATGGTTGTTACACAAATTGTTGGCAATGACGCAACAATTGCCTTTGCCGCTTCCCAAGGTAATTTTGAGCTAAATGTCTTCAAACCAGTCATTATCTATAACTTCTTACAATCAACTCGCCTACTAGCAGACACAATGAAATCATTTAATGATCATTGTGCTGTCGGCATCGAGCCAAACAAAGAAGTGCTTGACCATAATTTACAAAACTCATTAATGCTTGTAACTGCACTTAACCCTTATATCGGTTATGAAAATGCGGCAAAAATCGCGAAGAAAGCCCATAAAGAAGGTACAACATTAAAAGAAGCAGCGATTGCATCTGGTTTACTAACAGAGGAACAGTTCGATGAATACGTGGACCCTGCAACGATGATTTATCCAAATGTAAAGTGACAGGAATGTAAGTTAATCACACAGCACCTTCAAAACATTGATATATCAACGTTTTTAGATAATAGGCTCCATTATGCACTTAGCAAATTGGTGTATATTACGGCATGTTTTTGGGGCTTATTGGGGCTAAAATGGGGCTAATTATTAACGCTTTGGTGGGCATGTTTGTATAGATGAAATAATTAGATTGGGGCTATTTGCTTCAATCTTTTTTTGTTGGTCAATTATAAGAATAGCCTACTTACAAAAAATAGCGCTGCTCGGTATAATACATTTCTAAGAACTTAAAACCCTTCCACAGTTGATTGTGGAAGGGTTACAACAATCTAATATTTTTTAGAGAACTAATTTTAGCTTGTAGTTTTCATCAATTTGAAAGCCATATTTTGAATAGTAATTTATTTGACGATTCCTTTGTTCTGATGATTCAAAAATCATATTACCAGTTACGATAGATGCACCTTTTGATTTTGCTATCTCAAGAGCAGTAACCATTAATAAATCTCCATATCCTCTACTTTTAGCTTCATCTTTTAATACACCTATATCTGAAATATTCATGACCTTATCTTTAAAAATTAAGTACATATAAGCACGATGATATTTCCCTTTAATAAAACTTATTAAAAAAATTGTAACAGCAAAATCACTTAAATCAGCTGGATAACAAATTAATACAGGCTCGTTATATTTAGTTTCGAGAACGGTATTTATATATTTCTTTTCACTAAAACCAAGAGTATCAGCTCTATTCTTCTCATTTAAAAGTTTTTTGTAATTTATTTGATCAAAAATATGTTTCATCATTTCCACCTCTAGCTAATAATTCTTCAAAATGATGAATTATCCTTCAATTAGACAATAAAAATACAGCTCATTTAAAGGTCAAACACTATGAACTTCTGATTCGCTTTTAATTACCGTTTCATACAATTCCTGTGCATGAACGTTCAGAGTATTAACTTCTTCTGACATTTCCTTGTATAAAGGAAATAAAGCCATATCAATCAGACGCACTGTATCTCGTATTTCATCAATTGCACAACACGCCATTCCAGGGTTTCTATCCCAACCTTTATGAGTAATCTCGTCAATTCTGTCCATTAAACGAGCTACAGCACCTTGTACAACCTCTAATTGAATCATCTGTGCAGATAAAATATATGCGTTACTACTATTCTCATGTGCGACTGTTCTTAAAGTATGTTGTGTTTGTTGTTGCATGTCCATCATTTCCCTTCTATATATGTTCTATTTAGTTGCTACCGCATTTAAAAGTAATTGTTTATTATGGTCTGACATAACACGCCATTCTTTAGCTGTAACTTTCATTTTCTCTCCCCTTTCTAGATGTCGGCTATTTCTAGTCCATTCACCGACTGACTATTGATAGTCATCTGATGTTTTTTATTCTTTATGGTGTAACTTTAAACTATAACGAATAAAAAATCAATCCTTTTTATTCATTTTTAAATAAAATTATTTATTAAAGTGTAATTATTGGCTATAATGAAGAAAAGGAGGAATAATATGTCCAATACAATCAAAAACGAAATTAAAGGTTATATCTCATCTTCAGGGTGGACAATAACTGATATAGTCGAAAAAATGAATGAAAGTTTGCCAACAGAAAAGAAGACTACTGTTCAAAACATTTCTAATAAACTAACGCGTGGTACCATTAAATATAGTGAAGTTATAGAAATTGCAGATATTATTGGAATGAAGATAGAGTGGAATAAAAAAGAGGACGCCCAATAATTCGGGTGTTCTTTCACTTTGTTCCAAAAAAAGAAAAAACACTCTCGGCTAATCGTGCAGCTGAAAGTGTTTTATAATTAAAAAATAATATATTAGGGGGCTGAAGAATTGACGATATATGAATATGGGGTTGAGTTCACACAATTTGATGAATATGAAGCTAGGGAAATATCAGAAAGGACAACTTTATATTTTGATTATATACCCGAAGTTTCTGATATACTTGGTAGTTTAGATGAACATGGTTATAATGTTTGTCAAATTTTATATTTTGTAATGTTAAGAGAAATAAGAGATTAAAAAAACTAGTTCTGCCATCACTTGTAAAGTACCAGGTTAGCTAATATAGTAACCTTGGTATGTTTTCACTAGTTGTTAGTATTATTCCACTACTATCCCCCATACATGCATCTTATAGAAATCAAAAGTATTAGCAAAATATTTTTCTATTTATTTTTACTTTTAATCAACTTATCAATCATTACTAACATTTCTCTATTTTGTTTATACAGTTCAATTTCTTTATCTGATATTTCCTCTACCACTTGATATTGACCATTGAGAAGATGGACGCTATCATCTTGATCATCACGAATTAGAATCTGGTTTACATTGACAACTTTATAGACCTTATATACTTTCTCAGTGGATACGTGTTTAAAAGTATTTTTTCGATTTGGTACTAAATGTTTTGTATCTTTTGGGATATAAGGAATTCTAATTAAATCATTAATTTGAGGCTTTACCTTAAAACCTCGATATATTTTGGTTTGTCCGACTTTATCTATTAAATTGAAAATTTCCATTCCGCATCACCTCATATAGTCAATCTGTATATTAATCTTTATTCAAAAAATACATCAAATGTTTCTTCGTAAACCGTTTCCCACTGTTCCATAATTAATACGCCTCTTTTTTTTAATAACTACACTTTATTTTACCAAATCAGTAACTTAATGAACAAAATCAATTATTATTTTTAATTTGACAATATAAAAAGCCACACCTTGTTAGATGTGACCTTTATGTATCAGCTACTTATAGCTAACAAAATATCTTTCGATCTCTAATTGTTTTGCTTTCACGAATGTATTTCTTTCTTTTGTTTGTGAAATCCTTAAAGCAATCTTTTCTTGAAGTTCCTGGCTCCCTATTTCTAAGTTAGTTCGCTCAGATACATACTCTTCTAATGGTTGTAAAAGAATTTCTTTCGTTAAATTATTTACAGTAACTGCATGATACAACTCGCCTTCGACATCCACAATGATTGAAGCAGAAATAACTGGTGCTGTAGTCATATCATCACCTCCTTCCCTACTAATCATAATATCATGGAAACAAGTGTCATTAATAGAAAAACAGTTCCATATTATTGGAGAAACAGTTGTCCTCTTTTTTTATAACCCTAATTTTGTTCTGCCAATAATGGTAAGTGTTTTATTCCGCATATTATCATTGACGATTTCATCAATATCATAACGTTGCCCTTGATATTCAATAATCATATTGCTACGGATTGTTGGATTGTATCGCATAATGAAACGGAATGTATTCTTTTGAAACTCCGTACCAGCTGTTTGAATATCTTCTCCCTTTAAGGTGCGAATATCAGCCCAAAACGAACCGATTTCTTTAATCACTTCAATCTCTTGTAATAGTTCATCTACTTCAATAGTTACTTCTAAAATCCGAATACGATGTCTATAATTACTCGCCAGCATAGTATTTACCTCGCATTTGTTGAAGTAACGCTTGTACGGTTGTTGGAATGTGTTCCTTTGGTGCTTCAAAACGCCCTTCATACCAATGTTGTGTTAATAGGCTAACTGCCCAATCGTACTGCTTATATCCCTCGATAACGCTATTTGTGCTGGTGCTATCAATAGCATCTTTCACATATTGCTTCGCTGTTTCAAGTAATGCCATAATTATTTCATCATCATAATCTTGATCTACACGCAAAGATAATTTAATGTTTGCTAATGTTGCAGTTACTAAGCTCATATCATTCCTACCTTTCTATAAAAATAGGGATAGACATAACGCCCATCCCTTTATGAATCAAATTAAGCTGGTATAATTTCGATATAACGCGCTGCGTCTGCATCAATTACTTGATAGTCATTACGAACAATAACCGCTAAACCTTGTGAATAGTAGTCGAATTGTTCCCATTGCGTTGTCACTTGGTTTCTACGTGCTACAAAGATGGCTTGTGCAATATCTCCCATAATCATTGGATATGTGCCGGCTTTTGGAGAAGGCAGTAATTTGTTTGATACTACTACCACAGGATTACCGAATAATGAATAACCACTTGGTGCTGTTACATCTGGTTGAAGGATATAACGCCCATCTGCATCTTTTAATGTATCCAAATAATTAAATGAATCTTGGTTGACGATTGTTGTTTTGCTAAGTGCTGGATCTAGTGTGACGTTACTCACTTTTTTCAAGTCGTCTAATCCTGTACCTGTTACTTTTGTGAAGGCTTTTAATTTTGCAATGATATTCGCATTGTCTGTGTTCTCCACCAGCTTTTCAAGTTGGGTCTTTACCTCTGCCACAATGTCAACGGCTGCATCTTCTACCACTTCATTTGAAAGTGCAATTTTCCCAGCGCGCGTTTCAACTTTATATTCAACGGGTGTAAACATTTCGGCTTCCACATCTGAAATTAAAGCTAATTCTGCTTTTGTTGCAAGTGTCGCCTCTTGATTTGTTGCTACTGGATATTTACCTTGACCGTTTGAAACTTCTTTTACTGTAGCGTATTGTGCCAGGTTGTAACGTTGACGTTTTAAATCGAATACTTCACCGATAACATCTTTTGGAATGACTACATCTGCATTCACTGTTGTTAAACCATCTCGTACTTGCCCTTGTGAACGAATATATTGTTCGAATGAACGTGTTTCAGTTTTTTCATTATTTAATAGTGTTTTTGCCATATTATCTACCTCTTTCGTATTGTTGTTTTGGTTCGCCCATGCTTCATATGAGCGTGTATTAACTTTTACATTGCTTTCGTTATAAGCTGGAATCGTAACAATTGAAATTTCATGTAACGCATTCATTTTTTCAATGCTGCGTGTAACTATTCCATCCTCTTTTTTATCAAATGAATCTATCCCGATTTCGAAACCGAATGACATTGAATCCACAATGCCAGCTTCGATATTTTTGTAAATATCGCTTGCATAGGTTGTGTCTTGTAAAGTTGCTTCAAAATGAAGCCCAATTTCATCAACTTCTAGCTTTAACGTACCAGCCTTTACACTTGCTAACGGCTTACCATAATCATGTCCATGTAGCATAATTACATTTGAGAGATCTACTTCTTTTAGTGCTTCGGGTGTGATAACTTCCACAAAGCCACCTAAATCTTTAGAAGGTGTACCAAATTTAATTGCGTAACCACTAATCACTTTTTCTTCTTGCTTTGTATCGTCTGATTTTGTATCATCATTTTGAGCGTTTTCTGAACCTGCTTCTCCTGTTTGTGCTTTGGTCGGTGCTTCCAGGTCTGCATTTTCAGTTAAACGCTTTTCTTTTTCTTCAGTTGTCATTGACTTACCCCACTTTCGACTTTATTTTTTTCTATTAATCTATCGCCATTTTCAATAGGATCAAGACCGATTTTCTGACGTGCTTCATTAATTGTCATAATGGAATTTTCAACTGCTTTCACCGCATTTTCAAATGTGGTTTGTGTATCGCTGTTGAAACGGTCTACATTGAAGGTAATTTCTACACCTAATTTGTTGTATAACTCCCCTTCAAATGCTTTTAAATAGTGCGTTAATGTGTTTTGTAAATACATTTTGTTGGACTGCTCTGTATTACTATGATTTGCTTCCACACCTAAACGATCTGTAGAAAGCCCATATACTTTAGCAATTTGCTTGGTTGTCCAATCATTAGAATTAACTAATTTAAGGATTTCTGTATTAATCTGAATTGGCGTGTATTCAAATGTTTCATCCAACACAATTGTTTTGAGCGCATTGTCTGTGCTGCCATTCGCTTCATCGAATTTTTTTCGAATTGCTTCTTTAGCTGTTGCATCTAAATCGGACTTTTTCACCTTTAAGATACCGCCACCGTTAACCCCTCGATTAAAGAAACCAGACAATAGTTTGTTGCCACTATCCTGTAATTTCAACTCACCGTTTAAAGCGTATAGTGGACTTACCCCGACTAATCCGTCTGTAGTGAAATGCTTGAAGTGAAGAATATCCTCGCTATCAAGTTTGTACTGCTTGCCATCATCTGTAGTTGTTTCGTAAACAATACTGCCATTGTCGAGTTGTTTAACACTTACACTATTGCTTAATTGGTGAATCGCTATTACTTTTCCACTTGAATCTCGTTCGATTTCCGCAAAAGCATTACCATTCAATAAAACATTGGCTGCTATACTAAAGAAGAAATGCCAGCTATCTGTATAAGTGTTAGGCATGTTATTCAATAACTTGACGATTTTCCCATTCCCCATAAGTTCACTAGAAGCAATATCACCAGCAAGTATTTTTACCGCAGCGAAAATATCACTATTTCTCAATGCCCTAACGCTTGTATATTGGATTGTTGCATCATCTGACGTTAAGCTAACTAGATGGTCTAGAAAAGGCTCTGAACGTGCCTGTACAGTGTTTAAGCTTTTAAAGAAACTCATTTATCTTTCCACCCCCTTTCAATTAAGAGAGCAATAATTACAATGAATATGCCAATGGTTAAAAGTGTGTAGCCGATATTCGTTAAAATCTGTACTGCTGCCACAATAAACGCTATGCCTAGCAATAATAAAACGGTGTGTAAATGACTAAAAACTAAAGTTTTCAGAAACGTAAAACTCATTATTCGCTTTCGCCCCCTCTATATCTTCAAAATGGAACATAGCTTGTGTGTATGCGTTCATCAATGCAGCTATCGGATCAATACGTTCGCTATTTCGATTCTTATTAATAATGACACCATTATTATCAATTTTTAAAATCGCATTATTGACCGCATATGTTAGTAACTTATTTTTGGAATGAATAATATTCCCATCATATAACTGCTCTCTAAATGTCCTGGTCGGTGTGTTTAATGTGAATACACCTTGCCGGACTTCTACCAATGGAAGATGTTCTTTTTCTAACTTGGTAATCAATGTGTTAGCGTTCCATTTGTCGTAGCATATTGCTTGTACATTCAATTCGTTTTCTTGGATAAATTGCATGATCCAATTGAAAATATCCTCGTAGTCGATAATGCCACTCGCTAATTTAGTAATAGAACATTCGCCTACTTGTTCAAGTGCTACATAATTAATGCCATCTCGTTTAATTTTTTGTGTTAGCCCATACTTTGTGCCAACCCACGAATGGCTATCGCAATATAGTTGACCTGTTTCAATTAACGGAATACACCAACTTACTGACGTTAAATCATTTGTTTTCGAAAGGTCGATACCTATATAAATATCTTTCCCTATAATATCTGGAATTGTTTTCGCTTCTGCAGCCTTCCAATCTTCCACACTGATGTAAGAATCCTCACTCGCTTGCAGCCACATATTAAAATTTTTAACCAATACTGCATTTAAGTTATTTTGTTTAAGCGCAATTTGAACATCATCACGAATAGCTGGTAACATGGTACGTTTAATTTCCTTATGCTCGAAAATTGGATTAGCAGCAATGTATTTGTTTTCATCTTCAATCCAATCTTTTAAATCCATTTCCCATATCGCTATGAAATAACGGTCTGCATTTTCTTTACCGATTAAAACATCTGATAACATTTCATATTCTTCATACATCGGTACGTTTGGATTTAATCCAGCAGTAGAAACGATTGCTAACAAACCATTTTTTTCTTGTGCCATACCTGACTTTAAAACGTTATAGACTTTACGGTCTTTCGCTTCATGCCATTCATCAAGAATCACTGTTGTTCCAGCGTAGCCATCAAGAGTAGATGTATCACTCGCTAATGCCATTGCAACACTATTAGAAGGAAGATCACGTATTTCTGCATTTAATATTTTTAAACGGTGTCGCATAAATTCGGACTTTTTCACAATTTTGTTTAGACTATTTTTCATCATGTTATAGCCTAACTTCGCTTGTTTGAGTGCATTTGATACGAATAAAATCTGTCTACCTTCCGCTGGTTGCTGTTCAACTAATAAAGCATTTGCGCCCATACCAGAAACTAAATAAGTCTTACCGTTTTTACGTGCCATTGAAATGAATGCACGATTGTAACGCCTATTCTCCGTTCCTTTTTCACGCCAGCCATATAACTCTGAAAGAATCCACTTTTGAAAAAGTAGCATTTCAATTTTCGAACCATCTGTAGAAGGTAACAATTCCATAAAAGCAATCGCTTTATTTGCTTGTTGCTCGTTGAAATAATAAGAGAAGTTGTCATTTTGCGAACGCTCTAAATCACGTTTAAAACGCTCACACGCCTGTTTTATTTTCTCCCCAGCAAATATTTCACCTGAAAGGATTTTATCCGCATATTCAAGTGCAAAATTAGTCACTGCCTAACAAACTTTCGAATGGATCTACAGGCTTTTCTTTTGCTTTGTTGAGTGCTAATTTCATTCGAGAATCTAAACTCATGCCTAATGAATTTGCTAACATTCGCATATCTTTCATCGCTTGAGATTGTACTCGCACTGCGGGATTTGATTTCCCATCTTTCAACATCGCACCATTGTCATTGATATGATTTTGGCATTCGATGATTGTTCCGACTGCTGCACAATAAGAAGCAATCAGTGAATAATCTAATTCTGAAATAGGTATGTCACTTTTTAATAAAGGCACAACTCGATTCCATTCATTCAGTGCCTCACCATTCAAAAATGTTGGAGGCAGTGTATTCAAGTCGGGATATTCAAATAATTCTTCTCGCATAGCTTCACGATCTAACCGCTCGGCTTTAGAAATATGCGCCTTTGTCGGCTGAACTAATTTGATTTTCTTCCCCATTATTCCAACCTCCTGTTCTACTAATAGTATAACACAATTAACTTACCTTTAATAACCTGATTACACTAAATAACTTCATAAAAGGCATTTTATGCGAAGAAAGGACTCCTCAACGGTCCTCACGTCCACAGAACAAGCCCCCCTCTTTTTATAGAAGGGAACGTTTCATTTGTTCTTGCTTTGTCTTAATCGCATGATGATGATGGCATAAGCTGCGTAAATTTGTTTCATCTAACCTCCTTGTCCAATCATCTTTAATCTCCACAATATGGTCTGTTACGTCCGCTTTAACTGCTAATCCTAGCTGGATACATTCCTCGCATATTGGATGGGATAGGCGGTAACGAAATGATAGGTTTTGCCATGACTTGCTTTTGTAAAACCGTCTGTATTGCCCATCCTTCTCCATACGTTCTGCATAGGACTGTTGCGGACGTTGTGTGCGTGGCTTGTGGCTCTCGCAATACTGCTGGTCATAGTCAATTAATGTTCTGCATGTAGAATGTTTGCATTGTCTTTGTGGTTTCACCTACTTGTCAGTTCCATCTTTCATCATCCCATTTTCTTTTAGTGGCTCTCGGTTTAGTATCTTTATTTGCCAATAAGATTGCTTCAATATCATCCGCTCTATTTTTAGCAAGCTGGTATTCCTCTTGATCTAAATATTGCTTCAATTCTTTTAGATTTTTCATGATAGCTGCATAACCTTGTTCATGGATGTGTTTCATTGTGTTTCCTCCTTATTACATTCTGTTAAATATTTTCCCCATGCTTTATCGAATGAAAGTAAACATAAGTCACTCGCCTTTTGTGAAATTAGATAATCATACAATTCGTTATATGAATCACTATCAGGGAACGTTGGATCTACCTTGTTGTCTCTTGCTAAATCTCCAATTGGTGAATCTTCATAAACTAATCGTTTTAACCATTTATTAAATGTCATTGCATCACCACCTTTCGGTTACTCAATTTAATAAAAAGTTACTCTTGGTTACTGATTACGGTAACCAATAAAAACATTGTTATATCAAGGTTTATATATATCTTTTATTTATTAGTTACTAAGTTACTATAAAAAGAAAAATAAAATAATAAGGGTATATACACCCTATATATAAAAGAATAGAGTGAAAGTACGGTAACCGGTAACCAACAACTCAAAAATACAGTTCAACCCTTGATACAATTGAGTTTTATCGGTTACCATCATAGTTACTTCGTAAGTAACTGGTTACCCTAATTTGAATGTATTGGATTTTTTCTTAAATCCTTTCACCGCTTTCGGTAAACCATTCAATGTTATTTTTTTAGTTTTCCACTCCATATCCAGACGAGCACAAACGGTTTCTTTAAATTTCCTAGCTTCAAGAACTGGAACTCTATTCTCCTTACACCACTGCTCATATTCTTTGACAACAGTTGTACCTTGCGTATCCTCAAAATAATCAATTTTAAATTCATGAAAATAATCGGCCCATGGATCATTATGTTCAGCGAATGTTGCAGCAAGTTCGTTTGCTTTTTCGTTTCGTGTAAGTTTCTCTGGATTCTGATTCAACAACATACGCTTTAAAGCGTCTACAGCTAATTTCACTACATATTCTCTAGCGGAATCACTTTCGATACGTTGTTGTGTTTCAACGTCTGATAAACATTCCGCATCCAATGAAAAATTGTGCTCGAACGGTATAATGTGAAGTCGTCTGTTTATTGAATTACCGGACTCGTTAAAGTTGGGCAAATGATTACTAGCAATTATCATGCTAGTGTTAACTTTAACCGTTTCAGCATCCTTTCCTTTACGCTCGATTTCAATATAACCGCCTGTAATAATCGTTTTTAACAGTCCGCTATCCTCAATTAACGAATCAGAATTATCATCCACAATGTTTGCTAATTTACCGTATACAGACGCACCAGCAAAAGTGTTCACCGCCAATTTCTGTGGTGTTACTGCTGAAATATTGCCACCATCACGATTGAAAGTTTTATGAATCATATTCAATATTGAGGATTTGCCGTTACTTGCGCTTTTACCATATAAGTAATGAATTTTTGGAACTAACACTCCTGGGTATAAAACACATGCGAACATCTCTTGAATGTTCATTATGCTCGGCTCATAACCTTGAGTTACTTTCTTTAATGTCGAATCTACAAACTCGTCATATGCATTTGGATTATATTTCACAGGTATCTTTTGCAAAACAAAAATATCTGATGTAAACGACTCCAATTCGAAAGTTGTAAAGTTTAAAATTCCGTTTTCAAGCGCTATATAATTTTCATTAATTCTATTAACGATCGGTGATAACTCTTGAATATAATTAAAAACTTCTCTAACTTGACTCGATTTCAATTCATCATCGAAACTTCTTGTAATTGCAGAAACTTGTCTACCTGATCTGTCTTGTTCATAAATACCTTTCCGCTTGTTGTAATAATACAAATCACTGTGAGGTGTCGGATAACGAACTATAGGGTAACTTTTTAGAACCTCTTTCGCTAAAATATGATGCATGAAAGTGAATGTTCCATTACCATTAGCGCGCCACCAAATCCCCTTCGCTTCCTCCTTAGGTGTGTCAGAAAACACAAATTCTTCTCTACATTCAGCAATCGCTTTAGAAATTTGTTCCCATCCATAAGTAGAAGTATTCTGTGGACGGTCCCACTTATCACGCATTAATTTTGATTTTCTGAAAATGCTATCCATCATATACGGATCTCGATTAGTAAAAAAGGCAAGGTCATTTAAAAATCCCATATCTCCATTTGAAAAATTGTTATCATAATTTTCTTCCCAACCACCAAAAAGGAATTTATAAAATCTTTCTCCATTTTTGCTGTTGAGTGCTATTCTAATGATTTCTTCTTCTGATGTAGCTGCCTTTCCGTATGTTAAAGGATTAACTTGTTGTGTAATAACGACTTCACGTTTTAAAACTTTATCTAAGAAACTATCTAAATCAACTCCACCTTCGCATATTGGTAATTCATTTAATGATTCACCTGTAAATGAGATAAAGCGCTTATCATCATATATTTCATAGCCAGTTTGCTGATTTTTATTTTTATGACGTTCCTTATTATGTTTGTGTTTAAACCACACATGTAATCCTTTTCCACTAGGAGATTGTTCTGCATAAGACATTGAAATAATTTCTTCTGCAAGTTCATCTAATTCATCTATGGATTGGATATCATCTACGTCCACACAACAATACGGATCCTCTACAGAAAGAACAAATCCTACTCCATCGTATTGGTTACTTTCATCATAAGTTTTATATACAATCTCAAATGTATTCCAAGTTGCAAAATTAGAATGACTCGCTCTTCTACCGTCAATTTGATACGGAATTTTATCAAACTGCTGCCGATCTTCATTGTATTCAGCACGCCATAAGACCCAATTTCTAAAATCCTTTAATTCTGCCGGTATATTTTCTTCTACTACCATTAATATCTTTTCTTTTTCTTTAATTGCCACAATTTCACCACCTTGTTGCTACGACATCTCCTGTACACGCTCACCAAAAGCATTTTTATTTTTTTACCATTCTGTACGTAAAATTTCCGTAATTGCCTCTATTGTTGGTTTATAAAAGTACCAACGTTTCCTGTTCTTTTTAACTTCATGTAATTTAATGCGTGGATCATGTAAAAATTCTTCCTCTATAAAACGCTCACTCATTGATAATTTTTTGGCTAAACCTTTTACATCAATCAAAAGTAAAGTACTATCAACAATTTCATTTACGCGCTTTTCTAATTGTTCTCTAATTATATTTTCATTAACTTCAATTTTTATTTCTGCCGGAATCATGATTCTCCCCCTTTAAAAGGTGTTGCTAACCAATTGTCGATAGTTCCACGATGAAAAATAATTCTGCCTCGAACTTTTTTATATGGAATTTCATTAAGGCGTACCATTGTATAAACAGTAGTGGTACTTATTCCAATTAATTTAGCAACCTCAGTAACAGATAAAGTGATTTTTTCCACGAACTCACCACCTTGCACAAAATAATAATACCATCAGTATTAATTCCCTTGGTATTAATTTAAACCATTTATAAATAATTTGCAACTTTTTATTACTTTGAGTATTATTTATTTAAACCGATTAATGATAAGGAAAGGAGAAATAATGTGAATACATTAGGAGATTTAATAAAAGAAGTTCGCAAAAAAAGTGGACTTACAACAACGCAATTGGCTGAAATGGTGGAAGTTTCTCAAGGGTACATTTCACATTTAGAAAATGAACGAAAAAAAAATCCATCTCCTGACGTTTTAGCGAGAATTGCTAAGGTCTTAGATATTCCATATATAGATTTAATGATTAGGGCTGGTTACTTAACTGGAAATGATTTATCCGAATTGTATTTAAAACGTGATGAACTTAAATCAAAACAAACTGAATATAGAAATAAGAAAAAAGAATTCATCAATAAAGCAGAAGACATAGAGTTAAAGTTACAAAAATATCTCACTATAGATGAAATGAACGATAAAGAACAAGACGAAGCGAGTGCTTTATCTAAAGAAAGAAGTGAATTATTAAAACAAGCTAAAGACCTTCGAGATCAATTGGAGGATTTATCTGTTGAAATTGATGAAATTAATGATTTAATAAGAAATTCACTCGAATATAAAGAAGCAACTCAAGCCAAAAATATGATAGAGAATTTTGTCGGTGAAGCTAAAACAAAAGTAGACCTTGAAAACATATTTAACATGGCTAAAGAAATAACGATTAACGGTAAAGTATTAACTGATGAAGAAAAACAAAAAGCCCTACAAATTTTAAAATTAACTTTCGACAAATAAATTTATATTTCATCCCTGCACACATGCTCACCAAAAGCGATGAAGGGAATGTAATTAAATTGGAATTAGTTAAATCAACAAAAGAAAAAGAAGTCTATTCCTACCTAAATAATAAAGGTGAAAAATTGTGGATGTTCCGTCATAAGTATTACGATGGTTTAACTGGTAAACGGAAAGAGAAGAAAAAGAGTGGTTTTAAAACAGAAAAAGCAGCGATAAAAGCCCTTGTAGATGTAAAGGCTCAAACGCTGCGAGGTGAAACTAAACATATAGAAAATGATAACCTAACTGTCGGACAATGGCTAGATATGTGGTTTGAAATGAATAAAGGAAAATGGAAACCTGCTACAATTGAACAACGTGAGATTTTTATAAAGCTTTATTTAAAGCCCTATCTAGGGTCATATAAGATACAAAAACTAGATAAAAATATTTATCAAAAGGTATTTATAAATGCCTTAGAAACAAAATTAAAGCCTTATTCAATTCATTCCTTGCATAAGACTTTTAGGACTGCCATTAATGCAGCTGTAGCAGATGAAATTTTATTACGTAACAAACTACATGGTGTTGCCCTACCCTCTATAAGAAATAGAGAAGCTGAAAAGAATTACCTTACACCATTGCAACTAAATGTATTGCTAGATCATATTAAACGTAACGAAAATATAGCCTACTATACTTTATTTTTAACAATTGCCTATACTGGCATGCGAAAAGGTGAAGCTTTGGGGCTTCAATGGCGTAATATGGACTTTGATAATCGAACAATCACTATTGAGCGTCACAGAGGAAATAACGGTGTTGGGACCACAAAGACACAAAACAGTGAGCGCACCATAAAAGTTGATGATATTATCTTGCAGCAGTTAAAGAGTTATAGAACGGCTGTCAAAGCTTTGTTGCTATCATATGGCCGTAAATTAAATGATAATATTTCGAAAGATGACTCTTTTATTTTCATATCACCTTATAATGGTGAACCTTTCATTCCCACAGGGTTAAACGCAACATTTAATCGTGCTGTAAAGGCATCTGGACTTCCAGCGACTACAATACATGGATTACGGCACACACATGCCACAATTTTGATGAATAACGGTATCCCTGTTAAAGCAATTGCTGATCGTTTAGGAAATACGCCTGAAATGATTCATACTGTTTATGGTCATGTTCTTCAGGAATTGGAGGAACAGACTATATCAGTATTTAGTCAAAGCTTAAAAGAAAATGGGGCTAAAAGTGGGGCTAACTTATAACAAAAACTCATCTAACCCTTTATATATCAACGTTTATAGATATTCAATTATTTTACCAAATGTTAAGTGACATAAGTGCAAGGTGAAAACACACTAAGCAAAGTTAAAGAAGCACTATGACCTAAAACAGTTCATAGAGCTTCTTCTTATTTTAACAACGTAAAAAAAACACTATCTTTAAAAGTATAATGCCCAGACTCCGTAATACTTTCAAAAGAATATACAATATAATTATTATTCTCAAACTCTATAAAAAACTTAAAGCTTTCAAAATTACACAATAGATTGCTAAAGCTTTCACTTCCAAAATCTAGATTTTTCTTATATATCTCCACTGCCTTTTCTAACGATTCTCTCAAACACCCTAGCCATTTCTGTAAGTTCTTCTTTTTTAGATAGTTTGCTCGTCCTTTGATGATCTTTTAATAAATCCATTATTTCACTATCACTTAAAAGTTCAGAACTACGCATAATTTTCAAAGAACATCCTCCTAATTCATAAATAAGTCTTATAACCATGATGTTACCAATTACATAAGCAATTCCATCCTAACAAATACAAAAGAATTTAAAATAAAACCAGGCACTCATTTTGAAATGAGTCCTGGTCGTTTGTCATTTTTAGATTAAATAAGGACTTTTATAACTGTAATTTCATACTTACTGTTCTTAAACTAAAACCCATTTTTTCATATAATTTTATAGCATTATTCCCTACGTAAGCACTAAGTCTGACTTCGGAATATCCTTCCTGTCTCAAATTTTCAATGGCAACATTCATTAATTCTTTCGAAATACCTCTACCTCTAAATGTCTCTTTTACAAATAGCTCATAAATAAACCCATTTAATTGTTCCGTAAATTGGTCTTTATTTTCCCCAATTAGGATCCATCCCATTAACTCATTATTCTCTGTTGCTATCAAATAATAGCACCCTTTTTTTAGAAGAGGTTCTATAAGGTTTAAAACTTTTTCATTTGTTGCTCTTACTCCGCCCAGTGTACCATCAAATAAAGCTTGTGGCGAAAGAGCTATAATTTCTTCTAGTTCTAAGTTGTTCGGCTTTCTAATTTCCATTTATAATACCTCCCTTCTCGATCTCATGTTTAGCTTTATTACCCATTTACCAATCTATCATTATAATACCATTTAATATGTCTTTATTTAAGCAAACCACTGCGATCCATCACGGTTTCTACTAGGTCTAGAACACTAACTGTAGTAAGTTCTTTATTCTGCAGTGCTGTTAAATGCTGTGCTTGTATATGTTTCTTATCAGTGCCCTATTTAATAATATTTTCTACTCCTCCCTGTAATACTGTTGAACCTGGATTCCAATTCGTCACTTCTTCTGCTTTTGACATAGTTGGAATATAATTTACGCTCACCGCACAGTATATTTATTAACTAAATAAAAGGTGGTGAAAGTATGAAAGTTGAATTAAAGCTCACTTATTCTGAATTACTTTTGGTTTTCTTTGTAATTGAAAAAATCTTCTTCTAGCTAAGAAGGTGACAATGCTAAAGGAAAAGGCATTGTCATACGGTTAAATTAACAAAATACATAAAAGTATTTTACTTTTATTACAAATACATAATAAAAAGCCACAACTCATAATGAGGGCACTGAAAAACTTACGTTTTCATAAAAGCGAACCCTTTTCAGTAAAAATAAGGCACTTCTTGTTCAATTTTGAACAGGAAGTGCCTTATT